>NZ_VFTK01000011.1:0-175202 GCF_006439495.1 Mesorhizobium sp. B3-1-8
CGAAGAATAAGCGCTGTTGACGAAGCTGCTGATCTCCCCCCTTGTGGGGAGATGTCCGGCAGGACAGAGGGGGGCGCGAAGGATCGCTGCCTTCAAAGCACCGCGAGCGAATTCGCCCGACTAGACCCGCCGCTCCACCATCATCTTCTTGATCTCGGCGATCGCCTTGGCGGGATTGAGTCCCTTCGGGCAGGTCTGCGCGCAGTTCATGATGGTGTGGCAGCGATAGAGCCGGAACGGGTCTTCCAGATTGTCGAGCCGCTCGCCTGTCGCCTCGTCGCGGCTGTCGATCAGCCAGCGATAGGCCTGCAATAGGGTGGCCGGGCCGAGATAACGATCGCCGTTCCACCAGTAGCTCGGGCACGACGTCGAGCAGCAAGCGCACAGGATGCACTCGTAGAGCCCGTCGAGCTTTTCGCGGTCCTCGTGGCTCTGCAGCCATTCCTTGGCGGGCGTCGGCGAGACCGTCTGCAGCCAGGGCTGGATCGAAGCGTGCTGGGCATAGAAATTGGTGAGGTCAGGCACCAGGTCCTTGATCACAGACATGTGCGGCAGCGGATAGACCTTCACGGCGCCCGAAATGTCCTCGGCGCCCTTGGTGCAGGCCAGCGTGTTCGAGCCGTCGATATTCATGGCGCAGGAACCGCAGATGCCTTCGCGGCAGGAGCGGCGCAAGGTCAGCGTCGGGTCGATCTTGTTCTTGATCCACAACAGCGCGTCGAGAACCATCGGCCCGCAATCGTCCATGTCGACGAAATAGGTGTCCATGCGCGGGTTCTCGTCGTCGTCCGGCGACCAGCGGTAGATGCGGTATTCGCGCAGGTTCGTGGCGCCTTCCGGCTTCGGCCAGGTCTTGCCTTGCTGGACCTTCGAATTCCTGGGAAGCGTGAGTTCGACCATTACTTGCGGTCCTTTCGGATGACGAGCTTCAGCCCGGACCAGATTTCGTTCACGGCGGCGACCTTGACGTCGACGAGGTCGTTCACAAAGATTAGCGGAGTTGTCATCAGAAAAGCCCTAGGTAGCGCTTCCGCTTGACAGCGCTTGGTCTGCCTGCATCCAACACATCGGAAACACCTGCGGTGTCGAGCGCAATAATCAGAGCCTCGACACCCTTATTCAACTTCAGCGTCATCTCATCTGCGTGTAGCGGGACGACGGCAAAGAAATTAACCTTAGTGCCATCGGCCGCGCGGAGGATATCTCTCTTGTCGGGCCAACTCGGTGGACGGAGAAGAATTACGCCGGACATTTTGGTGTTCTCGGCGTAAGGCTCCGGCGGACCGTCTTGCGACGCAACAGTATGCGAACCCCATATCCAGCTTCCATAGTCGTGAGGCATCCGGGCGAGCGACTTCATCAAGCGGATGGGCCAGTATTTATTCGGGTCAGCGAGTTGGTTTTCGGGGATCATTCCGTTTTCCCCAGCAGCAAACCATGACGCCGGGAGCGTGAAAACCAGTTCGGCTCGTTCATAATCCTCGCGGGGGTGGAGATTGCCCGGAACATTCATCGGGAGATCGCTCATCCCGCTCGTTACAAGAGTCCAGTTATTTTTAATATCGTTTGGTGGAAACACGAGTAGATCAAGATGTACTTTATCAGAGATGATTTCGTGTAAAACGCCTGCTTGTTCGCCCAGGAATTCTCCAAGAAATCCTTGGATTTCTTCCAGGTAGACGGCGACATCTGTCGGGCCTCGAAACTCCGTTCTCACACCAGTGTAGTCGTACACTGAAGTTCCGTTGGGTAATTTCGACAGCTTTATCATTGCCGCGTCAGTACACCCTGGCCTTCGGCGCGATCTTGGCCAGGCTGATGCCGCCGTCCTTTTCCGCCAGCAGCGGCTCGGTGTGCACTGGCCGGTAGGTGAGCGTCACCTTGCCGTCTTCGCTCAGATGAGCCAGCGTATGCTTGCGCCAGTTGGCGTCGTCGCGCTTGTCGAAATCCTCACGCGCGTGCGCGCCCCGGCTCTCCTTGCGCGCCTCGGCGCCGTAGACCGTGGTGATGGCGTTGGCCATCAGGTTTTCCAGCTCCAGCGTCTCGACGAGGTCGGAATTCCAGATCATCGAGCGGTCGGTGACCTTGATGTCCTCGAGTTCGCCCCAGAGTTCCGAAATCCGCTTGCAGCCGTTCTCGAGCGAGTCCTGCGTGCGGAACACCGCGGCGTCTTCCTGCATGGCGCGCTGCATCTTCTCGCGCAACACCGCGGTCGGGATCGAGCCGTTGGCGTGGCGCAGGCGATCGAAGCGCTCCATGATCTTTTCGACCGAGGCTTCGTTGGGCGACGGGATCGCCGACTTGCGGTCGATCACCTGGCCGGCGCGGATCGCCGCCGCGCGGCCGAACACGACGAGGTCGATCAGCGAGTTCGAGCCGAGCCGGTTGGCACCATGCACCGAAGCGCAGCCGGCCTCGCCGACGGCCATCAGGCCGGGCGACACGCGGTCGGGATGCTCGGCCGTCGGGTTGAGCACCTCGCCCCAGTAATTGGTCGGCACGCCGCCCATATTGTAGTGGACCGTCGGCAGCACCGGGATCGGCTCCTTGGTGAGGTCGACGCCGGCAAAGATCTTGGCCGATTCCGAGATGCCCGGCAGCCGCTCGTGCAGCACGGCCGGATCGAGATGGTCGAGATGCAGGAAGATGTGGTCCTTGTTCTTGCCGACGCCGCGGCCCTCGCGGATCTCCAGCGTCATGCAGCGCGAGACGACGTCGCGCGAGGCGAGATCCTTGGCAGACGGCGCATAGCGCTCCATGAAGCGCTCGCCCTCGGAATTGACGAGATAGCCGCCCTCGCCGCGCGCACCTTCGGTGATCAGGCAGCCGGCACCGTAGATGCCGGTCGGGTGGAACTGCACGAACTCCATGTCCTGCAGCGGCAGCCCGGCTCTGGCTGCCATGCCGCCGCCGTCGCCGGTGCAGGTATGCGCCGAGGTGGCGGAGAAATAGGCTCGCCCATAGCCGCCGGTCGCCAGCACCACCATCTTGGCCGAGAAGCGGTGGATGGTGCCGTCGTCGAGGTTCCAGGCGACGACGCCGGTGCAGGTGCCGTCCGGCTCCATGATCAGGTCGAGCGCGAAATACTCGATGAAGAACTGGGCGTTGTTCTTCAGCGACTGGCCGTAGAGCGTATGCAGGATGGCGTGGCCGGTGCGGTCGGCGGCAGCACAGGTGCGCTGCACCGGCGGACCGTCGCCATAGTTCATCATGTGGCCGCCGAACGGCCGCTGGTAGATCTTGCCTTCCTCGGTGCGCGAGAACGGCACGCCGTAATGCTCGAGCTCGTAGACCGCGGCCGGCGCCTCGCGCACCATGTATTCCATGGCGTCGACGTCGCCGAGCCAGTCCGAGCCCTTGACGGTGTCGTACATGTGCCACTGCCAGGAATCGGGACCCATGTTGGACAGCGAGGCGGCGATGCCGCCTTGCGCGGCCACCGTGTGCGAACGCGTCGGAAACACTTTGGTGATGCAGGCGGTGCGCAGCCCCTGCTCGGCCATGCCGAGCGTGGCGCGCAGGCCGGCGCCGCCGGCGCCGACGATCACGACGTCGAATTTATGGTCGACAAAAGTGTAGGCGGAAGCCGTGTTGGCTGTATTTGCGTTGGCCAAGACGTCAGCCTCCGAATGCGAGTTTGAGCAGGGCAAACAGCGAAGCGACGCCGACTGCCACGCAGAAAAAGGTGTTGAGCGCGATCAGCGCCAACCTCAGGCCTTCGCCATGCACGTAATCCTCGATGATCACCTGCATGCCGATGCGCATGTGGTAAAGCGGCGAGATCAGCACCAGCCCGAGCATGACCACCACGAACGGGTTCGCAAGCGCCGCCCGCACATCCGCGTAGTCATGGCCGTTGATCGCGATCAGGAAGCCGACGAAAAACAGGACCAAAGGAATGTTGGCGATGGCGGTCAGTCGCTGCCGCCAGAAATGCCCGGTGCCTTCGCGGGCCGAACCGAGGCCGCGGACCTTCGCCAGCGGCGTGCGCATGTCCGAATTGTTCGCGCTCATCAGAAAGCTCCCCGCGCCATGTAGCCGGCGATCCAGATCAGCAGCGTCAGCACGATCGAGCCGGCGAGCGTCGCCCAGGCGATCCTCGACGCGGTGTGTTTTTCCAGTCCCGCGCCGGCGTCCCAGACGAGGTGGCGCAGCCCGCCCAGCATGTGGTGCATCAGCGCCCAGGTGTAGCCGAACAGAACCAGCCGGCCGAGCCAGGAGCCGAAGGCCCAGTTGACCCAGTCGAAGGCGGCCTGCGAGCTCGAAGCTGCGATCAGCCACGCCGCCACCAGCAGCGTCCCGAAATAGAGCGCGCCGCCGGTGATGCGATGGATGATCGACATCGTCATCGTGATCGGCGGCCGGTAGACCGTCAGATGCGGCGAGAGCGGCCGTTCACGTCTGGCAACTGCGCGGGTGGCTGGTGATTTGCTCATGGCTCCCCCAGATCGGCATCCTGGAGCCGCGATGGGAATGCGGCGTTTGCCGCCCTCATATATGGCTTCGGACAGCCGGTTTCTAATGCTCTTTTTGCACCGCGTCAAAGCCGGAAAAACGTTTTGGAAACATCATTTAGTCTGACAAATTGGAGGCCGCGCGCTTCAATCGATTAGCGGCTGTTTAGAAGCCGGCGCAGCGTTCGCCGCAGTGCAACAAACTGCGCTATCTTCTGCAAGTCTGCGGGGTGGATCCCCTCTTCATCACCAGCGCCTCGCGTCCGTCGATCACGATTGCGTCATGCGTCGCCGCTTCCTGGTAGCGGCTGCTCTGGTTGGCGGGCGAGGCGGCGAACTCCTCTGCCGTGCCATCCGGCCGCATGACGCGCAACGCGCTGCCCAGATTCTGGATGGTGATCAAGCCGCCATTGCCGCATCTGTAGCTGGCCGTGCCGATGCCGGACCGCGGCGTCGTAAGGTCGGGGACGATCTTGGTTGGTGGTGCGGGCGTCTTGGCCGCTGTCGGGACCGACACTGCCGCAGGTACTGGGGGCGTCGCAGGTATCGACGTCGCCGCTGGCGCGGCGGGCTGCTGGTTCGGCGCAGGCGAAGCCGGCAGCGGTGCGGCATCGGCCGACTTGGGCGCGCCGTCCTGCGGTACGCAGGCCGCGGCCGCGAGAAGCAGCGGGATGATGATCGAGACCCGAACCGTGTGGCCAAAGCTCATACGCTGCCCTTTCGTGCGCGGCACCCTACAGCAATTCCGGGAAAAGTGTGAACGGTTGGGTTCGGCGTGTTCGCCGTGGCCTTCCGTCCGGAATTGCGTCGAAACAAAGAGATAGCCGCTTGCCGTTACTGTGAAACGGTGGACCGCTGTAGCCACGCGACGTTGCAAGATCAAGGTGACCTGAAGTCAGATCGGCACTGCGACCGCCCTGTTGCCTGGCAAGCCGGCCCTCGAAAATTAACCATGTTCCTTAAGAACCGGCGCCGAAGGCCTCCCGCCTCTTAACAAAGGTTAAGAAAGAGTTAATTTCCGATTCGAACCGGATTCCAGGCGCGATCTGTCGCGCCGATCAAGGGAGAGCGACATGCGTTCGAATTCAGTGTGGGCAAGCCTCGCGGCCGCGGCGCTGGCAGGGTTTGTCATGGCAATCGCCGCGCCGGCCGAAGCCGGCTTGCGCCATCACGACCGCGTCTATGCCGATTCCTTCGGCAATCTCGTCATCGACAGCGCCGCCGGCTACAAGCGCATCGTCGTCGGCGAGGGCAAGCTTGCGAAAAAGCTTTCCGAATTCACCAGCGCCGGCCAGCCGGATGTCGTCTATGACGATGCGGACGAACCCGGCGCGCCCGGCTGCTACCAGCCGCCGGTGCTGGTGAAGGGCCGCTCCTATATGTACGGGCTTTCCGACGGCGAGATGCCCAATCTCAGCCCTTGCCGTTGAAGCTCGTCGGCGCCTGGCGCCGCCGCGCCTGATACGCGTCCGGTGTCATTAGCCGACGGCGAGCGGCTCGGCAGCGAAGGCGGTTTCAGGTCTCTCATAGGAAAGCCGCACGCTGTCGCGGCCGTTCTTCTTGGCCTTGTAGAGCGCTTCGTCGGCGCGCCGCATTAGCGGCATCAGCCCTTCCCTGCCGGAGCGGGCGGCGACGCCGAAGCTGGCGGTCACCCTGATACCGGGAGGCAGGCCCTCGATCGCGCCGGCCGAATAGAAGGCGCGGATCGCTTCGGCAAAGAGCCTTGCCGCCCCCAGGTCGCTGAGCGGCAAAAGCACGGCGAACTCTTCGCCGCCGATGCGGCCGGCGGCCCCGCGCGCGCCGGTGGCGGAACGCAGCTTGGCGGCGAAATCGGCGATCACCCGGTCGCCGGCCTCATGTCCGTGCTGGTCGTTCAGCGCCTTGAAGTGATCGAGATCGGCAAGCACCAGGGCGACGGGAAACCCCGCCTTGCCGCACTGGTCGAGCAACACGGTTGCCCGCTCCTCGAAGCCGCGGCGGTTGAGGATGCCCGAGAGCGGATCGGTATGGGTCTCGGCCTTCAGCGCCCGCATCACATCGAGCGCCGCGGCCGTGAACAGGCTAAGCGCGATCAGCAGCGACAACAGCGCGTGCGAAAGCAGCGCCGTCGTCCAGTAGGACGAGCCGTAGAAGCCGTCATAGCTGGGGAACGGTCCATGCGCGATGACGACGATCAGCGTGCGGGCGATGAAGTTCAGCCCGGAAAGCAGCGACAGCGCGAACAGGATTTTCTCGGTCGGACCGTTGTTGCGCACCGTTCTCAGTTCCGAGGCGACCAGCATGCTGAGCGCGCCAAAGCCGAAATTCATGACGAGCACGCGCCAGGTGAGGTCCGGCTCGACGAACATGAACCAGATGAAAGCGGCGAGCCCGCCTCCGGTCACGATACCGATGCCGACATAGGGCACGCGCCGCCCGTAGCGCGCGACGATCGCGCTGGAGAGGCAGCAGGCGGCGATCGTGAAGCAGATGTTGGAAGCCAGCTTGGTCAGCGCCACGCCGATCGGAAGCGTGAAATACTGCAGCAGGAAACCCGGCGCCGACAGGCAGTAGCTCGCGCCGAGCGCGGCCAGATACGGGCGATGGCGCTGATAGGAAAACAGCACGAGGAACGCGGCGCCAAGCGCCAGCGCTATCGTCGGATTGAGCAGCGCTATGAGCAGACCGGTGTCCAAAGGACTGCGACTTTCCCCAACTTACCCAGGGGGAGATACTAGGACCTAAGCCCAAACAAGCGGTTAAGCCCCCGACGAGCACATCGCATGCCACACGGAACCGGCCTGCCGGAGCGGCGTTGTCCGGCCAGACAGGAGACGCCAGACGGGAGACGATCGAGATGGCCGGCACGATCACTTTGACGAACCACGATGAAATCCGCTCCTGGGCGGCGGCGCGCGCCGGCTTCCCGGCCATTGTCGACATCTCGCCCGAGGCGGGAACGCAGCCCATGCTGCGGCTGGTTTTTGGGCAGCAGGCGTATGAAGACACCGACCGCCCGGAGCGTTCGATCAACAGCGGCGGCTACGAGCTCGTGGAGTGGGACGAGTGGTTCAGGATTTTCGACGAGCGGCAGTTGGCCTTGGTCGTCGCCGCCGACGAGCCCGGCAGGCGCGAGGAGTTTCACGAGATCATTCGCAGATAGAGCGCTGAAAGCAAAAGGCCCGGACGTCCTGTCCGGGCCTTTGTTGAGAGACGCAGCCGGCTGTTACTTCCAGTCGCGGATGTCGACAAAATGGCCGGCGATCGCGGCAGCCGCCGCCATGGCCGGCGACACCAGGTGGGTGCGGCCCTTGAAGCCCTGCCGGCCCTCGAAATTGCGGTTCGAGGTCGAGGCGCAGCGTTCATGCGGCTTCAGCCGGTCGTCGTTCATGGCCAGGCACATCGAGCAGCCCGGTTCGCGCCAATCGAAGCCGGCGGCAACGAAGATCTTGTCGAGGCCTTCGGCTTCCGCCTGTTCCTTGACCAGGCCGGAGCCGGGCACGATCATGGCGTTGACGCGCGGATTGACGGTCTTGCCCTCGACCACCTTGGCGGCGGCGCGCAGGTCTTCGATGCGGCCGTTGGTGCAGGAGCCGATGAAGACGCGGTCGAGCGCTATGTCGGTGATCTTGGTCCCCGGCGTCAGCCCCATATAGTCGAGCGCGCGGATCTTCGACGTGCGCTTGTTCTCGTCCGCGATCTCTTGCGGATTGGGCACGATGCCCTGCACCGAGACGACGTCCTCGGGCGAGGAGCCCCAGGAGACGATCGGCGGCAGTTTCTGCGCGTCGAGCACCACGACCTTGTCGAAATGCGCGCCTTCGTCGGACTGCAGCGTCTTCCAATAGGCGAGCGCGGCATCCCAGGCAGCGCCCTTCGGCGCGCGCGGCTTGTCCTTCACATAGGCAAAGGTCGTCTCGTCCGGCGCGATCAGGCCTGCCCGCGCGCCGCCCTCGATCGACATGTTGCAGATCGTCATGCGGCCTTCCATCGACAGCGAACGGATCGCTTCGCCCGCATATTCGATGACGTAGCCGGTGCCGCCGGCGGTGCCGATCTCGCCGATGATGGCGAGGATGATGTCCTTGGCGGTGACGCCTTCCGGCAACTGGCCGTCGACGCGCACCAGCATATTCTTGGCCTTGCGCTGGATCAGCGTCTGGGTGGCCAGCACATGCTCGACTTCCGACGTGCCGATGCCGTGCGCCAGCGCGCCAAAGGCGCCGTGCGTGGAGGTGTGGCTGTCGCCGCAGACGATGGTCATGCCCGGCAGGGTGAAGCCCTGTTCCGGTCCGATGATGTGGACGATGCCCTGGCGGATATCGTTCTCGGAATAATATTCGATGCCGAAATCCTTGGCGTTCTTGGCCAGCGCCTCGACCTGGATGCGGCTTTCCTCGTTCTTGATGCCGAACTTGCGCTCGGGTGAGGTCGGCACGTTATGGTCGACCACGGCCAGCGTCTTTTCCGGATGGCGGACCTTGCGGCCGCTCATGCGCAGGCCCTCGAAGGCCTGCGGGCTGGTGACTTCGTGGACGAGGTGGCGGTCGATATAGAGCAGGCAGGTGCCGTCGTCCTGGCGGTCGACCGTGTGGTCGTCGAAGATCTTGTCGTAGAGGGTGCGCGGTGCGCTCATGTGCGTAAATCCGTCGATATGAGAATAGGAAAAGCTGGCGTGGCTTCGGCCGGCAAGCGACTTCGATCAGTCGGCCCGGCGAAGTCGGCAGGTGAGCGCGCCGCAGACCCGCGCGGCAAATCGCGACGGCAGGCGCTTTCTGTCCTGCAGCACGAAGCCCTTGTAGGCCGGATCGCTGAAAAGCTTTTCCATGGCGGCGTAGATAGCAATGTTTTGGCTTTTCGGCAATTAGCGGCTGGGACCTTGTTCCTCGCCCTCACATTCCCACACCTTCGGAGGGCAAAGGCAGAGCGCCAAGGTCGGCGAGCGCGCGCCCTTCCTCTCCCCCGCCGATCGGGGGAGAGGTGGCGAGCGAAGCTCGACGGAGTGGGGGTCGACTTGGCTCGGCCATTGTTATTTCAAACCGAGCAATGCCTCGGCTTTATAGGGGCCGGTGGCGAGTTATTAGCGACGGCGCATTTGAGCACCGCCGTCCCCCGCTCCGTCGCTGCTTCGCAGCGCCACCTCTCCCCCCTCCGGAGGGAGAGGAAGGGAGGCAAGATCGGCGAGCTCACGGCTCAAACCACCTCGAACACGAACGTCTTCACCAGCGCTTCCGGGTCGCCGATCGCGTAGCAGCGGAACCACGGGCTTTGCTCTACGAGCCGCCATCTCTTCGCCTGGGTCAGCTCGTCGAACACCGTTTGAAAGCCGCCGCTCTCGAAAACCTGGTCGCGCACGGTGAAGATGGCATGGCCGCCGCTTTTGGTGATGCGCACCAGTTCGTGCAGGCCGGAGGCAGGGGCATGACCGATGGTGAAGACGCCGGTCGAGAAGAAGGCGCGGAAATGCCGGTCGGGCCAAGGCAGCGGACCGCCGAGCATCGCCTTCTTCAACTCGCCATAGGCCGGCTTGCCATTGGCTTGGCGGCTGCCGGCGATCTTCAGCATGTCGTCGGAGAGGTCGAGGCCGGCGATGTCGCCATAGCCCAGAGCCTTGAGCGACGGCCCCGACAGGCCCGTGCCGCAGCCGGCGTCGAGCAGCGGACCTTCGCCCGCCGGCACGTGCCGCGCCACCCAGGCGGTGATCAGGAAAGGCAGGAGATAGCCGAGCGAGGCGGTCTCGCTGTCATAAGTCGCGGCCCAGTCGGCATAGGCCTTTGCGAGTCCTTCCGGCGAGTCGGCCGAATAGACGGAGTCCAGCGCCGCATTGGCCTTGTCGAAATTCATGGGACGTCTCCTCCGCCGGATACATGTGACCAAGGTAGAGCAATTCCAGGAAAAGTGGGAACCGGTTTTCCGTCCGGAATTGCGTCGGAAACAAAGAGGTAGCGCCGACTTTGGCTCCCCGCTATTGCTGATGCTGCCGGCGCAGCCGCTGTTCCAGCGTCCGCAGCCCCAGCGACAGGCCGACGGTGAGGATCAAGTAGATATAGGCGACGATCGAATAGGTCTCGAAGAAGCGGAAGGAGCCCGCGGCATAGACCTTGCCGATCTGGGTGATGTCGGCGACGCCGAGCACCGAGACCAGCGAGGAATCCTTGACCATGGCGACGAAATCGTTGCCGAGCGGCGGCAGGATCATGCGGATCGCCTGCGGGAACACAATCAGCCGGAAGCGCTGCGCCCGGCTGAGCCCAAGCGCCTTCGCGGCTTCGATCTGTCCCTTCTCGACCGACTGGATGCCGGCGCGGAACACTTCCGAGATGAAGGCCGAGTAGCCGATGGTCAGCGCCATGATGGCGCGCCACAGCAGCGACACGTCGCGCACCAGCAGTTCGCCGATCACGCCGGCGCTCTGCAGCGGCGCAGTCAGCGCATTCCAGGCGGCGACGAAGGCCGGCGCGCCGGCAAAGGCGATCCAGAACAACAGCACCAGGATCGGCACGCCGCGGATGATCTCGACATAGAAGCGCGCGATCTGCCGCAGCCATTGCGACCCCGACAGCGCCATTAGCGCAATGCCAAGTCCAAGCGCGGAGGCCAGCGCGAAAGCGACCGCGGTGACGAAGATGGTGATGCCGATGCCCTTGGCGACGGTGGCGAAGACCTGCGCATAGAGGTCGCTGGAGGCAATGGCGAGGGCGGCGGCCAAAGCAAGGGCGAGGGCGGCTGCCAGCCACCAGGGGAATTCGGATTTGACGGATGGGGTGGCGGGCATCAGTTCCCAACGCTGGTGAATAGATGCCTTCGCAAGAGCTGCCAATCTCCCCCCTTGCGGGGGAGATGTCCGGTAGGACAGAGGGGGGTGCTGTCCCGCCGGCCTATCAACTGGTTGCGATCACCGCCTCTGACCGGATTCTCTTCGCAGAAGCTTAGAACGGAAATGTCGCGATCCTGCACACCCCCTTCTGCCCTGCCGGGCATCTCCCCCGCAAGGGGGGAGATTGGCAGCTTTGCCGGCCGTCGCGACAACAGCGCCTACTGCCCCATCTTGTAATCGAGGAACCATTTCTTGTTGAGCTTGTCGAACGTGCCGTCCGCCTTGAGCGCGGCGATCGCGGCATTGACCGGCTTCACCAGGTCCGACCCCTTCGGGAAGATGAAGCCGAAATCCTCGGTGCCGAGCGGCCCGCCGATCAGCTTCAGCTTGCCTTCGGAGGCATCGACATAGCCCTGGCCGGCGGTGCCGTCGGTGAGCACGACGTCGACGTCGCCCGTCTTCAGCGCCTGCACGGTCGCGCCGAAGGTCTCGAACAGCTTTATGCGCGGGTTCTGCTCGTTGCCGTCGAGCACGCTGTAGACGGCGGTGTAGAACGGCGTGGTGCCGGGCTGGGCGCCGATCAGCCCGTCCTTGAAGGCGCCGAAGGTCTTGGCGTCGGTGAAGCGGCCTTCATCGCCGCGCACCAGCATGAATTGCTCCGAGCGCATATAGGGGTCGGAGAAGTCGACTTTCTCCTTGCGGTCGTCCTTGATGGTGATGCCGGTCATGCCGATGTTGTACTGATTGTCGGAAACCGCCTGGATCATCGCGTCCCACGAGGTGTTCTGATACTCGACCTTGAAGTTCAGCCGCTTGGCGATCTCGTCCATCGCATCATATTCCCAGCCGATCTGCTTGCCGGTCTTCTTGTCGATGAACTGCAGCGGCGGATAGGCGTTTTCCGTTACCACCACGACCTTTTTGCCGCCGAGATCGGGCAAATTGTCGGCGAGCGCCGCGACAGGCGCGAGAAGGCAGGCCACCATGGCGGCCAGCAGCAGTTTCGACTTGGTCATGACAAATCTCCGAAGGTGCAGGCCGCGCTGCAATCTCGCGGCCAGGAAGAATCCGGTGCCGACTTTAGAGCAATTCCAGGAAAAGTGTGAAGCGGTTTTCCGTTCGGAATTGCGTAAAAACAAAGAGATAGAGCCGCATGCGCCTTGCAAGCCGGCCCGCGCTGACGCAGCCGGCCAACACGCAATCCGATGCTCTTCGGGGATGGTTTCGAGGATAGCCTTTGCGGCGTTCAATCCTGGTCGGCCGTGGCTTCGCGCAATCCGGCGACCAGTCGCGTCAGTGTGCCGTGCAGGGCTTTGAGCTCGGCTCGCTCCAGCGGCATGCCGCAGCTCAGTCCCTCCTGCACGTCCTTCATCTTCGCCCGCAGCGCCTGACCCTTCGCTGTCGGCTCGACCAGCACCCGGCGTTCGTCGGCGCTATCGCGCCGGCGGGTGACGAGGCCGCCGGCTTCCATCCGCTTGATCAGCGGCGTCAACGTCGCCGAATCGAGGCCAAGTGCTGCGCCGAGCTCGCCGATCGTGCTCGGCGAATGCCGCCACAGGACCAGCATCGCCAGATATTGCGGATAGGTGAGGCCGAGCGGATCGAGCAGCGGCCGGTAAAGCTTTGTCATCAGCCCGCTTGCCGAATAGAGCGCGAAGCAGAGCTGCTGGTCGAGGCGCGGCACCTCGATCGCCCCGGCGCCCTGCGCCGGAGCTTGCTTGGTCATGATTTCGGTTTTCGTCGTCATGCAGCCTTTGCCGAGAGCGCCACGTCGATATTGCCCCGGATGGCATTGGAATAGGGGCAGATCTTGTGCGCTTCGGATACAAGCGCCTCTGCGCCCGCCTGATCAAGTCCCTTGATCTCGGCCGCCAGTGAAACGCCGAGCCTGAAGCCGCCCTGGTCGTTCGGATAGAGGCTCACCGTGGAGGTGACCGAAGCGTCCTCAAGCGGCAGCTTCTGCTGGCGTGCGACGAAGCGCACCGCGCTCTCGAAGCAGGCGGCATAGCCGACGGCGAAAAGCTGCTCGGGATTGGTGGCGCCGCCCTTGCCGCCAAGTTCGTTCGGCATCGCCAGATCGACCTTGAGCAGGCCGTCGCTCGTCTCGCCGTGACCGTTGCGGCCGCCGGTGACGTGAGCCTGGGTGCTGTAAAGTGCCGACATTTTTGTCTCCATTTGATTGTACACGATTATTTAGTGTACAAAGTAATTTATTGTCAAGAGCCGCGATGTGCGTCCCTCACTTGTGTTCGGATGGATGAGAGGCACCGAGGTCGTCATCCACGGGCGGAGCGACGCGAAGCGGAGCGTAGACCCGAGGATCCATTCCGTTACCACTGTCGTAGGGTGCGACGGCGCAGAATTCTGCACCGTAGCGGTGCTTCAAAGTCACGGAATGGATCCTCGGGTCTGCGCGCGTCGCTGCGCTCCTTGCTCCGCCCGTGGATGACGACGCTCAGATGTTTCAGCCAATCGCCAAGACATGCAGTCCGAGAACGCGGGTAGGATAGGACTTGATCGGGAACCGAAAGCCCTGGCTCTTCCGCCCAATGAAAAAGGCGGCCGAAGCCGCCTTTCCAAAACTTGTTTCGACGAAACCTTATTCGGCGGAGGCGGCCTCGGCCGAAGCAGCCTCAGCGGCGGCCTTCTTCTCGGCGGCTTCCTTGGCGGCCGTCTCGGCGGCCAGCGCCTGGGCGGCCGCGACCTTCTCGGCCTCGATGCGGGCGCGCTCGGCGGCCAAAGCATCACGCTCTTCGTCGTTCAGCTTGCGGGCGCGCACGCCGGTGTTTTCCGAAATGCGAGCCGACTTGCCGCGACGGTCGCGCAGGTAATAGAGCTTGGCGCGGCGAACCTTGCCGCGGCGCACGATCTCGACGCCCTCGACCATCGGCGAGTAGACCGGGAAAACGCGCTCGACGCCTTCGCCGTAAGAAATCTTGCGTACGGTGAAATTCTCCTGGAAGCCCGAGCCGGCGCGGGCGATGACGACGCCCTCATAGGCCTGGACGCGGGTGCGGGTGCCTTCGGTGACGCGCACCTGGACGCGCACGGTGTCGCCCGGCTGGAATTCTGGCAGCTTGCGCTTGGCTTCGATCTTGGCGGCCTGTTCGGCCTCGAGCTGACGGATGAGATCCATCTCAAATATCCACTTCTTGTTCTTCCGACAGTCAGAGCGTCCAACGCTCGCCTTGCAGTTCCAATGACCGCTCGGCTATGCCCCCAGTCCCCAAATTGTATCGGGGAACATCGGGCAGGGACGGCTACACCGCACTTGTTGACGGGTCCGAAAGATCGTTCTTCCGGTTCGGGCGGGCACATACAGGCATTTTGCCGCTTTGTCACGCCCTAATGCATGTCGCCAGGAAGTGTGAGCGGTTCCGGCACGGCCTCATGCATCAAAAAAGACCTTGAGGCATATTTTTTGCCCCCATGGCCCCACATTACCGCGGCCGTGCCGGGTTGCGCGCGGCTTGTAAGCTTCCTAAGCGGGGAAAATGACTTTTTTCGATGCCGCCTTGCTCTTTCTCTCGGGTTTTGTCTCCGGTGCGGTCAACGCCGTCGCCGGCGGCGGCACCTTCGTAACCTTCGGCGCCATGACGCTGGTCGGCGTGCCGCCGATCGTCGCCAACGCCACCTCCTCGGTGACGCAGTTTCCCGGCTACATCACCTCGACGCTGGCCTATATCGACGACATCAGGCATTTCTGGCGCCAGGCGCTGCTGCTCTGCGTGATCTCGGCCTTCGGCGCGCTGGTCGGTTCGCTCATCCTGCTTGCGCTTTCCAACCCGTCCTTCCGCGCGCTGGTGCCCTGGCTGCTGATCGCCGCGACCGCGCTGTTCGCCGCCGGGCCATGGCTGAAACCGGCGCCCAAGCCCGGCGCCGAAGCCAGGGTCGGCTCGTTCGCCGGGTCGCTGGCGCAATTTGTGACCTCGATCTATGGCGGCTTCTTCGGCGCCGGCATGGGCGTGATGATGCTGGCCACGCTCGGCCTGACCCAGGCCGGCGATTACCACCGGCTCAACGCGCTGAAGAACATGCTGGCCGTGGTCATCGCGGCCATCGCCATCCTGGTCTTCGTTTCAGGCGGCGTCGTCGCTTGGCCGCAGGCGATCGTCATGATCCCGGGCGGCGCGCTCGGCGGCTATGCCGGCGTCTGGATCGCCAAGCGCGTGCCGCAGGGCGTGGTCCGCGGCTTCGTCGTCGCGGTCGGCCTGTTCCTCGCCTTTTACTATTTCACCAAAGGCTGATCCGCTGCCAAGAGGTCCGGCCGCCGCTCCCGTGTGAGCTTCTCGGCCTCGGCGCGACGCCATTCGGCTATTTTCTTGTGGTTGCCGGAGATCAGCACGTCAGGGATCGGTCTGCCTTCGAATTCCTGCGGCCGCGTGTAATGCGGATGCTCGAGCAGGCCGTTCTCGAAACTCTCTTCCTCGCCCGACACCGCATTGCCCATGACGCCGGGCAAAAGCCGCACCACGGCGTCGAGCAGCACGAGCGCCGCCGGCTCGCCGCCCGACAGGATGAAATCGCCGATCGAGACTTCCTCCAGCCCCCGCGCCTCGATCAGCCGCTGGTCGACGCCCTCGAAACGGCCGCACAGGATGACCGCGCCCGGTCCGGCGGCCAGTTCGCGCACGCGCGCCTGCGTCAGTGGTTTTCCACGCGGGCTCATCAGCAGCCTTGGACGCTCATCGCCCGGCGGCGCGGCGTGGTCGATCGCCTTGGCCAGCACGTCGGCGCGCATCACCATGCCGGCGCCGCCGCCGGCCGGCGTGTCGTCGACCGTGCGGTGCCTGTCGGCGGCGAAATCGCGGATCTGGATCGCCTCGAGCGACCAGGTGCCGGCCTCCAGCGCGCGGCCGGCCAGCGACAGGCCGAGCGCGCCCGGGAACATCTCCGGATAGAGCGTCAGCACCGAAGCGGCAAAGCTCAACGGTTGCCCCCGGCATCCTTCGGTCCGCGCGGCCGGCCTTTCGGGTCGAAGCCGGCATCCCTGGGCGCTTCGCCGTCTTCTTCGTCTTCAACCAGCCCCGCCGCCTGAGGGTTGACCTCCACGAATCCGTCGGCGATCGAAACATGCGGCACGGCGGCCTGCGTGAACGGGATCAGCACGCCCTTGCGGCCGGCAAGCGTGACGTCGAGGATGTCGCCGCCACCGAAATTATGCACGGCGACGACCTTACCGATGACGCCCGTATCGTCCCTGACGTCGAGACCGATGAGATCGGCGTGATAGAACTCGTCCTCCTCGCCGTCGTCGGGCAGCACCGAGCGGTCGACGAACAGCTCGGTGCCGGCCAAAGCCTCGGCGGCGTTGCGGTCACCGATGCCCTTGAAGCGCACGACCACGACCGTGCCGGCCGGCCGGATGTCCAGGATCTGGAAGGCGCGGCCATCCTTGGCATAAAGCGGACCGTAGTCGGCCAGCGCCAGCGGGTCCCCGGTGAAGGTCTTCACCCGCAATTCGCCCTTGATGCCGTGCGCGGCGCCGATAACGGCCATCTGTACGGGGTTTTCGAGCTTCGACATCGGCGGCGCTTCCTTTGCCCTGCTCTACCCTCCTGAGACCATCATTTCAATGATCGCCTCTTCACCGCTTCCTAACCCGCATGCCCGAAACTGCCGCCATGCAGGAATTCCTCATCCCGGCCAAACCCGACCTCCAGGCGGCGCGCCAGACCTGGCTGAAGACGCTGGCGCATGAGCGCCGGCTGTCGCCGGAGACGGTCGAGGCCTATGAGCGCGACACCCGCCAGTTCCTGCATTTCTTGACCGAACATCGCGGCGGCTCTCCAGGCATCTCGGACATTGCCGACCTGCGCCCCGCCGATTTGCGCGGCTTCCTCGCCAAGCGCCGCAATGAAGGCGCTGGCGCGCGCACGCTGGGCCGCGGCCTTGCCGGCATCCGCTCGCTGCTGCGCTTTCTCGAACGGCGCGGTCTGGTCAATGCCGCCGGCGCGGCTGCTCTGCGCGCGCCGCGCCAGCCGAAATCGCTGCCCAAGCCGCTGACGGCAAGCGATGCCAAACAAGTGGTGGCGACGGAAGGCCAGCTCGCGGACGAGCCATGGATCGCCGCCCGCAATGCCGCCGTGCTGACGCTGCTCTATGGTTCCGGCCTGCGCATCTCCGAGGCGCTCGGCCTGACCGGCGCCGATCTCGCGACGGAAGCCGACACCGTGCTGCGCGTCACCGGCAAGGGCGGCAAGACGCGGCTGGTGCCGGTGCTGCCGGTGGCCCGCAAGGCGGTCATCGAATACCGCCGGCTCTGTCCCTTCCACATCGATACCAAGGAACTGCTGTTCCGCGGCGCGCGCGGCGGCCCGCTCAACCCGGCCATCGTCCAGCGCGAGATGGCCAGACTGCGCTCGGCGCTCAACCTGCCGGACACGGCGACGCCGCATGCCTTGCGGCATTCCTTCGCCACCCATCTGCTTGGCCGCGGCGGCGATCTGCGCACCATCCAGGAACTGCTCGGCCACGCCAGCCTGTCGACCACCCAGATCTATACCGGCGTCGACACGGCAAGGCTGCTGGATATCTACGAGAAGGCGCATCCAAGGGCGTGAAGCCGCTGGGGGATGGCGCGAAGCCCTCCGGACTTCGTCATTCCAGGGCGGAGCAAGGAGCGAAGCGACGCGCGCAGACCCTGGAATGACGAAGCGATAAGCGTTGCGGCCAAAGCATTCTCTCCGAAAACCCGAGCGAACGTCAAAAGAGCTCACCGCACCAGAAACAATTTCATCCTCCCAATTAACCGTTTTGCCGCTTTTCGGCGCTAAGACGCTTCTCCATGAAACGCGTCATCGCCATCGCCGACCGCGCGGCCCTTGTCTCGTTGAAGCTGCTTGCGGCGCTCAACCTGCTGTTTTTCCTGTCTTTCCTCGTCGTTCTGCTGATCGCCGGCCGAGCGCATGCCGAAGCGCCCAGTTGCGCCGGCACCGATCTTTTGACCGCTCTGGAAAAGAACGACCCCGCCGCGTTCAAGAAGGTCGAGACCGAAGCGGCGGCCGTTCCCAACGGCAAGGGCCTGCTTTGGAAGCTGGAGAAGCCGGGCGAAAAGCCATCCTATCTGTTCGGCACCATGCACATGACCGATACGCGCGTCACCACGCTGCCGGCCGCCGCGCAGAAGGCCTATGACGGCGCCGGCACAATCGTCATCGAGACCACCGACGCGCTCGACAAGGCCAAGATGATGGCCGCCATGGCCAGCGAACCCGGCCTGATGATGTTCACCGACAACACCACGCTGTCGTCGCTGTTGTCGCCGCAGGATGCGGCGGCGCTGGACAAGGGGCTCGACGCCCGCGGCATTCCGCCGGCGACGGTCGCCAAGATGAAGCCGTGGATCCTGTCGGCGATGATGGCGTTGCCGGCCTGCGAGGTGGCGCGCCAGAGCGCCGGCGAACCCGTGCTGGACGTCAAGCTCGCCTCGGACGCCAAGGCTTCGGGGAAAGACATCGAAGGGCTCGAGACCGCCGTCGATCAGTTGCGCGCCATGGCTTCGCTGCCGCTCGAATTCCATATGAAGAGCCTGGTCGAGACGATGAAGCTCGGCGACAAGGTGAACGACGTCAACGAGACGATGATCGTGCTCTACCAGCGTGGCGAGGTCGGCATGTTCTGGCCGCTCTTCCGGGCCGTGCTGCCGGAGACGGCGGACGACAAGGCCGGCTATGCCGCCTTCGAGCAGACCATGATCACCAGCCGCAACAAGGTGATGGCGGCGCATGCGGGGCCGATTTTGGCCAAGGGCAACGTTTTCATGGCCGTCGGCGCCATGCATCTGCCTGGTCCGGAAGGACTGGTCGAGGATTTTCGCAAGGCAGGGTATAGTGTTACCGCCGTCAACTGAGTCGTCTGGCGGCTGGCGGACCTGAAAACGCCGGTTTTTCAGCGCTTTCCGTCCGTCCGCGTGAAACCCGATGCGGGCTCAGCGCGTTGATGGCTGTTATTTTGATGACTTTCATCCAAGGAGGACACGTTTCATGGCGAACCCTAACGACCCCTTCACCCCTTCGAGCACGCCTCCCAAGTCGGGTGGTGGCGGCAGCGGGTGGCTGATCGCCCTAGTTGTTATTATCCTGGCCATTGTTGCCTATTATGTCTTTGGCAGAAGCGGCGGCGAGCATGCGCCGGCCCCGGCTGAGCCGCCGGCCGCCAGCACGCCGGCTCCGGCGCCTGCAACGCCGGCTCCAGCCCCTGAGCCAGCTCCGGCGCCTGCCCCGGCTCCCGCTCCGGCACCTGCACCCGCCCCTGCGCCGGCACCTGCACCGGCACCGGCTCAGTAATAGGACGGCATCAAACGACAAACGGCCCGCCAACAGGCGGGCCGTTTTGGTTGGGACAACTGCGGCGCCTCGTCATACCCGGGCTTGACCCAGGTATCCATGCCGTAACCGTTGCCGTAGAGCGCAACAGAGCAAAATTCTGTAACCGTTGCAACGGCTTAGCGTCACGGCATGGATCCTAGGGTCTACGCGCGTCGCTTCGCTCCTTGCTTCGCCCTAGGATGACAAAGCGATGGGTTCTGCGCTGGCGCGCAGCTAAATATGAATCGGCTTGAAGAACGTCGCCAGAGCCGCTTCCTTCACCGCTTCCGACATCGTCGGATGCGCGTGGCAGGTGCGGGCGAGATCTTCGGACGAACCGCCGAATTCCATCAGCACCGCCGCTTCGTGAATCATCTCGCCGGCGCCGAAGCCGACGATATGGACGCCGAGCACGCGGTCGCTGGCCTTGTCGGCCAGGATCTTGACGAAGCCGTCGGTGTGCAGCATGGCGCGCGCGCGGCCATTGGCGCTGAACGGGAATTTGCCGACCTTGTAGTCGATGCCGGCCTTCTTCAGCTCTTCCTCGGTCTTGCCGACCGAAGCGATCTCCGGGCTGGTGTAGACGACGCTCGGGATGACGTCGTAGTTCACATGGCCGGCCTGCCCGGCGATGATCTCGGCGACTGCCACACCTTCATCCTCGGCCTTGTGCGCCAGCATCGGTCCGGCGATGACGTCGCCGATGGCATAGATGCCGGGCACATTGGTTCTGAGATGCCCATCGGTCTTGACCCGGCCGCGCCCGTCGAGCTCGACGCCGGCCTCCTTCAATCCGAGACTGTCGGCATAGGGACGCCGCCCGGTGGCGACCAGCACGACATCGGCCTCGATGGTTTCCGCCGCGCCGCCCTTGACCGGTTCGAAGGTGACAGTCGCGCCCTTCTTGGCCTTGGCGACGCCCGTGACCTTGGCGCCGAGCTTGAACTCGAAGCCTTGCTTGGAGAGCAGCCGCTGGAACTGTTTCGACACCTCGCCGTCCATGCCGCCGAGGATGGTGTCGAGGAACTCGACGACCGTGACCTTGGCGCCGAGCCTTGCCCAGACCGAGCCGAGCTCCAGCCCGATGACGCCGCCGCCGACCACCACCAGGGTGGCTGGCACCTTGGCCAGCGACAGCGCGCCGGTGGAGGAGACAACCGCCTTCTCGTCGAAATCGACTTGGACGCCCGGAATGCCGGCGACGTCCGAACCGGTGGCGATGACGATGTTCTTGGTCTCGATCTCCTCGACCTTGCCGTCCTCGCCTGTCACCGACACCTTGCCGGCGGAAATCACCTTGCCGGTGCCGCGGAAGGAATCGATCTTGTTCTTCTTGAACAGGAAGGCGACGCCGTTGACGTTGGAGGCGACCGTCGTGTCCTTGTGCGCCATCATCTTCTTCAGATTGAGCTTCGGCGCCGGTATCTCGACGCCCAGCGTATCGAAGGCGTGGCCGGCTTCCGCGAACATCTCGGAGGCGTAGAGCAGCGCCTTCGACGGAATGCAGCCGATGTTGAGGCAGGTGCCGCCGAAAGTGGCGTTCTTCTCGACCACCGCCGTCTTCAGCCCGAGCTGCGCCGCCTTGATGGCGCAGACATAGCCGCCAGGCCCCGATCCGATGATAACGACGTCATAAGCCATGTCTTTTTCCTTGTCCTGGCGCCGGAGCGGTTCGGATAGGAACCACTCCAGATTATTTCCTTGTACGCAATTCCGAACCGGAAAACCGCTACGCACTTTTCCTGGAATTGCTTTAGCGGCCGCCGCTCACATCGAGGATCGTGCCCGTTATATAAGAGGCCGCGTCCGACAGAAGATAGAGAACCGCGCTCGCGACTTCATCCGCCGTTCCCGCGCGTTTCATCGGCAGCGCGTCCTGCATCCGCGCCACGCGGTCTGGCTGGCCGCCCGAGGCGTGGATTTCGGTCTCGGTGATGCCGGGGCTGACCGCGTTGACGCGGATGCCTTCCAGCACGACTTCCCGCGCCAGCCCAATGGTCATGGTGTCGATCGCGCCCTTGGAGGCGGCATAGTCGACAAATTCGCCGGGCGAGCCGAGCCTCGCGGATGCCGAGGACAGGTTGACGATGGCGCCGCCCTTGCCGCCATGCCTCATCGACATACGCTTCACCGCCTCGCGGGCGCACAGGAAGGAACCAACGACATTGATGCGCATCATGCGCTCCAGCCGCGCCATGCTCATCTCGTCGACCCGCGCCTTGACGTCGACGATGCCGGCATTGTTGACGAAAGCGTCGAGCCGGCCAAAGGCCTGGTCCACGGCTTCGAAGATTGCGATGACATCGGCCTCGTTGCCGACATCGCCCTTGACCGCGAAGGCGTCGCCGCCAGCGGCTTTGAGTTCGGCGACAAGAGCGTCGGCAGCCGACTGGTTGGAGACGTAATTCACCGCCACGCGATAACCAGCCTCACTCGCCTGCCGGCAGATGGCCGCGCCGATGCCGCGGCTGCCGCCGGTGACCAGCAGTATCTTCCTGTCCACGCTCATTCCTGGCAGCCTTTCAGCACGAAGATGTCCCACGGCACTTTGGAGAAGCCGGCGGGGCCATAAGCGGCCGACATTTCGAGCGACGGCCCAAGATCGGGAAAGATCAGGCTTTTCGGCGCATCGGCGCCTTCGGCCGGCAGCAGGCCGATCGTGCCCTTCTCGTCGGCGCTGTAGATGACGCCTTCCCAGACCGTGCAGGCGGCAAGCTCCTCGCCGGTGACGTCGCCGGTCGGGCATTTGTACATCAGCGAGCCATGCGGCCGCGCGGCGCTGCCCTCGGTCCACATCGCGATGCCGTCGAGCACGACATTGTTGTCGAGGATCATGCGAAAGGCGTTGGTGATCGTCGCCGAGCTGCCGGCCGCGCCGAAGTCGATTTCGGCGCCGCTCTGCGCCTCGCCATAGACGGCGAGCTGGATCGGGCAGGCAGCCTGCGCGCCGGAACTCGCCGCAGTGAGCACCAGCGATCCGGCCATCAATCCGATCATGGGCGAGGCGGCATTCGTCATCACTTGGCCTGGTCGCCTTCTCGGCCGTCGGCGTTTTCCAACACGCCGAAATCGGTCATCAGGACGACCGGCTCGCCGGCTGCGTCCAGTCCCCAGAAAGACGGATAGAAGCCATCGCCCCAGCCGCTCCAGAACATCGCGACGTTGACCGGATTGCCGGCGTCCGGATGGTGCATGACGAACCGGTCCTGGTTGGGCGCGAACTCGGCCGCCAGCACATCGTCATAATAGTTCTGGTCGGGCTTGAGCTTGTCCTGCGCCGCCGACATCAGGGCCATCGCGGCCTTGTCCATGAACGAGCCGAGGCCGGCATCGACTGGATAGCCGAAGATCTCGTCGCCGTTCAGCGTCGAAACGTCCTGGCCGGGCAGAAGGGCAAGCTCCCAGCGCACCGGCACGCCGGAACGGAAGCGAAGGAATGCGGCGGCGACGCGGCCCTGCGCCTCGAACAGCATGACCGGATAGCGCCCCGGCTTCACCTTGCGGGCCAGCGCCGGCCAGTCGTCGGTCGTGATCAGGGGATCGCAGGCGATGATCTCGCCGGTCGGCAGTTCCAGCTCGCCGATCGGCGAGACGATGATCTTGCGCTCCGCCAATTGCGCATCGGAGAGCGCAAAGATGCCGAAATTGCTGCTCGCCGTCGCCGGATCCCAGTCGGCGGCCACGGCGAGCGATGGGATGGCGGCGGAGAAGCCAAGCAGGATAGTGCCGCACCGGAAAGTCCGCCGCATGCCGCGCGCCGTCTGGCCGAGCCCGAACCCGAACTTTTCCAGCCAGCTGCTCACGGCACGACCGATCCGATCACAGATCGAGCACCAGCCGCTCGGGGTCCTCCAGGCTCTCCTTGACCCGCACCAGGAAGGTCACCGCTTCCTTGCCGTCGACGATGCGGTGGTCGTAGCTGAGCGCCAGATACATCATCGGCCGGATGACGATCTGGCCGCCGACCACCACAGGCCGGTCCTGGATCTTGTGCATGCCAAGAATGCCGGACTGCGGCGCGTTCAGGATCGGCGTCGACATCAGCGACCCGTAAACACCACCGTTGGAAATCGTAAACGTCCCGCCTTGCATGTCGGCGACCGACAGCTTGCCGTCGCGCGCGGCAACGCCCAGCCGGCCGATCTCCTTCTCGATCTCGGCGATGGACATCTGGTCGGCATCGCGCACCACCGGCACCACCAGCCCCTTGTCGGTGCCGACGGCAACGCCGACATGGGCGAAATTCTTGTAGATGATGTCGGTGCCGTCGATCTCGGCGTTGACCGCCGGGATTTCCTTCAGCGCATGCGTCACCGCCTTGGTGAAGAAGCCCATGAAGCCGAGCTTCACGCCATGCTTCTTCTCGAACACGTCCTTGTACTTGGACCGCAGCGCCATCACCGCGCTCATATCCACCTCATTGAAGGTGGTGAGCATGGCGGCGGTCGACTGCGCCTCCTTCAGGCGGCGTGCGATGGTCTGGCGCAGCTTGGTCATGCGCACGCGTTCCTCGCGCGGCGCATCCTCGGTCGAGGACGGCGCCCGGGCAACGACCGGCGCCGGAGCAGCCTTCGGCGTCTCGGCGGGCTGCGACGGCGCGCCCTTGGCGATGGCGTCGAGCACGTCGCCCTTCAGCACCTGGCCGCGTTTGCCGGAGCCGGACAACTGGTCGACCGAGAGATTGGCCTCCGCGATCAGCTTGGCGGCGGCAGGCGCCGGCGGCATGGTGCGCGGCTCGATCTGGCCGGCATCGCCAGCGATCCTGGCGGTTTCGGCCGCGGCCTGCTTGCCGGTGGATGCGGCATCCGGGCTGGAGGCCTGGGCGACTGCCTGCGGCTTGGTCGCCGGGGCCGCGCCGCCCGCCGAAATCGAGCCGAGCAGCGCCCCGACATTGACTGTCTCGCCTTCCTTGACGGCGATCTCGGCCAGCGTTCCGGCGCCCGCGGCAGGCACTTCCACCGTCACCTTGTCGGTTTCGAGCTCGACCAGGGGCTCGTCCGCGGCGATCGCGTCGCCGACCTTCTTGAACCACTTGCCGACAGTCGCCTCGGTCACGGATTCGCCGAGAGTGGGGACGCGGATTTCGGTAGCCATTGTGCCTGTCCGTTGTCTTCTTGAGGTCTGTTTCGTCAGGTCTGCTTATTCACCAAGCGCCCTATTCGCCGAGAGCATCGTCGAGCAACGCGGCCAACTGGCTGAGATGCTTCGACATCAACCCTGTCGCCGGCGAGGCCGAGGCCGGCCGGCCGGTGTAGCGCACCCGCTGATGCTTGGCGTCGATATGCGCCAGCACCCATTCGAGATAGGGATCGATGAACGACCAGGCGCCCATGTTCTTGGGCTCTTCCTGGCACCACACCATCTCGGCGTTGCGGAAACGTGACAGCTCGGTGATCAGCGCCTTGGCAGGGAACGGATAGAGCTGCTCGACGCGCAAAAGGTAAATGTCGTTGATGCCGCGCTTCTCGCGCTCTTCGTAGAGGTCGTAATAGACCTTGCCCGAGCACAGCACGACACGGCGGATCTTGGAGTCCTTCACCAGCTTGATCGGCTGGTTGGGGAGCAGCTGCGCATCGTCCCACAACAGGCGGTGGAACGAGCTTTCGCCCGACATTTCCGGCAGCGTCGACACCGCCCGCTTGTGGCGCAGCAGCGACTTCGGCGTCATCAGGATCAGCGGCTTGCGGAAGTCGCGCTTCAACTGCCGGCGCAGGATATGGAAGTAGTTGGCCGGCGTGGTGACGTTGGCGACCTGCATGTTGTCTTCCGCGCAGAGCTGCAGGAAGCGCTCCAGGCGCGCCGACGAATGCTCCGGCCCCTGGCCCTCATAGCCATGCGGCAAGAGGCAGACGAGACCCGACATTCTCAGCCACTTGCGCTCGCCCGACGAGATGAACTGGTCGAACACGACCTGGGCGCCGTTGGCGAAGTCGCCGAACTGTGCTTCCCAGAGCGTCAGCGCCTTGGGCTCGGCCAGGCTGTAGCCATATTCGAAGCCGAGCACCGCCTCTTCCGACAGCATCGAGTTGATGACCTCGTAGCCGGCCTGCGCCGCCGACAGATTGTTGAGCGGGATGTAGCGGTTCTCGTCGCGCTGGTCGTAAAGCACCGAATGGCGCTGCGAGAAGGTGCCGCGCTCCGAATCCTGGCCGGAAAGCCGGATCGGATTGCCGTCGAGCAGAATGGCGCCGAAGGCCAGCGCCTCGGCTGTCGACCAGTCGATGCCTTCGCCGGACTCGATCGCCTGGCGGCGGTTCTCGAGGAAGCGCAGGATGGTCTTGTGCGCCTCGAAATCCTTCGGCACCTCGGTCAGCTTCTTGCCGATCTCCTTCAGCGTGCGCACCGGCACGGCGGTCTTGCCGCGCCGCTGTTCGTCCTGGTTGTCGGCGGTGCGCAGGCCCGACCACGCGCCGTCCAGCCAGTCGGCCTTGTTGGGCTTGTAGTGCTGGCCGACTTCCCATTCGGCTTCCAGATGCGCGCGCCAGTCGGCCCGCATCTTGTCGACCTCGGCCTGGGTGACGTGGCCTTCGGCGATCAGCCGGTCGGCATAGACCTGCACCACGGTCTTATGGGTGCGGATGTTGCGGTACATGATCGGCTGGGTGAAGGCCGGCTCGTCGCCCTCATTATGGCCGAAGCGGCGGTAGCAGAACATGTCCACCACCACCGGCTTGTGGAACTTCATGCGGAACTCGGTCGCGACCTTTGCGGCATGCACCACGGCTTCCGGATCGTCGCCGTTGACGTGGAAGATCGGCGCCTCGATCATCTTGGCCACATCCGAGGGATAGGGCGAGGAGCGCGAGAAGCGCGGATTGGTGGTGAAGCCGATCTGGTTGTTGATGATGAAATGCAGCGTGCCGGCGACGCGATGGCCGCGCAGGCCCGACAGGCCGAGAATTTCGGCGATCACGCCCTGGCCGGCAAAGGCGGCGTCGCCATGCAAAAGCAGCGGCATCACCTTGGCGCGCTCCGACAGCGGAACGACCTCGCCGCGCTCGCGGCCGGCGAGCTGGTCCTGCTTGGCGCGCGCCTTGCCCATCACGACGGGGTCGACGATTTCCAGATGCGAGGGATTGGCCGTCAGCGACAGATGCACCTTGTTGCCGTCGAACTCGCGGTCCGACGAGGCGCCGAGATGGTACTTCACGTCGCCCGAGCCTTCGACCTCGTCGGGCGCGGCCGAGCCGCCCTTGAACTCGTGGAAGATGGCGCGGTGCGGCTTGGCCATCACCTGGGAAAGCACGTTGAGGCGGCCGCGATGCGCCATGCCGAGCACGATTTCCTTCAGGCCGAGCTGGCCGCCGCGCTTGACGATCTGCTCCAGCGCCGGGATCAGCGACTCGCTGCCATCGAGGCCGAAACGCTTGGTGCCCTTGTACTTGACGTCGATATACTGCTCGAAGCCCTCCGCCTCGACCAGCTTCGACAGGATCGCCTTCTTGCCGGTGGCGGTGAAGGTGATCTCCTTGTCGGCGCCTTCGATGCGCGCCTGGATCCAGGCCTTCTCTTCCGGGTCGGAGATGTGCATGAACTCGACGCCGAGCGTCGAGCAATAGGTACGGGCCAGGATGTCCAGCATCTGCCGCACGGTGCCGAATTCGAGCCCCAGCACATTGTCGAGGAAGATCGGCCGGTCGTAGTCGGCTTCGGTGAAGCCGTAATTCTCCGGCGACAGCTCGTTGTAATCCTCGAGCGGCTTGGCGATGCCGAGCGGGTCGAGATTGGCGTGCAGATGGCCGCGCATGCGGTAGGCGCGGATCATCATGATGGCGCGCACGGAATCGCGCGTTGCCTGGTGCACGTCGGCGTCGGAAAGCACGGCGCCGTTGATGACCGCCTTTCCCTTCACCTTCTTTTCGATCGCCTTCTCGATCAGCCCCCAATTGCCGTCGAGCGCCGAGACCAGCTCGCCATTGGCCGTCAGCGGCCAGGACGGCTTCGCCCAGGAGGCGCCCTTGGCGTTCTTGCGGACGTCGCCCGCGTCGTCCTTCAGCGCCGCGAAGAAGTCCTGCCACTCCGGATCGACGGAGGCGGGGTTGTCTTCATAGGCGGCGTAGAGCGCGTCGATATAGTCGGCATTGCCGCCATAGAGGAATGAGGTGAGCGAGAATTGGTCGTTGGCCTGATCTTGTCTTGCCATTTTCGTCTGCGGAGCCTGGCTCCGTCTCCTTTCGAGGGGAATAGTGAGTAGTCAGTAGTGAGTAGAACGATGGAAATTCCCGCTCAGCTGCTACTCGCCCGTTCTTCCCTGTTCACTACTGCCTACTCACTACTGCCTTAACCCTTGATCGCCTCGACCAGCGTCGTTCCGAGCCGCGCCGGCGATGGCGAGACCTTGATGCCGGCCGATTCCATCGCCGCGATCTTGTCTTCCGCGCCGCCCTTGCCGCCCGAGATCACCGCGCCCGCATGGCCCATGGTTCGGCCGGCCGGCGCCGTGCGCCCGGCGATGAAGCCCGCCATCGGTTTCTTGCGGCCGCGCTTGGCTTCGTCCTTGAGGAACTGCGCGGCGTCTTCCTCGGCGGAGCCGCCGATCTCGCCGATCATGATGATCGACTTGGTCTCGTCGTCGGCGAGGAACATCTCCAGCACATCGATGAATTCGGTGCCCTTGACCGGGTCGCCGCCGATGCCCACCGCCGTGGTCTGGCCGAGGCCGACATTGGTGGTCTGGAAGACTGCTTCATAGGTAAGTGTTCCCGAGCGGGAAACAACGCCGACCGAGCCCTTGCGGAAGATGTTGCCGGGCATGATGCCGATCTTGCATTCGTCGGGCGTCAGCACGCCCGGGCAGTTCGGGCCGATCAGCCGCGAGGTCGAGCGATCGAGACGCGCTTTGACCTTGACCATGTCCATCACCGGGATGCCTTCGGTGATGCAGACGATGAGCGGGATCTCGGCCTCGATCGCCTCGATGATGGCTTCGCCAGCGCCCGCCGGCGGCACGTAGATGACGGAAGCGTTGGCGCCCGTCTTTGCCTTGCCTTCGGCCACCGTGGCGAAGATCGGCAGGCTCTCGCCCTTGGCGCCCGTCCAGGTCTCGCCGCCCTTCTTGGGATGGATGCCGCCCACCATCTTGGTGCCGTGATAGGCCAGCGCCTGCTCGGTGTGGAACGTGCCGGTCTTGCCGGTCAGGCCCTGCACCAGCACCTTTGTGTTCTTGTCGACGAGAATGGACATGGTGGCCCTTTTCTAAAAACCGTTGGTCGTGGAAGACTGCGCGGTCATGGTCACAGCCGCTTGAGATCGGCGACGGTGAGGTCGCTCTTGGCATTGCCGGTGTTGAGCGTTGTCGCCGGCTCGAACATCAGCACCACAGGTTCTTTGCTGAGCGAGCGTGGCCGGTGTTCGGTGCCTTTCGGCACGACGATGAAGTCGCCCTCGCCGAGCTCGACCGGCCCGTCGCGGAAATCGATGGCGATCCTGCCGCGCAGCACCAGGAAGGCCTCGTCCTCGTTGTCATGCGCGTGCCAGTCGAAAACCTCGCCGAACTTGGCGACCTTCGCCTGGCTGTCGTTGACGTCGCCGGCGATATGCGGATCGAAGACCTTGGTGATCGTCCGATCCGCTGCCTCGACCAAGTTTATCTTGCGCGGGGGCATCCGTTCAGCCCTTCACCGCCTTGACAATCTTCTTGGCTGCGTCGTCGAGATCATCGGCCGACACCACGTTCAAGCCGCTGTCGTTGATGATCTTCTTGCCGAGCTCGGCATTGGTGCCTTCCAGCCGCACCACCAGCGGCACCTTCAGGCCGACTTCCTTGACCGCGGCGATGACGCCTTCGGCGATGACGTCGCACTTCATGATGCCGCCGAAGATGTTGATCAGGATGCCTTCGACCGCGGGGTCCTTGGTGATGATCTTGAACGCCGCCGTCACCTTCTCCTTCGAAGCGCCGCCGCCGACGTCGAGGAAGTTAGCCGGCTCAGCGCCGTAGAGCTTGATGATGTCCATCGTCGCCATGGCAAGGCCGGCGCCGTTGACCATGCAGCCGATATTGCCGTCGAGCGCGACATAGGCGAGATCGTATTTCGACGCCTCGATCTCCTTCTGGTCCTCTTCAGTGGTGTCGCGCAGTTCCATCACGTCCGGGTGGCGGAACAGCGCGTTGTTGTCGAACGATACTTTTGCGTCGAGCACGCGCAGATGGCCGTCCTTCATGACGATCAGCGGATTGACCTCGAGCAGGCTCATGTCCTTCTCGACGAAGGCCTTGTAGAGAATCGGGAACAGCGTGCCGCCATCCTTGGCCGCGTCGCCGTCCAGCTTCAACGCGGCGTTGAGCTTCTTCACGTCGTCGGCGCTCACGCCCTTTTCCGGGTCGATGGCGACGGTGACGATCTTTTCCGGCGTGTCATGCGCGACCGTCTCGATATCCATGCCGCCCTCGGTCGAGACGACGAAGGCGATGCGGCCGACCGAACGGTCGACCAGGATCGACAGATAGAGTTCGCGCTCGATGTCGGCGCCGTCCTCGATATAGAGGCGGTTGACCTGCTTGCCGGCCGGACCGGTCTGCTTGGTTACCAGCGTGTGGCCGAGCATCTCGTTGGCGTTGGCGACCACTTCGGCCGCCGACTTCGCCAGCCGCACGCCGCCCTTGGCGTCGGGACCGAGTTCCTTGAACTTGCCCTTGCCGCGGCCGCCGGCATGGATCTGGCTCTTCACGACATAGAGCGGGCCGGGCAGCGCTTGTGCCGCGGCCTCCGCCTCGCTTGCCTTGAACACCGGAACGCCGCTTGCAACCGGCGCGCCGAACGTCTTCAGCAGCGCCTTGGCCTGATACTCATGGATGTTCATGCGCTTGGTCTCCGGGGAAGGACGTTTTACTTGCCGGCGAGATGCGGGGCGATCTTGGTGCAGGCCTCGGTCAGGCCCTGCACGGCCGCCACCGAAGAATCGAACATCTTCTGCTCGGTCTTGGAGAGGTCGATCTCGATGACGCGCTCGACGCCGCCGGCGCCGATCACCACCGGAACGCCGACATAGGTGCCCTTGATGCCGTACTGGCCCGAGAGGTGCGCCGCGCAGGGCAGCACGCGCTTCTTGTCCTTGAGGTAGGATTCGGCCATGGCGATCGCCGAGGCCGCCGGCGCGTAGTAGGCCGAGCCGGTCTTGAGCAGGCCGACGATCTCGGCGCCGCCGTCGCGCGTGCGCTGCACGATCTGGTCGAGCTTCTCCTTCGAGGTCCAGCCCATCTTGACGAGGTCGGGCAGCGGGATGCCCGAGACAGTCGAATAGCGGATCATCGGCACCATCGAGTCGCCATGGCCGCCGAGCACGAAAGCGGTCACGTCCTCGACCGAGACCTTGAATTCCTCGGCCAGGAAGTAGCGGAAACGGGCGCTGTCGAGCACGCCGGCCATGCCGACGACATGGCTGGTCGGCAGGCCGGAGAACTTCTGCAGCGCCCAGACCATCGCGTCGAGCGGGTTGGTGATGCAGATGACGAAAGCCTTCGGCGCGTACTTCTTCAAGCCGGCGCCGACCTGTTCCATCACCTTGAGGTTGATTCCGAGAAGGTCGTCGCGGCTCATGCCGGGCTTGCGCGGCACGCCGGCAGTGACGATGCACACATCCGCGCCCTCGATGCCGGCATAGTCGTTGACGCCGGTCAGCCTGGAATCGAACCCGTCGACAGGAGAAGACTGCGCGATGTCGAGGCCCTTGCCCTGCGGAATGCCCTCGGCGATATCGAACAGCACCACGTCGCCGAGATCCTTGAGGCCGATCATATGGGCGAGCGTGCCGCCGATCATGCCCGAGCCGATGAGCGCTATCTTGTTGCGTGCCATGTGAGGATGTTTTCCTTTGTCTGTGACGAGGTCGTGACGGGGCCGGGAGGCCGAAAGGATGCGGGAAACCGCGAGATTTGGCCGCACCGAATAACGCCGACACGGAAGAAATTCAAACGATTATTTTGAGCTCAACATTTTCAATCGGTTAGATGCATCGGGAATTACGTAAACGTCAAAGTTTGTGAGCCGACTGAGGAGAATTTACACAATGAACGTCGAAATCAGAAGGCTTCATCCCGGCGATGACGCCCTTGTGATGCGGGTGGCCGACAACGTGTTCGACGAGCCGGTGCGGCCCGACCGCCTCGCCGCCTATCTCGCCGCGCCCGGCCATTTCATGATCGTGGCTATAGTTGACCAAACCGTGGTCGGCCAATGCGCCGCTGTCATCCACCGCCACCCGGACAAGGTGAGCGAGCTCTATATCGACGAGGTCGGCGTGGCGCCGCCCTTCCAGCGGCAGGGAATCGCGCGAAAAATGCTCGACGCCATGTTCGAGATCGGCCGCGAGCATGGCTGCGAGGAAGCATGGGTGGGGACCGAGCCCGACAACGAGCCGGCGCGGGCGCTTTACGAGACAAGGCGGGAGCCGCACGGGAAGGCGGAGGATTTCGTGATGTATGTGTATCGGCTTGGAGACTAGCCGAAGACCTCTCCGCTTCGTCATTCTAGGGCGGAGTAAGGAGCGAAGCGACGCGCGCAGACCCTAGAATGACGAAGGTAACCCCTTCTACCCCTGCGCCTGTCTCGCCGCGGCGGTCGCCGCCCCGCCCTTCCGCCGCTCCGTCCAGTCGTCCAGCCAGTCGCGACTCTGCATCTCGACCAGGCGCGAGGCGGTGCGCTCGAATTCGAACACCTCCGTGCCGCGCTTGGCCGTGTAGAGCCCTTGCGGAGGCGCCGCGGCGCTCATCACCAGCCGCATGCGGTGGTCGTAGAGCGTATCGATCAAAAGGATGAAGCGCTTGGCCTCATTGCGCATGCCTTCGCCAAGCACCGGCACATGGTCGATGAACACGGTCGAGAAGCGGCCGGCGATCGCCAGATAATCGCGCGCGCCGAGCGGCTTTTCGCAAAGGTCGGCAAAGGAAAAGCGCGCGGCGTCGCCGGCGGCGCGCGGCACGATGAGGTGGCGGCCTTTGAGCGTCAACGTGACTTCGCCGGCCAGCTGGCCATACGTCATCGCCTTCCAGGCTTCGTCCAGCGCGAACTCGGCCGCGGCATCGTCCGGCGTGACATAGACCGGCTGGCGGTCGAGCTTTTCCTGCCGGTAGTCCTTCTCGGCATCGAGCGTCATCACATGGGCGTTGCGCTCGAGCAGCGAGATGAACGGCAAAAAGAGCTGGCGGTTCAGCCCGTCGCGATAGAGGTTCTCCGGCGCCACGTTGGAGGTGGCGACCAGCACCACGCCGCTGGCGAACAGCGCCGAGAACAGGCGCGACAGGATCATCGCGTCGGCAATGTCGGTGACGGAGAACTCGTCGAAGCACAGCACCCAGGCTTCATCGGCAAGCGATCGCGCCACCGGCGGGATCGGATCGTCTTCCTTGACGTCGCCGTTCTTTCGCGCCGCCCGGTGCTTCTGGATGCGGTCCTGCACATCGGCCATGAAGTCGTTGAAATGCACACGGCGCTTGCGCCGGACCGGCAGCAATTCGAAGAACATGTCCATCAGCATGGTCTTGCCGCGGCCGACGCCGCCATGGATGTAGAGGCCCTTGACTGGCTCGCGCGGCTGCCGCTTGGCCGCGAACAGCCAGCCCAGCGCGCTCGATTTCTGCGCCAGCCTTTTTGCCGAGATCTCTTCGATCAGCCGGTCGAGCGCTGCGACGATGCGCTCCTGCGCCGGGTCGCGCTCGACCGCGCCACTCTGGACGAGATGGTCATAGCGCTGCCTGACGGTCGCATGGGTCTGGATACCGTCGCGAAGATGCATGGGTCACGTCAGCTGGAGCAATTCCGGCTTTCCGCCCGGAATTGCGTGGAAGCAATAGTCGGTTTCGCTCACCTTGTAAGCGAGATCGGCTGCCCGCTGGAAGTCTGGCCGTCGAACTTTTCGCCGCCCGACGAATAGAGCCTGGCCAGCGTACCGCCATTTTCGTCATAGAGCGTCAGCTGCTTGCCGGCGACGTTCCACGACTTGATGCCGTCGATCGGAGCCGGGCAATGCAGCGGACCGGCGCGGTAGCCGGCGCCGAACTTGGTCTGCGGCGTCGCCACCTTGCAGCTCTGCCCGGAGACGTTGACGTTCCAGACGCCGGCGACGCTGGCCGCGGTGAGATCGGTGGCGCCGGCGGGCGCCGTGCCATCCGGCGGCAGCGAGGCGACCTGGCTGTTCTTCGGAGCGGTCGGGAATTGCGACGGATCGGTGGCGCCGGGGGAGGCCGGCGGCGGCAGCTGATTCTGCGTCACCGTGCCGGAGGGCGCCGGGGTCAGCGGCGCCGGCTGCTGGTCGTCCATCGACGAGAAGCGCGAGGTCGAGCAGCCGCTCGCAACCAGCGCGGCCAGCGATACGGCCGCGAGGCCACTCTTCGAAAAGAGGTGGAGCCGCGAAAAGGGGCGGGTCATCGAAAAATTCATCAAAACCTCCGTCGGATCCGGCCGGGGGGAGCCATCCGCGTAATCTCTGCTTCACCAAGATGGCGAAGGTGGCAGAATTTCAACCTGATATGGTTAAAATAGGGTTTTCGAGCCAGCTGTTGCAAATTTATCGCAGCCGGGAGCCGAAGCCGGGAAAATGCCGGAATACTCTCCTAAGCTGTTGAAATGGAGCATTAAATCCGAGCGCTCGGCACAAAGACATAGCCGTCCGGGCCAACGATATAGCATTCGCGCAGGCCATGCGGCTTGTCGATCGAGCCGGCCAGCACGATGTGGCCGAGCGCCGCCGCCTTTTTCTCGACCGCATCCGGATCGGCGCCGTAAAGCCGCAGCTCTATGCCGGCCCCGCGTGTCTCGGCGCCCGCCGTGATGCCGGTCATCGGATTGTCGAGATAGGAATGGTCGGCATGCAGCATGAAGATTGAGCCCAGAAGCTCGATCGCCGCAAAGTCCTCGTCGGCATAGATGATCCGGGCGCCAAGCACGTCGCGGCAGAAAGCCTCCATCGCCGTCATGTCGGTGACCAACAGGTTGACGCCGACCCCATGCGGCAGCGAGCGGCCGAAATCCTCGGCCTTCATCCACGGTGTCTTGGTTCGCTTCATTGCCATGGCGATCACCCCTGTCTCCCGATCCTAGACGAGCCGGGCTTCGGCCATTGGCATTCGCCGGCAAAAAGCTTGCGCCAGGCAGGCGCGTCCTTATCTCAGGAAATGACACAAGCGGGCGGGAGACAGGATGGCCGCGAGAACAGGAACCGCCAACCGCTACTACAGCGGGCCGCCCAGCGATCATTTCGACGGCGCCTTGTTCTTCAATCCCGGCGGCAAGCCGCCCGGGCGCTTCACCGATCTCCTCAAATGGCAGTTCGGCGGCGGGCGGGCGAAATGGCCGGCCACCTTTCCGAGCCCTTATCCCCCGGCCAAGCCGGACCTACGGGTGGAAGGCAGCGCGCTGAGGCTTACCATGGTCGGCCATGCCTCGCTGCTCATCCAGACGGCGGGCTTGAACATCCTGACCGATCCGGTCTGGTCAGAGCGCGCCTCGCCTTTCGCCTTCGCCGGGCCGAGAAGGGTCAATGCGCCGGGAATTATCTTCGCCGACCTGCCGCCGATCGACCTGGTCCTGATCAGCCACAATCACTACGACCATCTCGACCTCGCCACGCTGAAGCGGCTGAAAGAGAACCACGACCCGCTGGTGATCGCGCCGCTCGGCAACGACGCCATCATCGGCCGCGCGGCGCCCGGCATGCGGCTCAGCGTGCATGATTGGGGCGACAGGCTGAGCGTCGGCGCGGCCGCCATCCACATCGAGCCGGCGCATCACTGGTCGGCGCGCGGCGGGCGCGACCGCCGCATGGCGCTGTGGGCGGGCTTCGTCATCGAGACGGCGGCGGGCAATATCTATTTCGCCGGCGACACCGGTTTCCATGACGGCATCAATTACCGGCTGATGGGAGAAAAGCATGGCGGCTTCCGCCTCGCCATCCTGCCGATCGGCGCCTATGAGCCGCGCTGGTTCATGGCGCCGCAGCACCAGAACCCGGAGGAAGCCGTTCAGGGCATGAAGCTGTGCAATGCGGCTCACGCCGCAGGCTGCCATTGGGGCACATTCCATCTCACCGACGAGCCGATCGAGGAGCCGGCGCAAAAACTGGCCGAGGCGCTGGCGGCCGAAGGCTTGCCCTCGGAACGATTCCGCGCCATGCGGCCCGCAGAGTTATGGGACGTGCCGCCCGTCTGACAAAGGAACCCAAGCCGGCGAAACGCGTTGGTTCGCGACGCAATTTCGCCGGAGCTTCCCCATGATCAAGTGGATCATCATCCTTTTGATTGTCGCCGCCGCCGCGAGCCTGCTTGGCATGCCGGCGCTGGCCGGCGCCGCCGCCACGGGCGCGCGCATCCTTATCGGCATCGTGCTGATCATCTTCCTGCTGATCGTGCTCGGCGTCTTCGCAGTAACTTAAGCGCGACCCCTTGGTCGTCGCGGCGCGACCTCTTGGTCGTCGCGGCGCGACCCCTTGGTCGTCGCCACCTGGCCGGACTGGTAATTCCCGCCCGTTTCCGCCATATAGCGCCCAAACGGATTGGAATGACCGGTTAGATGGCAGGCACCGTCCCCTTCGCCAAGATGAACGGCATCGGCAACGAGATCATCGTTGCCGATATGTGCGGCCGTGCCGACAAGGTGACGGCCGCGGCGGCGATCGCGCTCAATGCCGGCGAGGCGACGAAGTTCGACCAGATCATGGCGATCCACGATGCGAAGACGCCGGGCACCGCCTATTATATCGACATCCTGAATTCCGACGGCACCAGTGCGCAGGCCTGCGGCAACGGCATGCGCTGCGTGGTGCAGGCTTTGGCTGCCGAGACGGGCAACAAGAGCTTCAGCTTCGAGACCCGCGCCGGCATCGTGAATGCGCAGGAGCACGCCGACGGCCTGATCTCGGTCGACATGGGCAAGCCCCGCTTCGGCTGGCGGGAGATCCCGCTGGCGGAAGAATTCCGCGATACCCGCATGATCGAATTGCAGATCGGCCCGATCGACGCCCCGGTGCTGCATTCGCCCTCGGCGCTGTCGATGGGCAACCCGCATGCCATCTTCTGGGTCGACAACGACGTCTGGTCCTACGAGCTCGACCGCTTCGGCCCGCTGCTCGAGAACCATCCGATCTTTCCCGAGCGCGCCAACATCACCATCGCCCAGGTGACCTCGCCTGAAACCATGATCATCCGCACCTGGGAGCGCGGCGCCGGCCTCACCAAGGCCTGCGGCTCGGCGGCTTGCGCCGCCGTGGTCGCGGCCGCCCGCACCAGGCGCACCGGCCGCAGCGTTTCGCTGCTGACGCCGGGCGGCGGCGAGCTCAATGTCGAATGGCGCAATGACGACCACGTCATCCTGACCGGCGCGGCCGAATGGGAATTTTCCGGCAGCTTCGATCCCTCGACCGGCGCCTGGGCTCGCGACACCGAAAGCGCCGCCTGATGTCCGCCCTTCAAAAGGGCGCGCCCCAAGCCCCCACCGGCAAGGGTATCGACGTCGTCACCTTCGGCTGCCGCCTCAACACCTATGAATCGGAAGTGATGCGCCGCGAGGCCGAAAGCGCCGGCCTCGGCGCGCTTCAGGGCGGCGCTGTCATCTTCAACACCTGCGCCGTCACGGCGGAAGCGGTGCGCCAGGCCAAGCAGGCGATCCGCAAGGCGCGCCGCGAGAACCCTTCGGCCCGCATCATCGTCACCGGCTGCGCGGCGCAGACCGAGCCGCAGAATTTCGCCGCCATGGACGAGGTCGACCTGGTGCTTGGCAATGAGGAAAAGCTCAAGGCCAACTCCTACCGCGCGCTGCCCGATTTCGGCGTCAACGACACCGAGAAGGCGCGCGTCAACGACATCTTTTCCGTGCGCGAGACGGCAAGCCACATGGTCGACGCCATCGAGGGCCGGGCGCGCGCTTTCGTCCAGGTCCAGAACGGCTGCGACCATCGCTGCACCTTCTGCATCATCCCTTACGGCCGCGGCAATTCGCGCTCCGTGCCGATGGGCGCGGTGGTCGAGCAGGTCAAGCGGCTGGCCGGCAACGGCTATGCCGAGATCGTTTTGACCGGCGTCGACATGACCAGCTTCGGCGCCGACCTACCCGGTAGCCCAAAGCTTGGAAAGCTGGTGAAGACGATCCTGCGCCAGGTTCCGGACGTGAAGCGGCTGCGGTTGTCCTCGATCGATTCCATCGAGGCCGACGACGACCTGCTCGACGCCATCGCCACCGAGCAGAGGCTGATGCCGCATCTGCATCTGTCGCTGCAGTCGGGCGACGACATGATCCTGAAGCGCATGAAGCGCCGGCATCTGCGCGACCAGTCGATCCGTTTCTGCGAGGACGTGCGCAAGCTCCGCCCTGCAATCGTCTTCGGCGCCGATATCATCGCCGGCTTCCCGACCGAGACCGAGGCGATGTTCGAGAATTCGGAAGGAATAATCGAGGAATGCGGGCTGACGCATCTCCACGTCTTTCCGTTCAGCCCACGCGAAGGCACGCCTGCCGCGCGCATGCCCCAGGTCCGCCGCGAGGTGGTGAAGGCGCGCGCCGCAAGGCTGCGCGCCGCCGGCGAGGCCGCCTATCGTCGTCACCTTTCGTCGCTTCCCGGCACGCGACAGTCGATCCTGGTCGAGCGCGACGGACTTGGCCGCACCGAGGGTTTCACGCTGACCGCGATCGACACCGGCGCGCCCGGGGAGATCGTCGATGCCGTGATCGCCGGCCATGACGGCGCCCGACTGATTGCGGCGCGCTCTGCCGCGCAAGCCGCCTGAGACTGCGAGACGCATGGCTGGTTTCTTCAAGAAGATATTTTCGTTCGGCAAGAAAGAGGTCGTCGAGGAGCGCGCCGACGAGACGCTGCCGCCGATCAAGTGGGACGCGCTCGACGCGCTGAAGCCGGAGGCCGAGCCTCAATCGGTTCCCGAAGAGCCGAAGCCCGAGCCTGCTCCATCCATCCCGCCGGCACCGGAGCCGACCATTCCCGCCGAGCCGGAACCGCTGCCGCAGCCCGAGCCGGAAGAAGAGCCGCAACCGGCGCCCGAGAAGCCGGAGCCGCCTGCCCCCGAGGAAGTGCCGCCGGCACAACCCGAGCCCTTACCCGCGCCGACACCGGAACCCGAACCTGCTCCGCAGGAAGTGCCCGCACCCGCGCCGACTCAGCCGGACATCGAGCCTTCGCGTCCGGAACCGCAGCCGGAGCAGCCACCGGTCGAAGTGCCGACGCCGCCTGCCGAAGTCCCGGTCGAAACGCCGCCGCCCATCGAGATTCCGCCAGTGGCGCCGCCCTCTGTGGAACCATCCGCCGAAGCCGGCGCGGAAATCACGCCTCCTATTCGACAGCCGACGCCCGTCGAGCCGCAGCCGATCCTGGCCGAGATCGCGCCGGAACCGGAAGCCGTGCCGCCGCCGCCAAAGCCCACGCCCTCTGCCGGCAAGGTGACGGTTTCAAAGAAGGTCGAGCAGAAGGCGGAGCCGGTAAAGGCGCCGGAGCCGGCGCCGCGGCGCTCCTGGTTCCAGCGCATGCGCGAAGGGCTCGCCCGCTCCTCGCGCGAGCTCACCGGCAACATTGCCGGCGTCTTCACCAAGCGCAAGCTGGACGAGGAGACGCTGCAGGATCTGGAGGACGTGCTGATCCGCGCCGATCTCGGCGTGGAAACGGCGCTGCGCGTCACCGATTCTCTCGCCTCGAGCCGCTACGGCAAGGATGTCTCGGACTCGGAAGTCCGCGCCGTAATGGCCGCGGAGGTGGAGAAGGTGCTGACGCCGGTGGCAAGACCGCTCGAGCTCGATCTCAGCCACAAGCCGCATGTCATCCTGGTCGTCGGCGTCAACGGCACCGGCAAGACCACCACCATCGGCAAGCTTGCCGCCAAGCTCACCGATGGCGGCCTCAAGGTGATGCTGGCAGCCGGCGACACGTTCCGCGCCGCCGCGATCGAGCAGTTGAAGATCTGGGGCGAGCGGACGAAATCGCCGGTCGTCGCCTCGAAACTCGGCGCCGATGCGGCGGGCCTCGCCTATGACGCCTTCGAGAAGGCCAAGGAGGCCGGCTCCGACGTGCTGATCATCGACACGGCCGGCCGGCTGCAGAACAAGACCGAGCTGATGGCGGAGCTGGAGAAGATCGTGCGCGTGTTGGGCAAGCTCGATCCGGAAGCGCCGCACACGGTGCTGCAGACGGTCGACGCCACCACCGGCCAGAACGCGCTGAACCAGGTCGAGATCTTCCGCAACGTCGCCGGCGTCAACGGGCTGGTGATGACCAAGCTGGACGGCACGGCGCGCGGCGGTATTCTGGTGGCGATCGCCGCCAAGCATCGGCTCCCGGTCTATTTCATCGGCGTCGGCGAGCAGGTCGACGACCTCGAACCGTTTTCCGCCAGCGAATTCGCCAGGGCGATCGCCGGCGTGGCTTGAACAAAGGCGCGATCTTGGAAGGGCCGCCTGCTTTTCGGCCAGATCATGCGCAAGAAGGACTTTTATGAACATCCTCGAACGCGACCCGTCCGATCCTCGCCGCAAGCCGATCAACCCCGGCTTGAAGTTCCTGCTCGAGCTTGGGCCAGGGCTGGTGTTCTTCTTCGCCACCATTCGCGGCGAATGGCTGGCCGAGAAATTTCCGATACTCAGCCATCTCGGCGAGCCGATCCTGATCGCCACCGCCTTCTTCATGGTCGCGACGGCGCTTTCGCTCGGCGTCTCCTGGCTGCTGACGCGCAGCCTGCCGCTGATGCCGCTGGTCTCGGCGATCGTCGTCTTCGTCTTCGGCGCGCTGGCGCTTTACCTGCAGGACAAGACCTTCGCCTTCATGAAGCCGACGATCATCAATTCGCTGTTCGGCGTCACGCTGCTCGGCGGGCTTCTGTTCGGCCGGTCCCTGCTTGGTTACGTTTTCGATTCCGCCTTCCAGCTCGATGCCGAGGGCTGGCGCAAGCTGACCTTCCGCTGGGGGCTGTTCTTCCTCTTCCTCGCCGTGCTCAACGAGGTCGTGTGGCGCAACTTTTCCGAGGCGACCTGGCTTTATTTCAAGGTCTGGGGCACGATCCCGATCACCTTGCTGTTCACCTTCAGCCAGATGCCGCTGATCATGCGCCACTCGCTGGAGGAAAAAGCTAAGGAAGAGAAGGCCGGGAATTAAAGCAACCCGGGAAAAGCGTGCAGCGGTTTTCCATCCGAAGTTGCGTCGAAACAAAGAGGGGGCGGCATGGAATTCCTCACCACGCACGATGAGCTGAGGACGATCTACAAGACGCCCCGGCCGACCGACGGCTCGATCCGCAAGGAGCTCAAAAACCTCGACGGCCATTGCCGTTCGTTCATCGGCAAGAGCCCCTTCGTGCTGATCGGCTCTTCCGACGGCGCCGGCAATGCCGACGTGACGCCTAGCGCATGACCCCGAAAATCGAAATCGATTTTCGGAAAGGATCATGCGCCAAATCAAAAGTGTTACAGCGTCCTTTGCGCGTCCAAAGGACGCGCGGCGCTGTAATGGCGACAAGCCCGGCTTCACCGCCATCCTCGACAACTCCACCCTCGCCATTCCCGATCGCCCCGGCAACAACCGGCTGGACACACTGGAAAACATCATCCGCAATCCGTCGGTCGGGCTGCTCTTCCTCATCCCTGGCATGAACGAGACGCTGCGCGTCAATGGCGATGCCCGCATCACCGTCGATCCCGTCTTACGCGAACGCCTTGCGGTCGACGGCAAGGAGCCGCAAAGCGTCATCGTGGTGACGGTCAAGGCCGCCTACATGCACTGCGCCAAGGCCTTCATGCGCTCGGATCTGTGGAAGCCGGAGACCTGGTACGACCGTGCGACCCTGCCGACGCTCGGCCAGATCATACGCGACCAGCTGGCTCTTGGCGAAAGCGCCGGCGAGATCGACCGCGAGCTGGACGACGATTACCGCCAGACCATGTGGTAGGCTTCGCGGACGACTCAACCCTTCGTCCGGCTCCCTCCCTTGATCGAGATCATCGCCATATCGGGCAGCCTGCGCGCCGCCTCGACCAACTCGGCCCTGGTTGCCGCATTGGCCGCCAACGCGCCCGCGAACTGCCGCGTCGAGGTTTATGACGGCCTTGGCCGGCTGCCGATCTTCAACCCCGACGACGAGGGCGAGCGCACGCCGCCGGAAGCGGCACGCCTGATCGAGACGGTCACCCAGGCCGACGGCGTCGTCGTCTCCTGCCCGGAATATGCGCATGGCGTGCCCGGCGGCGTGAAGAATGCGCTGGACTGGCTGGTCTCGCGCGACGCCGCGGTGGGCAAGCCGGCGATGCTGGTCCACGCCTCGTCCCGTTCGCTCTATGCGCGGGCGGCACTGGCCGAGATCATGCGGACGATGTCGTTCGCGATGTATGAGGAGGGGACGCTGGAGATCGCGCTGCTGGGCAAGAAGCCGGCGGAGATGGAGGCGATTCTCAGCGAGGATGCGAACCGGCGGGCGATCCGTGAGGCGGTGCGGGGTTTTGCGAGTTTTATTCGCGGACAAACATAAGGTCGTCATTCCAGGGCGGAGCAAGGAGCGAAGCGACGCAGACCCTGACGCTAAGGCGTTGCAACGCTTACAGAATTCTGCACCGTTGCGCTCGACGTCGAAGGTCACGGAATGGATCCTCGGGTCAAGCCCGAGGATGAGAACGCGAAGGGAAGCGCCCATATCTCGCCGTCGCCGAAAGAACCTCGCAGGCACCCGAACCTGCTGCGCCTTACCCCTTCCGCAGCGTCTCGACATCGGTCTTGCCGACATACCAGTCGCGGGCGTTGACCTCCTCGAACACCACCCAGACATCGTCATTGCCGAGCCCGGTGGCGTCCATGATGGCCGCAGTCACTTTCTTGGCGATGTCAGCCTTCTTGCCGGCCGGATCGGCGGCGATCACTTCCTTGACGATGCGGATGTTGACGAATGGCATGATGTTCTCCCCGTGGGTTCTTCCGTTTGGCGTCAGGCGACGGTTTGGCAATTCGCTCCGGCAAAGCGGATGGCGGTGGTTGCGGGAGCCGCAGCGCCGCGGGCGCTGCTGGGATGCGCAGAAAGGCCAGGAATGGCCGAAGAAGCGCCTGCAGGATCTTCAATAGGTTTTCGCCCCATTCACCATCAGCCGCACCATGTAGAGCGAGGTGGTGCCGGCGATGTAGAGACAGTTGAGCTTGTTGCCGCCGAACACGCAGTTGGCGGTCACTTCCGGCACCTTGACCTTGCCGATCAGCGTGCCGTCCGGATCGTAGCAATGGATGCCGTCGGCGGCACTCGTCCAGATGCGCCCGTCGGAATCGAGCCGGAATCCGTCGAACAGGCCGGCGGTGCAGTCTGCGAAGACCTTGCCGCCGGAAACCTTCTTGCCGTGCTTGCCGACGTTGAAGACGCGCATATGCGCCGGGTTCTTCTCGCCATGCGTGCGGCCGGTGTCGACGACGTAGAGCAGGCTCTCGTCGAGCGAGAAGGCGAGCCCGTTCGGCCGCACCATGTCGGTGATGACGGCCTCGACATCGCCCGTATCGGGATCGACGCGATAGACATTGCAGGCGCCGATCTCGCTTTCGGCCTTGTCGCCCTCATAATCGGTGTCGATGCCGTAGCTCGGATCGGTGAACCAGATCGAGCCGTCGGAGCGCACCACCACGTCGTTGGGCGAGTTCAGCCGCTTGCCCTTCCATTTGTCGGCGATGGTGGTGACCGAGCCGTCAAACTCGGTGCGGCTGACGCGGCGGCCGGAATGCTCGCAGGTCACCAGCCGGCCCTGCCGGTCGACGGTGTTGCCGTTGGAATTGCCGGACGGTTGCCGGAACACGCTGACGCTGCCGTCGGTCTCGTCATAGCGCAGCATGCGGTTGTTCGGGATATCCGACCAAACGACATAGCGGCCGGCGGCGAACCAGGCCGGCCCTTCCGCCCAGCGGCACCCGGTGAACAGCTTTTCCACCTGGGCGCTGCCGTTGAACAGGCGCGCGAAGCGCGGATCGAGAACGTCGTAATAGTCTTCGGCCGCCATGCATTTCCTCCCGGCATCAGGTGACGGGGCGGATCAAGCCAGCCCGGAAGCGATCTGGCAAGACGGCAGGCCAGTAATTTGTATGACAAAACAGATGAGCACTGCGTGAAGCTGGGCGGTCTTGCGTACCGCGTCGGACGCATAGCCTGTTAGCCTGCGATTAACCGGCTATGCGCTGGTTGCAATGGTGCATTGCAACATCTTTCTTTTGCAATGCATCATTCCTATGTCATCCTCACAATCGTCAGGGAGGAACAACTAAGAAGGAACCCTGTCATGTTCGACAATCTTGTCTCCCGCGCCCGCGCCAGCATGGCCAAGCGCCGTCATTACAACCGCCTCGTCGCCGAAATCGAGAACCTGTCCAGCCGCGATCTCGCCGATCTGCGCGCCGACCGTTCGGAAATGCTCTACCAGGTCCACAAGCAGATCTACGGCTGAGCGGCAGGCCGATCGTCCGGCCACTTCGTCATCCTCGGGCTTGACCCGAGAATGACGACGCAAGTATCCGTCTTGACCTGGCGTCCCCGCGCTAACCCGGCGCCGCCAGCGCTTTCTCGATCTGCGGCAACAGCAACGCCCTGACCGACTCGGGCGTCAGCGGCCCGACATGCTTGTAGGCGATCCTGCCATCCTTGCCGATGACGAAGGTCTCGGGCACGCCATAGACGCCCCAGTCGATCGCCGCGCGTCCGGCCGGATCGACGCCGATCGCCTGATATGGATTGCCGAGATCGCCAAGGAAGCGGCGGGCGTTTTCCGGCTGGTCCTTGTAGTTCAGCGCGGCAAGCGTGAAGCGCTTGTCCTGCGACAGGCCGAGCAGCACCGGATGCTCCTCCCGGCACGGCGCGCACCAGGACGCGAACACGTTGACCAGTGTCACCTTGCCGGTAAAGGACTTTGTATCCAGCCCCGGCAGGCTGATCCCTTCGAGCGGCGGCAGGCTGGTCTGCGGCGCCGGCAGTCCGATCAATGCCGAGGGGATTTCAGAGGCGTCGCGGCCCGAAAGCAGCTGCCACAGGAACAGCCCGGCCAGCCCCAGGAACACCAGAAGCGGCAGAAGCACGAACAGGCGGCGCCGCGGCGCCGCCGTTTCGGTTTCGATGCTCATGATTTGACAGCCTTGTCGGAGCGCCGGCGCACTCCGGCCGCCTCCAGCGCCGCGAGCTCGCGCTTGCGCGCCCGCTGGTCGAGCAGGATCCAGCCGATCAGCCCGGCGAGCACGACGGCGGTGATGGCATAGGCGGCGGTGACGAAGAGGGCATGCGCGCTCATGTCAGCCGCTCCCCGCTCTCCGCCGTGCCAATCGTTGCGATCATGTCTTCCCTTAACCTCGCGCCGGCAGTTCCGCAATTTGTCGCGGTGCCGCAGTGAAGGAACATTCTCGTCGTCTCAATCCGTCCCGTGCCGCAGCGCCAATGCCGCGGCCAGCGGACCAAGCACTGCAAGAAACAGCGTCAGCGCGGCAAGAATGAGGAAAGGCTGCAGGAATGGCGCCGGATCGGCCACCGCGCCATAGCTTGCCGAAACGCCGAAGATCAGCACCGGAATGGTCAAAGGCAGCACCAGCACCGAAATCAGCAATCCGCCGCGCGGCAGCGCCACCGCCACCGCGGCACCCGTGGCGCCGATGAAGGTGATGGCCGGCGTGCCGACGAGAAGCGTGAGCGCCGTGGCGCCGATGCCGAGCGGCTCCATGTTCATGAACAGGCCAAGCAGAGGCGCCGCGACCACCAGCGGCAGCACGCTGCCGGTCCAGTGCGCCAGGCACTTCGTCAGCACCGTCAGCGCCAGCATGTGGCGGTCGTTGTTCAGGACAAGGAGGTCGAGCGAGCCGTCCTCGCGATCAGCCTGGAACAGGCGGTCGAGGCCGAGCAGGCAGGCAAGCAGGGCGGCGATCCACAGGATCGCCGGGCCGATGCGCGACAAGAGGTTGAGGTCGGGACCGACGCCGAACGGGATGGTGACGATGACGGCGAGGAAGAAGATGACCCCGATCAACGCCCCGCCGCCGGCGCGGATGGAAAGGCGGATGTCGCGCAGGAAGAGGGGCCACATTATAAAGGGATCCCTTGGCGAGGCTGGCGCTCCGGCACACCCCCCTCTGGCCTGCCGGCCATCTCCCCCGCAAGGGGGGAGATCGAATGTCGCGCGGACTTTCGCCAATCACCGACGCCGCGAAGGAGATGCCGGCGCCGAAGCTGCCAATCTCCCCCCTTGCGGGGGAGATGTCCGGCAGGACAGAGGGGGGTGCCTCGCGCCGACATCAGTCGCCCATCCTCAACACCTTCGCCCCGTCCAACCCCAGCGGCAAATGCGTGGCCGCCACGACAATCCCTCCGTCGCGCAGATGCGCCTTCATCAGCCCTGCGAACCTTGCCTCCGAGGCCTTGTCCAGCCCCGCGGTCGGCTCGTCGAGCAGCCAGACCGGCCGGCGGCTCACCAGGAGCTTCGCGATCGAGGCCCGCCGTCTCTGCCCTGTCGACAGATAGCCGAAGGGCAGATGTCCGAGCCCGCCGAGCGCCACCGTCTCCAGCGCCTCTTCGACGCCCAGTCCCGGCTCGGCCTGGAAGGCGCGCCAGAAGCCGAGATCCTCCTCGACGCTGAGCGCCGTCTTCATCGCGTTGAGATGGCCTAGATAATGCGAAGCCGAGGCGACCGTCGGGAAGGCCTCGCCGCCATCCTCGAACCGCACCTTTCCCTGCGCGGCCGGCAGCAGGCCGGCGACGATTCTGAGCAGCGTCGATTTGCCCGAGCCGTTCTGACCGGTGACAATGAGCGCCTCGCCCTTGTCCAGCGCGAAGCCGATGTTGGAAAAAACCGTCTCGCCGCCGCGCTCGCCGCCTAGATTTTCGGCGATCAGCCGCATTCTTGCCCGTCCCGAAAGCACCGTTTCGCGGCCGTTTCCGGCTCACGCAAATTCGTCCTTCGACTGTCTAGAACTATTCCAGGAAATTCTCTATATGCGGTTCATCCGTGCCAGCGGTCGGCGCGGGATCAGAATTAGCGCCGAACCAGCGCACGCGCCGCCTTGAACGGCTCGGGTTGCTTGGGAGCGGACAGCGGAAATGGCCGTACCCGCACCTTTGCGCGTGATTGCATGCCAACGGCGTCCGTTCCCTTTCAGGCTGAACAGACAAGGACGGATCGCCGTGACCAAATCCCTCGACAGTTTCAATTGCCGCCGCACCCTGACCGCGGGTGGCGCGGACTATGTTTACTTCGACCTCATTGAGGCCGAGAAGAACGGCCTCACCGGCATCGCCCAGCTGCCCTATTCGATGAAGGTGCTGCTGGAGAACCTGTTGCGCAACGAGGATGGCCGTTCGGTCACCAGGGAATCGATCCAGGCGGTCGCCGCCTGGCTGACCGACAAGGGCACCGCCGGCGTCGAGATCGCCTACCGCCCGGCCCGCGTGCTGATGCAGGATTTCACCGGCGTTCCGGCGGTGGTCGACCTGGCGGCGATGCGCGACGGCATCAAGGCGCTCGGCGGCGATCCGGAGAAGATCAATCCGCTGGTGCCGGTCGACCTCGTCATCGACCACTCCGTCATCGTCGACGAGTTCGGCACGCCGATGGCCTTCGCCCGCAATGTCGAGCTGGAATATGAGCGCAACGAGGAGCGCTACAAATTCCTGAAATGGGGCCAGCAGGCCTTCCGCAACTTCCGCGTCGTGCCGCCCGGCACCGGCATCTGCCACCAGGTCAACCTCGAATATCTGGGACAGGTCGTGTGGACCAACGCCGAGGACGGCGAAACCACCGCCTATCCCGACACCTGCGTCGGCACCGATTCGCACACCACCATGATCAACGGCCTCGGCGTTTTGGGCTGGGGCGTCGGCGGCATCGAGGCCGAGGCCGCGATGCTCGGCCAGCCGGTCTCCATGCTCTTGCCGGAAGTCATCGGCTTCCGCCTCACCGGCAAGCTCAAGGAAGGCGTCACCGCCACCGACTTGGTGCTCACCGTCACCCAGATGCTGCGCAAGAAGGGCGTCGTCGGCAAGTTCGTCGAGTTCTTCGGCCCCGGCCTCTCCAACATGACGCTGGCCGACCGCGCCACCATCGGCAACATGGCGCCGGAATATGGCGCGACCTGCGGCTTCTTCCCGGTCGACTCGGAAACCATCCGCTACCTGACAATGTCCGGCCGCGAGGAGAACCGCATCGCGCTGGTCGAGGCCTATTCCAAGGCGCAAGGCATGTGGCGCGACACAGGCTCGGCCGATCCGGTCTTCACCGACCTGCTCGAGCTCGACCTCGGCGACGTCGTGCCGTCGATGGCCGGCCCGAAGCGCCCAGAGGGCCGCGTCGCGCTGCAGGACATCCCCGCCGGCTTCGCCAAGGCGATGGAGACCGAATACAAGAAGGCCGCCGAGATCTCGAAGCGCTACGCCGTCGAAGGCACCGACTACGATCTCGGCCATGGCGACGTCGTCATCGCCGCCATCACCTCCTGCACCAACACCTCGAACCCGAGCGTGCTGATCGGCGCCGGCCTGCTTGCGCGCAACGCCAACCGCCGCGGCCTGAAGCAGAAGCCGTGGGTCAAGACCTCGCTCGCCCCCGGCAGCCAGGTGGTGGCCGAATATCTCGAAAAGTCCGGCCTGCAGAAGGAGCTCGACCAGATCGGTTTCAACCTGGTCGGCTTCGGCTGCACCACCTGCATCGGCAATTCCGGCCCGTTGCCGGCGCCGATCTCCAAGACCATCAACGACAAAGGTTTGATTGCCGCCGCGGTGCTTTCCGGCAACCGCAACTTCGAAGGCCGCGTCTCGCCGGACGTGCAGGCGAACTACCTTGCCTCGCCGCCGCTGGTGGTGGCGCATGCGCTGGCCGGCACCGTCACCAGGGACCTCACCACCGAGCCGCTCGGCGAAGGCAGCGACGGCAAGCCGGTCTATCTCAAGGACATCTGGCCGACCTCGGCCGAGATCCAGGAGTTCATCGAGAAGAACGTCACCCGCGAGCTGTTCGCCCGCAAATATGCCGACGTCTTCAAGGGCGACGCCTACTGGCAGAAGGTCAAGGCGCCGGAAGGCCAGACCTATGCCTGGGACGACCACTCGACCTATGTGCAGAACCCGCCCTATTTCGCCGGCATGGGCCGCTCCTTCGGCAAGGTCGGCGACATCAAGGGCGCGCGCGTGCTCGGTCTCTTCGGCGACAAGATCACCACCGACCACATCTCGCCGGCGGGCTCGATCAAGGCTGCATCGCCGGCCGGCAAGTATCTGACCGAGCATGGCGTCGGCGTCGCCGACTTCAACCAGTACGGCACGCGGCGCGGCAACCATGAGGTGATGATGCGCGGCACCTTCGCCAACATCCGCATCCGCAACCACATGCTGGGCGAGAATGGCCGCGAGGGCGGCTACACGATCCACTATCCCTCGAAGGAGGAGATGTCGATCTACGACGCAGCGATGGAGTACAAGCAGGAAGGCGTGCCGCTGGTGATCTTCGCCGGCGTCGAATACGGCAACGGCTCGTCGCGCGACTGGGCGGCGAAGGGCACCAACCTGCTCGGCGTGCGCGCGGTCATCGCCCAGTCCTTCGAGCGCATCCACCGCTCCAACCTGGTCGGCATGGGCGTCATCCCCTTCGTCTTCGAGGACGGCACCTCATGGGCCTCGCTCAATCTGAAGGGCGACGAGCTGGTCGAGATCGACGGCCTGGACGCGATCAAGCCGCGCCAGAAGATGGTGGCCAAGGTCACCTATGGCGACGGCACGGTGAAGAACGTGCCGATCATCTGCCGCATCGATACGCTGGATGAGCTCGACTACTTCAAGAACGGCGGCATCCTGCAATACGTGCTGCGCGACCTGGCCGCGTAAAATAGGGAGTAGTGAGTAGGAATTAGCGAGTAGGGAAAGAGCGTCACTACTCACTACTCACTACCCACTACTGCCTTACCTTCGGCTTCCCAAACCGCGCCGTCGCCGCCAGCAACACGGCGAGCATCAGCCCGTTGAAGACATGCCAGAGGAAATGCGTGCCGAGCGGGAAGCTGGCGCAGACCAGCGGGTCGATCATGCGGCAGAGGACCGAGACGACGAAGATCGCCGACCCCGCCAGATTGTACCAGCCGGCCCGGTTGCCGGTGGCCGCCACCCACGCTCCGAAGAAGGCGAGCGCCAGGAAGGGCGGCAGGTAGCCCGTGGTGCCGTTCGACGCCTGGCGCAGCCAGTCCGGCACGGCGTAGGCGATCAGGCCGGCCACGGCATAGAAGGCGACGAAGACGAGGATCGCCTTGCCCCATTCCATGCCGAGGAAACGCCGCAGGTTGAACAGCGTGTAGGCCAGCGTGAAGCCGGCGATCGGCAGGATGTCGGCCCAGATCGTGCCTTTGCTGGCGAAGGTGTGGAAAAGGGTCGAGCCGATGCCGATCGCCACCACCCACCAGGCCAGCACTTCGGCGAAGGCGCCGGTCTTGTATCGCCGCACCTGCTGGACGCCCCATAGTCCCGCGGCAATGAAAGCCAGGTTGGTCAAAGCATTAGCCGGCTCGGCCCAAAGTCCAGGCCCCGTCCGTTCGCAATAGAGATCGACAGGGGTCAGGAGAGTTTGCCACATGGTGAGGATGCTGCTCCCGAATCGAACCACGCCTTGAAATGCAATCGCCTCTCCTATTGCGCCCTTACCTGCGGCTGCAACAGCAAAAATTTCACCGCAACGTGACTTCCCGTTGACTGGCGCTTCTGCCACATATTTTAGCAATCAGAACAAGGCCGGCGTCACCGGCGGGAATTGGAAAAGTCATGGCATTTCGAGGACGATTGCGGCTTGCGGCAGTAGCGCTGGCCCTTACGGCGTTGGGCGGCGTGGCCCTGGCAGCCGAGCCTGAGAAGGCCGCGACCGGCAAGCCTCAAGCCGACAAGCCTTTGGGCGTGGTCGAATTGTTCACCAGCCAGGGCTGCAGTTCCTGCCCACCGGCCGACGAGTTGTTTGCCGAGCTCGCCGGCAAGGACGACATCGTCGCGCTCGCCTACCACGTCAATTACTGGGACTATCTCGGCTGGCAGGACACGCTGAGCACCAAGGAGAACACCGAGCGCCAGTATGACTATATGCGGGCCTTCGGCAGCCGCTCGGTCTACACGCCGCAGGCCGTCATCAACGGCCGCAGCCACGTCAACGGCGCCAGCCGCAAGGATGTCGACGGCGCCTTGGCGCGGATGGACAGGACCGGCGAGGGCATGCGGGTCGCCATCAAGGTTAGCCGCACCAGCGACCGTGTCGTGATCGACGCGGGCGATGCCGGCAACGGCCCGACCGACGCCCATCTGGTGATCGTCTATTTCGATCCGCCGCGGATGGTGAAGATCGGCCAGGGCGAGAACAGCGGCCGAAGCCTGACCTACTGGAACGCCGTTTCCGACATCCAGACCGCCGGCATGTGGCACGGCAAGGCGCAGCGTTACGAATTGCCGATGACCGAGATCGCCAAGAAGGGCGGCTGCGCGGTGCTGCTGCAGTCGGTTGGTCAGGACGGCATGCCCGGCCCGATCCTCGGCGCCGCCTTCATCCGCAAGCCGGACCGGCTTTAGCTCCCGCCTTCTAGCAATTGGCTTCTCGTCCGCTCGCGCGCGGACCGCTTCTCACCACAAGGCAGGGCAATCTTTGGGAGTTCGGATAGCCGGCATGCCTTGATCGGCGTGATTGATCGGCCGAAGACCTGATTGCCACGTGGTTCCCCCAATCCGTCGCTGCTTTGCAGCGCCACCTTTCCCCCCTCCGGAGGGAAAGGAAGGGAGCCTTGCTGGACGAGCGTTGTCGGCAAAAAGCCTGGCGCGCCTTTCCTCTACCCCGTCGATCGGGGGAGAGGTGGCTCGGCGAAGCCGAGACGGAGTGGGGGTCGACCAGCGCTGCTTAAGACAATGCATGCGCCAAGCTGCCATTCACGCTATCGCCAAGACCAGCCGCTTGGAAATGTGTGCATGCCGTAGACAAGGGTGAAGGAAAATAAAAAACCGGCGTCAGCTTGCTTCTGACGCCGGTCATTCAGGTTTTGGGATCGTCGCACCTGATTTTTCCAAGGAAAAACCGAGGTTGGTTCGATCCGACGCTGACCCGTGGGCGGGGGGCTTGGGGTTTACGAGCCGGTGCCGGACCGAACCGTCTCAGGCAACGCCGGTAAATTCGTCGGACATTGGGGCATGAGCGCGGATTATTTGTGGCGAGAATGTGGCAGAGCATCACCAATTCCAACATGTGTTTCGCAAACGTGACTGGACGTTTGGGAAACCGCGCGACCATCGGGCCTGCTTAGCCAGGCCTTGCAATTCGACCGCGAAAGCGCGAACCTTGGCCGGCGCATGATTCAATCGAAGGATCGAGGCATGACCGATCACAGCAGCGGGACGGAGGATGGGGAAGCATCCGGAATATTGATCCCGTTGCACGAGGCGCGCAACGCCCGCCTCGACCAGCCGGTGCGATTCGACCGGCGCGAGCTCGACCAGATTCTGAGGCTTTACGGACGCATGGTGGCGGCCAATGAATGGCGCGACTACGCGATCGACCATCTCACTGATCGCGCTGTCTTTTCCGTCTTCCGCCGGGCCAGCGAAGTGCCGCTTTTCCAGATCGTCAAGGACCCCAGGCTGGCACGCCGGCAAGGCGCTTTTGCCGTCATCGCCGCAGGCGGCCGCATCCTGAAGCGCAGCCAGGAACTCGGCCGCGTGCTTGGCGTGTTCGATGCGAAGCTCAAGGTTGTCGAGGCGTAGTCCGGAAAGAGGAAGTGAGGAACTGGAGAAAAGGACTCTGAATACCTTTCTTCAATTGCCCAATTCCCCAGTTCTTCAATTCCCCTTGAGCCTTTCGCGAAACTTCCGTTCCGGCAGCGAATTCGGATCGGGCGGCAATTCCGCGCCGCCATTCAGCGAAAGCTGCATGAACACCGTGTCCAGCCAGCGTCCGTGCTTGTAGCCGGATCCCTCCAGACGCCCGGAATGGCGGAAGCCGAGCTTCTCGTGCAACCGTACCGAGGCGCTGTCCGCGTGGCCGTCGCCGATCACCGCGATGATCTGGCGGAAGCCCGCCGCACGCGCCGTCTCGATCAGCGCCTGCATCAGCAGGAAGCCGACGCCCTGCCCCTTGGCCTCCGGCGCGACATAGACCGAATCCTCGATGACGAATCGGTAAGCGGGGCGGGGCCGGAACGGCCCGGCATAGGCATAGCCGAGCACGGCGCCGTTCTTCTCGGCCACGAGATACGGAAAGCCGCCGGCCGCCAGAGCGTCGAATCGGTTGCCCATTTCGGCGCGGCTGGGCGGCTCCAGCTCGTAGCTTGCCGTGCCATGCGCGACCGCATCGGCATAGATTTCGGTGATTCGGTGGAGGTCGGCCGCGGTGGCGGCCCTGATCGCAGTATTGCTCATAATTTGTGCAGTTCTCTTTCCTGCCTCGATAACAGCAGAGGACTGCGCAAAAAGAAAGGGCGGCCGTTGGGCCGCCCTTCGCAAAGTCTATGGTCCACTGAGACTGGGTAACCGCCCTTAGAGCAGTTCCAGGAAAACTGTGCGCGGTTTCCGTCCGGAATTGCGTCAAACAAGGAGATAGAGGGTTCGCCGTTTCCGTGAAACGGCGAACTGCTCTAGCGGCGATCGCCCATGAACTGCAGCAGGAACATGAACAGGTTGATGAAGTCGAGATAGAGGCGCAGCGCACCCATGATCGCCTTGCGGCCGGCGACGTCGGCGACGTCACCTTCGAAATACATCTCCTTGATCTTCTGCGTGTCGTAGGCGGTGAGGCCGGCGAACACCAGCACGCCGATCGCCGAGATGGCGAAGCCAAGCGCCGACGACTGCAGGAAGATGTTGATCAGCATCGCGATCAGCAGGCCGATCACGCCCATGATCAGGAACGAGCCGAACGCCGACAGGTCGCGCCTGGTCGTGTAGCCATAGAGCGACAGGCCGCCGAAGGCCGCGGCCGTGGCGAAGAAGGTCTGGGTGATGCTGGTGCCGGTGTAGACGAGGAAGATCGTCGACAGCGACAGGCCGACAAGGCCGGCATAGACCCAGAACGTGGCCTGCGCCGCGCCCACGCTCATCGACTGGATACGGAACGACAGGAACATCACGGCGGCGAGCGGCGCCAGGATGACGACCCAGCGGAACGCGCTTGCATAGATGAGCTGGCCGAAGGCGGTCAACTGGCCGTCGCCGGTGACGGCGAGCTGGAAGGCGCCCCAGGCGGCAAGGCCGGTGATCAAAAGGCCAAGCCCCATGAGGTTGTAGACCTTGATCATATAGGCGCGCAGGCCCTGATCGATATCGACGCGCGCGCCGGGGGCGGCGGACGTCTGGTAGTTGCGAATGGGATCAGCCATTGGAAATCCTCTGTTGCTTCTGCCCCGTCCGGTGACAGGTCCACTCGGAGCGGTCCCCGGGACCAGGCGCCGCTGGCGGAGCTCCAGCATGCCTAGCGCGAAATATGATGGTTCTTGACGTCAAGAACAAGACGGTAACGGGCCGTAACGCTTTGTGAGAAGGCAAAAGGCCGGTTTTCGGGTCTTCCGGGCGGCATTCTTACAAAGATTTAACCGGGCGGACGGCTCTCGGCCCTCCGTCAGAGGTTGCGCAGCACCGGCGCTGCCCTGTGGCCAAGCACCCGCCAGGTGCCGGCAAGGCCGATTCCGACGGTGACCGCCAGCGAAACCAGGATCGTCGCCACCGCGACCTCCGGCATGAAATGCGACGGCAGCGTCATGATATGCGCGACCACGAACCAGGCGGCGATGCCGCCGGCGGCAAGCGCGAACAGCGCGGTCGCGAGGCCGATCAGCATATATTCCAGCGAGAAGGCCGTAATCAGCGTCCGCCGCGTCGCGCCGAGCGTCTTCAGCACCACCGCGTCGTGGATGCGCGCCCGGTTGCCGGCGGCAAGCGCCCCGGAGAGCACCAGCACCGAGGCGATCAGCGCCACGCCGGCGGCGGCGCGGATCGCCGTGCCCAATTGCGCGACCAGCCGGTTGACGATGTCGAGCGCGTCCTTGACGCGAACCGTCGTCACCGCCGGAAAGGCGCGGGTGACGGCGTTGAGCAGCCTTGCGTCGTCGGCCGTGCTGGCTTGTTTGTCGGTCAGCGTCGCCAGCCAGCCATGCGGCGCCCCGGCAAAGGTGTTGGGCGAGAAATCCATGACGAAGTTGATGCCCATCGTCTCCCATTGCACCTGGCGGAAATTGGCTATTTTCGCCGTGACGTTGCGTCCAAGCACATTGACCGTGACGGTGTCGCCGAGCTTCAGCCCGATCGCCTTGCCCTCCTCGGCCGAGAACGACACCAGCGGCTCGCCGGAATAGTCCTGCGGCCACCATGCGCCTTCGGTCAGCGTTGCGTTTTCCGGCTGCTTGGCGTCATAGGTCAGGCCGCGGTCGCCGCGCAGCACCCAGGCGCCGTCGGCCGGGATCTTCACCTTGTCGACGTCGACGCCGTTGAGCGCCATGATGCGGCCGCGCAGCATCGGCACCTTGACCAGCGTTCCCCGCGGCGACTCCTTGCCGACGAGGCCGGCAAAGGCGTCGACGTCGCTGCTCTGGATATCGACGAAGAAGAAGTTCGGCGCCCGCTCCGGCAGGCTGCCGGAGATCTGCCGCCTGAGATTCCCGTCGATCAGCGCCAGCGTCACCAGCAGCGTCAGCCCGAGGCCAAGCGACAGCACCACCGAGGGCGTCAGCGCGCCCGGACGGTGGATGTTGCCGAGCGCCAGCCGCAGCGAAACGGAACGCACGCGCGGGCTCTTTTTTGCCGCCCACTGCACCAGCATCGCCACCAGCCGCAGCACCAGGAAGGCAAAGACCGTGGCGCCGACGAAGATCGAGGCGATGCGGTAGTCGTTGGCCGAGAGGATCGCCAGCGCCGCCAGCGCCAGCACAATCGCCAGAGCAGCGCCCGTGTAGGGCACGCGCGGCAGGCCGCGGCTCTCGAATCCCATTTCGCGGAACAGCGCCGTCGCCGGCACGTCGCGGGCGCGTCCGAGCGGCAGCAGCGCGAAGGCCAGCGTCACCAGAAGGCCGAACAGCGCGGCCATGGCGAGCGCGCCAGGATAGAAGCCGCCTTGCGCGGGCACCGGGATGACGGACTGCAGGAGCGCGCTCGCCACGAACGGCATCGCGGCACCCAGGATGAGCCCGAGCACGATGCCGAGGCCCGCGATCAACAGGATCTGCACCAGATAGACGGTGAAGACGAAACCGCCCGAGGCGCCGAGACTCTTGAAGGTGGCGATGACGCCCCGCTTGCCGTCGAGGTAGGCGCGCACGGCATTCGCCACGCCGACGCCGCCGACCACCAGCGCCGTCAGCCCGACGAGCGTCAGGAACTGCGAGAAGCGCTCGATGTTGGCGGAGAGCGCGGGGGCGGCGTTGCTGCGCGTGCGGATCGACCAGCCGGCCTGCGGGAAATCCTTCGCGGCCTCGGCCTGGATCTCCTTGATCCGGGCCTCGGACGCGCCGTCGGGCAGCCGCACCTTGTAGGCATTCTCGACCAGGCTGCCGGGCTGCACCAGGCCGGATGCGGCAAGGCCCTCGCGCGAAATCATCAGCCGCGGCGCGAAACCGAAACCGTCCGAAACCGCATCCGGCTCGCTGACCAGCCTGGCTCGCAACTTGAAAATGGCGCTGCCGAGCTTCAGCCTGTCGCCGATATGAACATTGAGGCGGTCGAACAACAGGTCGGGCGCGGCGGCGCCGAACACGCCGGACCTTTCGCCGAACAATTGGTCCTTCGGCAGCGCCGGATCCGTCTCCAGCGTGCCGTAGAGCGGATAGGCGTCGTCGACGGCCTTTGCCTCGACCAGCGCCTGGTCGGAGCCGTCCTCCAGCCGCGCCATCGAGCGCATGCCGGAAGTCAGTGAGACCGTGCCGAGGCCTTTGATGAAGCCGAGCTCGGCATCCGAAGCGCTGCGCTGGTTAACCTGGAAGCGCAAATCGCCGCCAAGCAGCGTCTGGCCCTGATTGGCGACGCCGGCGGAAATCGCCTGCGCCACCGAATTGACGCCGCCGATCGCCGCAACGCCCAGCGCGATGCAGGCAAGGAAGATCATGAAGCCGGACAGGCCGCCGCGCATCTCGCGCAGCGAGAAGCGCATGGCGAGCTTCAATGTCCGCATCAGGCGGGAACCTTCACGGCTTTCGGCGCGTCCTCGATCCGCCCCGAGCGCATCGAGACCTGCCGCGCGCAACGCGCGGCAAGCGCCGGGTCGTGCGTCACCAGCACCAGCGTCATGCCGCGTTCCGCCGCCTTGGCGAACAGAAGATCGGCGATCTGCTTTCCCGTCGCCTGGTCGAGATTGCCGGTCGGCTCGTCGGCGATGAGGATGCGCGGCGACGGCGCCAGCGCCCGGGCGATCGCCACGCGCTGCTGCTCGCCGCCGGAGAGCTCGCCCGGATAGTGCGTCACGCGGTCGCTCAGGCCGACGGCGGCGAGATCGCGCGCGGCGACGCCGAACGGGTCGGCATGGCCGGCAAGCTCGAGCGGCACCGCGACGTTCTCGAGTGCCGTCATGTTGGGAATGAGATGGAAGGACTGAAAGACGATGCCAATGTTTCGTCCACGAAACGATGCGATCTGGTCCTCGCTTTTGCCGTTGAGCAGCTCACCGGCGATCTGGACCGTACCCGAATCGACCCGTTCCAGGCCGGCAAGAACCATCAGCAGGGTTGATTTGCCCGAGCCCGACGGTCCAACGATGCCGGTGGCTTCACCGGCCGCCACGTCGAGGCTGACGCCCTTCAGCACATGGACGGAGGACGCGCCCTCGCCGAGCGTCAGCGATACGTCCCTCAGCGCGATGACGGCTTCTGTCACAATGAAAGTGCCCTATATGTGGAAAAAGGAGACGCCCGTGTCTCTTTCCTTGGGTTGTTTCGGTCATATGGGGCTCGCCGCATGGCATTCAAACACCGTTTTGCCGCAGCCCTCATGCTTTTCCTCGCCGTTTGCGGCGCCATTACGCCGGCGCGCGCCGCCACCTTCACCATCGTCGGCTTCGGCGACAGCCTGATGGCAGGCTTCGGCCTTGGCCCAGGCCAGGGTTTCACCGACAGGCTGCAGGCGGCGCTGAAGGCTAAGGGCCTCGACATCACCGTCGCCAATGCCGGCGTCTCCGGCGACACATCGAGCGGCGGGCTGGCGCGGCTCGACTGGTCGGTGCCGGACGGCACGAGGCTCGTCATCCTCGAACTCGGCGCCAACGACATGCTGCGCGGCGTCGCTCCCGACATCGCCGAGAAGAACCTCGACGCCATGCTGGGCAAGCTGAAGCAGCGCAACATCCCGGTGCTGCTCGCCGGCATGCGCGCCGCGCCCAATCTCGGCGCCGACTACCAGAAGACCTTCGACGCCATCTACCCGAAGCTTGCCGCCAAATATGCCGTTCGGCTCTATCCGTTCTTTCTCGACGGCGTCGCCGGCCACCCCGACCTGCAGCTGGAGGACGGCCTGCACCCCAATCCGAAGGGCGTCGACGTGATCGTCGAGCGCATCCTGCCCACCGTCGAGAGGGCAATCGCCGACAATGACGGCCCGTCGTGAGTCCAAAACGCCACGGTTTCCGCTGGGGAAACTTTGTGGACAACAAAGCTCTTGCCCCGCGCTTATATCGATGATTCGCTAGGGACGAGAGTTTCGATTCGAGGACAGGAGGCTTCACATGCCACGTCTTTTCACCGCCCTCGAAATTCCGCGTGATGCCGCCCTCTCTTTGTCCCTGCTCCGGGGCGGGTTGCCGGGAGCGCGCTGGATCGACGTCGAAAACTACCATCTGACGCTGCGCTTCATCGGCGATGTCGAAGGCCATGTCGCCGACGAGATCGCCAACGCCCTCGACCGGGTCGACCGCCCCTCTTTTCAAATGACGCTCTCCGGCGTCGGCGCCTTCGGCGGCAAGAAGCCGCATGCGGTGTGGGCCGGCGTGTCGGCTTCGCCCGACCTGGCGGCGCTGCAGGGCGAGATCGACCGCATCTGCCAGCGGCTCGGCCTTCCGGCCGACCCGCGCAAATTCTCGCCGCATGTGACGCTGGCGCGCCTGCGCAATGGGAGCCCGCTCGATGTCGCGCAATACCTTTCGGCGCGCGGCAATTTCGCGGCGCTGCCCTTCCGCGTCGGCCGCTTCGTCCTGATGTCGTCGCGCGATTCGGTCGGCGGCGGCCCCTACATCGTCGAAGAAGCCTGGCCGCTGGTCGGCGAAGCGCTGGCCTCGAGCCGCTTCGCCAGCGCCTCAGATGCCTCGCGGATCATGCGATAGACCGAAGCGAAGGCTCGGCGCCGTCGTAATAGGGATCCGGCACGTCCGCGGTCTTTCCTATCGCGAAATCCAGATAGAGATGGACCCGGTCGCGCGCGGTCGCTGTCGCCAGCGCCTTGAGGTCGCGCACATTCGCCTTGTCCATGCCGAGGATCAGGTCGAAGCGCGAAAAATCCTCCGCCAGCACCTTGCGCGCCCGCTGACCTGAAATGTCGACGCCATGCTTTGCCGCCACCGCGACAGAGCGTGGATCGGGCGCGGAGCCGACCTCCCAGCCGCTGGTCGCGGCCGAATCGAGCACGATGCGCCTGGCCAGTCCGCGCTCGGCCAGCACGCTGTGGAAAACGCCCTCGGCAAGCGGTGACCGGCAGATGTTGCCGAGGCAGACGAACAGAATGGATTTTATGGGCTTTTCGCGCATCGATCCGGCGCTATGGTTGGTTCAATTTCTCGAATAGCACGGGAGCCCGACATGACCAGAGAAAAACTCAGCAAGGAAGCGATCACGGCGGCGCTCGCCGAACTCGAAGGCTGGTCGCTCGCCGCCGACGGCGCTTCCATCAAACGCAGCTTCGTCTTCAAGAATTTCTCCGAAGCCTTCGCCTTCATGACGCGCGTGGCGCTGGCGGCCGAAAAGATGGACCATCACCCGGACTGGTCGAATGTCTACAAGACTGTCGACGTGACGCTGAACACGCATGACGCAGGCGGCGTGACGGCGCTGGATATCGAGTTGGCAAGGCAGATGAACCGATATTTCGGCTGAGTCGAAAAGACTCGCCTTTCTTCGTCATTCCAGGGCGAAGCAAGGAGCGAAGCCCGTGGATGACGATGGGAAGGATGCCTCGGCCAATCGCAGAAACTAGGCGATCGCCAGCCGGGTCACCGCTGGCCAGCATCCCTTTCCGATTTTCCGGCCAAGCAACCGCCCAAACTCTTGTAGCAGCCCCCCGCTTTCACCACATTTTCACGCGGTGGGCCGGCGCAACGATGCGACCGGTCGCCAAGGAGCGACTGATGACGCAAGGTACCGGTTTCGATTTCTTCGGCTTCGGCGACAAGCTTGCCGGCGAGGGCGAGGTCCGCGAGAAATTCTGGCGCACCGCCAGGAAGGCGGCGCGGCAGATTCCGTTCATGGACGAGGTGGTCGCCGCCTACTATTGCGCCATGGACAAGGGCACGCCGATGCGGGCCAAGGCAATCCTGCTCGGCGCGCTGGGTTATTTCGTCCTGCCGTTCGATTTCATTCCCGATTTCGTCGTCGGCCTCGGCTTCACCGACGACCTTGCCGTGCTGACCGCAGCGATCACCGCCGTCAGCGCCCATATCACGCCTGCCCACAGGCAGGCCGCCAGGGACGCGCTGGCGGACAAGAACTGATCTCGCCTCGCCTCACGCCCGTAAATCAGCGCGTGCGAAAAGACAAACTCTTGCCGTTTTCGTGGCATCCAACTCCGCGCCGGGACGTCGCGCCGGCCTCAATCCACAGTGGCGGCGCGGATGGTGGCGGTTTCCTGGGGTGAGTTCCTTTTCTTCGAGGACAATTCACCGTTTGGTAACCCTGATTAAATCAAAATGAAGCGACGGCAGGACGCCACGCGGCCCGCCTCCGCACCATTTGGAATACGGGAAGAACGATGCGCGGATTGATTGCTATAGTTTCCAGCCTGGTCCTGGTGGCCTCGGCAGTGCCGGTGTTGGCGCAACAGGCGACCAAGATCGGCCAGCACAATGCCTGGGGCACCTACAGCTATCAGTCGGCCGCCGGCAAGGTCTGCTATGTGCTGACCGTGCCCACCGACAAGCAGCCGGCGACGCTCGACCATGGCGACATGTTCTTCTTCGTCAGCCAGCGGCCCGGACAGCAGGTCTCCTACGAGCCGCAGTTCATCGCCGGCTACAACTTCCAGGAAGGCTCGAAGGCCACCGTCACCATCGACAAGAAATCCTTCTCGATGTTCACCCGCGGCAAGTCGGCCTGGGTCGAGAACGCCGCCGAAGAGCCGGTGCTGATCGCAGCCATGAAGACCGGCTCCGACATGAAGGTGCAGGCGAAGTCCGGCCGCGGCAACCCCACCTCCTACGTCTTCTCGCTCAAGGGCATCTCGGCCGCGCTGTCTTCGATCGCCAAGTGCAAATAGGCAAGAGCCACAAACCGCCAAAACGACGAATGAACTGACGCAAGGCCGGGCCACCAGGTCCGGCCTTTCCCTTCAGCTTGCCTTGTATCCGCGCCGGTTCGTCTCGGCGGGCGGCGTCGGCGAGGCACGGCCGGGAATTCATACCCGCGGCCAATCGCCCGGAAAAATTTCGCGGCCGACGGAATAGTTTCCCGCCGAGCCCGGTAGATAGCGCAAAGAGGGAGAACACGTTTTGACGCGGCCCGTCATTTTCAGGGCCGCGCCGGAAACAGGGAGCGGCGGCAAGCACTGGGGGATGAGTGTCTTTCAGGGCTTGCAGTCGGGAGGAGCACGCTCCCAGCCGGCCCAGCGGTTGCCTGTCCCCCTGTCCCTGACCGCTGGGCCGCTTTTCACGCCGGCTTTGGCTGGACAGCGCAGTAAGGTAGGCCCGGCTTGCGCCAACACGGGCATGAGACGGGCGGCATGAGATGGGATGAAAGCGAAGTTCGACGTCATACCGCACCTGGAGGATCTGTGGCGTTACGGCAGAGTGCTCACCGGCAATGATTCCGACGCCGATGACCTTGTACAGGAATCTCTCGCCCGTGCGTTGTCGATGGCCGGCAGCTACGATCCCTCCCGGCCGCTGCTTCCCTGGCTGATCAGGATTGTCCGCAACACCTTCTTCACCGGTGCCAGTCAGGCCGATGCCGACAGGCGGCGCCTTGCGTCCATCGCCGACATGTCGGATGCCGCCTCGCCGCCGCCGCAGGAGCACAGCGCCGAACTTTCCAACGTCGGCAGGGCCCTCGCCCGGATGCCGACCGACCAGGCCGAAATACTGCACCTGGTCGGCGTGCTGGGTTTTACCTATTCCGAGGCGGCCGAACTTCTGGGCGTGCCGACGGGAACCGTGATGTCCCGTCTCAGCCGGGCTCGCGCTGCCTTGAAGCACAACATGGAAAATATGGATGACGGAGCTTCCCGTCATCTGAAGATCATTGGAGGGCGTGATGTGGCCCGATAGTCGCGTTTCCGAGCAGGATATCGGCCGCTTGCTGGATGGCGAGCTGTCGCCGTCGCAGCGATCCGAGCTGCAGGCCCGGCTTGCCCGCGAGCCGGAACTGGCAGCGGAGGTCTTTGCCCACGCGCAACGCATGGAAGCGTTGCGCGATTCCCAACCAAGGCGATTGTTTCCGCCCGGCGCGACCGTCGACAAGGCGAGACAGCTGGAACAGGCGCTTCGCCGCAGACGGATGTTCGCGATGCTCCGACTTCAGGTCGCCGCCGTCGCGCTAATCGCGATCGGATGGTCGGCCAACTCGCTGACCGTGCCGCTTCGCCAGGGCGGCAAGACGGCGGATGAAACCTTCATCCTGGCCGCGCGGGATGCGCTGCGCGTCGCGCAACTCAATGCCGGTCCCGAAAAGGGCGTCGAGCTCAAACAGGACAAGATCCAGCGGCTGGTTGGCGCCGTCAACGTCAGCATGCCGACGCTGCCCTCGGCATGGGTGGTCAAGGATGTCCAGGTGCAGCCCTGGAACGGACAGCAGAGCCTGGTCGTGACGGCCGATACACCAAGCGTCGGGCGCATCACACTTGTGGCGGCTCCGATGAACGGCGAGGACGCCGTTCCCCCGACGCCTGCCACCGACGGCCGCGTGCCGACGGTTTACTGGCAGTCTGGGGGTACCGCCTATGCGCTGATGGGGTCCGCCGCGCCGGATCGGCTCGAAGTGGAAGCAAAGCAGATCGAGGTCGCCACGCGCCGGAGCGTCGCGCCCAAGACAAGAGGCTGATCGCGGCCGCCGGCTGCCGGACAAGGGAGACAGAATGCACGCGAAGCTGGAATTCACGATCCGCCGATGCCGCATGCCGTCGGATAAGTCCGCGCGATGAAACTCCTGCCGTTCGAAAGGAGATACTATCCGTCCACCTGTCCCGTTTGCGCCGGAGTGGCCCTGGAAGCCGAGGTCATGCTGCGCAAGGTGGAGTTCCAGTGTGCCGCCTGCGGGCCATTCGAGATCACCTCCGCTGCTCGCACCGCGATGAAGGGCCTATCGCAGGAGCACCGCCGATTGTGGCTGTCGCAAGCGCGGCTGCCGAATTCGACCGTCCCCCTGATTGCCTGCGCGAACGAGATGCTGTCGCAGGTTACCGGCTCCCCAGGTGACCCGGAAAGGTGACCCGGGAAGCGCTGCGCGCGGGCGCTTGCCGATGGCCCGGCATCTCGGCTTGGAGGTTGCCGGGCCGTTTTCGCGCAAGAAGAGATGAGCACGGCTTCATCGACCAGGGACTTATTTGCGATGCGCAGATTGGAAGACTACGAGGAAATCGCACTGATCGGTTATCCTTGCGATGGAGAATATATCGCCGTGATGACGAATGGCGGGCAGCGGAACTGGCTGCTCGGCGGCGAGCTCTGCGAATGGAACGGCGCCATCCTCGCCGATCAAGCCGCTGCCTTGCTCCGATATTATCCGCGGGGGTCGCGCCTCGTCCTCGTTACGATCAAAGGTGACAGCCTCGTTGCGATCCGGGACTGCGACACCGCCACGGGCCCGGCAAAGTCGCAGGCGACTGCGAATGCAAAACCGGGTGAAGGGCAAGCCGGTCCGGCCGAGGACGCGCGGCTCGCCGATTTTCGCGCCGCGGCGATGCTGCGCGATTCCGCGTCCATGTCGTTCGACCCGGCCACCGAAATTGCGCTGTCGACGATCGCGGCGCGCATGAAGCTCGGACGCATGGAATTAATCCGTGTCGCGCTTCGCGAGTGGCTGGCGATGCGTGCAGCCATGTGCTTCCCTCCAGACGAAGGCGCGCCATATGGCTCGCAGGCGCCGGACGGTTTCGGCTGACCGCATCGCGCTTCGAGTTACCGCCGAGTAGCCATGCCCCAGGAATCGCCCGCCGACAGGTCCGCTCTCGATCTCTATGAGCCGATCGATGTCCTGAAACCCGTCGCTCCCGATCTGTGGATCGTGGATGGACCACGGATCGGCTTCGGCGTCGGACCGTTTGAATTTCCTTTCACCACCCGCATGACAGTCGTGCGGCTTCGCAGTGGCGACCTGATCCTGCATTCGCCCGTCGCGCTTGCGCCCGCGCTCCGGTCCGCGGTCGAGCTTCTGGGGCCGGTCCGCTTCCTGGTCGCGCCGAACTCCCTTCACTACTGGTGGCTGCCCGACTGGAAGGTCGCCATGCCTAGGGCGGAGGTTTTGGCCGTGCGCGGCCTGCGGGAACGGGCAAAGCGTCCTATCGCCGTGGACCGGCTGCTGGTGGGGCGCGCCTCGCCCTGGCCCGCTGAGATCGACCTTTTGGTCGTGCGCGGCGACGTCCTCACCGAGGCCGTGCTGTTCCATCGCGCATCGCAAACGCTGATCCTCACCGACCTGATAGAGAACTTCGAGCCAGGCCGGATTCATAGCTGGTTTCTGCGATTGCTCGTCAGGCTCGCCGGCGCGATCGATCCGGACGGCAAGGCGCCGGTCGACATGCGGCTGAGCTTCTTTCGCCGTCGTCGGGCCTTGCGGGCGGCGGTTCACCAGATGCTCGCTTGGCAGCCGGAGCGCGTCATAATCGCGCATGGCCGATGGTATGACAAAGACGGCGCCGCCGAACTCAGGCGCGCGTTCCGTTGGGTTTTGTGACGACGACCCACCTTCGAAGCGCTACGCCTTGACTGATTCGCTCGTCTCCGCGCGCCGCCGCCGGATTGCCTCGGCGATGAAGACGCGCGACAGCGCGTGATAGAGCGGCTCGTGCGAGATCAGCCGCGCCGTGCCGTAGCCCAGCACCGCCGCGCACATCAGCGCGATCACATTGTCGTGGTTGCCGGTCATTTCGAGGATGATGACGAAGGCCGTCATCGGCGCCTGCACGACGCCGGCGAAATAGCCGGCCATGCCGAGCAGCGCCGCGGTTCCCGTGGCCGCGCCGAAGACCAAGCCGAGCGTGCTGCCCAGCCCGGCGCCCACCGCCAGCGACGGCGCGAAGATGCCGCCCGGTATCCCCGACACCATCGACAACAGGCCGGCAGCGAATTTCTCGACGAAGAAGAAGGCCGGCAGCGGCGTGCCTTCGATCGCGCCGCGCGCCTGCGTGTAGCCGGTGCCGAAGGTCAATCCTCCGGAGGCGATGCCGATCGCGGCCACGGCCAGGCCGCAGACAGCCGCCACGACCAGCGTGCGCGGCAGCGGCTGCAGCGCGTTCCAGCGCCGTATGCGGCGCATGACCTTCAGCGCCGAGAGCGAGAACAGCGCGCCGACACCGCCGCCGATGATGCCGCAGGCCAGCACCAGCGGCCAGTCGGCGGCGAAGGCGACCGTGTCCTTGGCGACGCCGAAATAGGTGTAGTTGCCGATGAGCCCGAGCGAGGCAAGGCCGGCTAGGATAACCGCCGTCAGCACCAGGCCGTTGGTGCGCGATTCATAGGCCCGGCCCATTTCCTCGATGGCGAAGACGATGCCGGCGAGCGGCGTGTTGAAGGCCGCCGCGATGCCGGCGGCCGAACCGGCAAGGATCAGGCCGCGCGCCTGCGCCATGCCGCCCCAGCGCGCCGCCTGCAGCATCAGCGAAGCGCCGACTTGCACCGTCGGGCCTTCGCGGCCGATCGAGGCGCCGCAGGCGAGGCCGACGATGGTGAGCGCGATCTTGCCCGCCGCCAAACGCAGCGACAGGATGTGGCTGCGGTCGTCCTCGTCGCGCAGATGCCGTGCCGCGATCGCCTGCGGAATGCCGCTGCCTTGCGATCCCGGGAAGAAGGAATGCGCCAGCCAGGCGCAAAGGACGAAACCGAGCGGCGTCACGAGCAGCGGCAGATAGAAGCGCCAGCCGCCGTCATTGCCCGTCATGAGATGGAACAGGGTTTGCGCGCGGTCGGCGAGCAATGCGAACAGGACGCTGATCAGGCCGATCGAGATGGCGCCGGCCCAGAAGACCAGGCGCGGCTGCCAGACGCGCCGCGACACCCACATCGCCTGTGAGCGCCGCAGCATACGATTCTTTCGGGATATGCCGGCCATGTCCGCCCTCGTGATGGAATTCAGCCCTAGCACAGGCTGAGGGTCGATCAAGACCGCGCAAGCGTAATCGTGCATGCGCTCAAGATTGTCCCGCCGGCTCCGATGCCCGCGGGAATGTCAGGCGGGCAAGGTGGATCTCACATCGCCATTTTTTCACATTCGGCCTGGGCCTTCTTGGTCGACGTATCGATCATGTAGGCTTTGCCCTTGGCGTCGGTGATCATCATCATGCAATGCTTGATGGGCTTGGCCATCTTCATCATATCGGCGCTCATCTTGGCGTCCGGCATCATGGTGCCCATGTGACCGTCCGGCATGATCGCGGTGACCTGCCCGCCCTTCATCATCGTCATGGCGCCCATCGTGTCCTCGGCAAAGGCCTGCGAGGCGCAAAGACCGGCGAGGCCGGCAACGAGTGCGAACTTGATCGAGTGCATCAGAACAACTCCCATTGTTGAGGGGCATGGTCGCCCCTTTCAGGTTCGCGGATGCGCTTCGATTGGTTACGCCAACACGAATATGTGATCGATTTTCAGCCGACCATGGCGGGAGCCAGCCCCGTTCCGCCCTGGCACAGGCGGCAGGGCTCAAAATTTGTTGACCCCTGTGCCAGTCGAAATCGCTATCGCTTCGCATCGATCGGGACATAAAGCATTCGGGTGCGGTGGGAAGGCCAAGCCGGCTGGGCCGCACGACATCGACGCCGGCTTGATCGTGGATGGCCCACAGGCGGGCCACCGCTTCCTGCACGACGGAACTGGCGGACAATTGGAACAGCATCTTTTTGCGACCGAGCGCGACCCGCGTCTCAAGCTGATCATCCCGGCAATCGTCGCCATCGCCTTCCTGATGGAGCAGCTCGATTCCACCATCCTCACCACCGCTATCCCGGCCATCGCGCAGAGCCTCGACACCACCCCGGTCCGGCTCAACCTGGCGATCACCACCTACATCCTGACGCTGGCGGTGTTCATTCCGGTCAGCGGCTGGTTCGCCGATCGGTTCGGCGCCCGCAAGATCTTCGCCCTGGCGCTCTTCACCTTCACCCTCGGTTCGGTCCTGTGCGGCGTGGCCGACAGCGTCGGCATGCTCCTGGCAATGCGCGCGCTGCAAGGACTGGGCGGCGCCATGATGACGCCGGTCGGGCGGCTGATCCTGTTGCGCTCCTTTCCGCGCAGCGGGCTCATCACCGCCATGACCTACATGACCTTGCCGGCGATCGTCGGTCCCGTCATCGGTCCGCTGCTCGGCGGCTTGCTGACCACCTATGCGTCCTGGCGCTGGATCTTCTACGTCAACGTGCCGTTCGGCCTCATCGGCATCTTCGCCGCCTTGCGCTTCGTCGACGATTTCCACGGCGAGGAGGCGCAGCCTTTCGACTTCGCCGGCTTCCTCATGGTGGGGGCCGGCGCCGCGCTGCTGCAGTTCGGCCTGGAGAATATCGGCAGGCCGATCATTTCCTCGCTGGCGACCATGCTGGTGCTGGCCGCGTCGGTCCTGCTCCTGCTCGCCTTCGGCCGCTATGCCCGCCGCGTCGCGGCGCCCGCGGTCGATCTCACGCTGTTTCGCTTCCGCTCCTTCTGGGTCGGCACGCTGGCCGGGGGGCTGTGCCGCATCGGCCTCAACGGCGCGCCGTTCCTTTTGCCGCTGATGCTGCAGGTCGGCTTCGGCATGAGCCCGGTCACGTCCGGCTCGCTGACCTTCGTCGGCAGTTTCGGCGCCTTGCTGATGCGGCCGCTGCTGTCGTTCTTCCTGCGGCGCTTCGGCTTCAAGGCCGTGCTGAGCGGCAGCGCGGTGGTCGGCTCTGTTGCCGTGGCGGGCTTTGCCCTGCTCGATGCCGACACCCCGCATTGGCTGATCGGCCTCTATGTCTTTTTCTTCGGCATCGTGCGTTCGGCGCAGTTCATGTCGTCCAACACGCTGTCCTATGCCGACCTGCCGGCGGAGAAGCTCAGCCGCGCCACCAGCCTCGGCGGCGTCCTGCAGCAGCTCAGCGTTTCGCTCGGCGTCTCGATCGCCGCCATGGTGCTCGGCCTCGTCTCCGGCCAGGCGCATGCGCCGACGGCGGACCAGTTCCATTGGGCGTTCCTGCTGACGGCGGTGATCCCGCTGCTTTCCATACCGGGGTTCTTCTTCCTGCATCCGGAAGACGGCCAGCAGGTCAGCGGCCATCGCCGCAAGGCGGAAGCCGACGCCTGAACCTGCGGGGCGCATGACTCCGTCGCCGAGCTGTGCTATGCGCCGCGCTTCCATCTGCGGCCGATGCTGAAATCGGCCGCAAATCGCTTATATTGGCGCCACCATGACCGTTTCGCTTGATCTTACCGCCGAAGGCGCTCGTGACGCCTTGCGCCGCGCAACACCGGCCGAGAAGCCGTCGCTGATCGGCCTGACCCGCGCCGAGCTCGGTGAAGCTCTCATCAATGCCGGCATCGTGCCGGAGCGTCAGGCCAAGATGCGCGCCCAGCAGCTCTGGCACTGGATGTATGTGCGCGGCGTTTCCGACTTCGCGCATATGTTCAACATCTCCAAGGACTTGCGCACCGAGCTCGACAAGCATTTCACCGTCGCGCGGCCGGAAATCGTCGAGGAGCAGATCTCTTCCGACGGCACGCGCAAATGGCTGTTCCGCTTTCCGCCGCGCGGCGCCGGTCGTCCCGTCGAGATCGAGACCGTCTATATTCCCGAGGAAGGCCGCGGCACGCTCTGCATTTCCTCGCAGGTCGGCTGCACGCTGACCTGCTCCTTCTGCCACACCGGCACGCAGAAGCTGGTGCGCAACCTCACCGCCGAGGAGATCCTGGCGCAGCTGCTCACCGCGCGCGATCGCCTCGGCGACTTCCCCGACCGCGACACGCCGGACGGCGCCATCGTGCCGGCCGAGGGCCGCAAGGTTTCCAACATCGTCATGATGGGCATGGGCGAGCCGCTCTATAATTTCGAGGCGGTGAAGAAGGCGCTGCTGATCGCTTCCGACGGCGACGGCCTGTCGCTGTCGAAGCGGCGCATCACGCTGTCGACCTCGGGCGTGGTGCCGGAGATCGCCCGCACCGGCGAGGAGATCGGCGTCATGTTGGCGATCTCGCTGCACGCCACCAATGACGACCTGCGCGACCTGCTCGTGCCGATCAACAAGAAGTTCCCGCTGAAAGACCTGATCGCCGCCTGCAAGGCCTATCCCGGCCTCTCCAACGCCAAGCGCATCACCTTCGAATATGTGATGCTGAAGGACGTCAACGATTCCCTCGACGACGCCAAGGCGCTTGTGAAGCTGCTCAGGGGCATTCCGGCCAAGATCAACCTGATCCCCTTCAATCCCTGGCCCGGCACCAACTATCAGTGCTCGGACTGGGAGACGATCGAGAAGTTCGCCGACTACATCAACAATGCTGGCTACGCGTCGCCGATCCGCACCCCGCGCGGCCGCGACATCCTCGCCGCCTGCGGCCAGCTCAAGTCGGAGTCGGAGCGCATGCGCAAGGTCGACCGGCTGGCGCTCGAAGCCATGATGATCGCGGGACACGGCGAGGCGTGAGGCGCATCATCGCCTACCTCATCCGCTTTGCCGCCATCCTGGTCGGCTATGTCGTCGCCTCGCTGGCGGCCAGCACCTTCCTCAACGTCCTGGTCTTGGCGCATCTGGGCTACACGCCGGCCGATCCGGAGCCGACAGCCACCGCATCGCTCTACTTCTCGGTGCCTTTCGTGGCGCTGTTCGTCGCTTATTTCGCCTTCATGCCGGCGGCGGTCGTCATTTTGATAGCCGAGGTGCTCGGCCGCCGCGACTGGCTGTTCTACGCGCTCGGCGGCGCCGTCATCGCCATCGTCTTTCTCGGCTTCGTGCACAATCTCGGCGATGCGAATTTCGACATCACCGAAACCAATGCCAGGCTGGCCGTGATCGGCGCCGGCATGGTCGGCGGCATCTTCTACTGGCTCTCCGCCGGTCGCTGGGCCGGAAGCTGGCGTCGCGCGCCCTTGCTCGACGCGGAGCCGTGAACCCTACTTCGCCTGCGCGGTCAGTATCTTGAGCGCGAAGGCAGAGAACACGCCGGCGAACAGATAGTCGACCACGCGGGTGACGCGCGGGCTTGCCTTCATCGCCGCCGAGAACTTTTCCGCCGCCAGCACCATCGGCACCGTCACCGGGATCGACAGCATGATGAACATCATGCCGAGGAAGAACAGCTTTCCGGACGCGTTCGGATCGTGCGCGGAGACGAATTGCGGCAGGAAGGTCATGAAGAACAGGATGATCTTGGGATTGAGCAGGTTGACGCCGAGCCCGGCCGCCCAGCTGCGGAACAGGGAGACTTGCGGTCCCGTCCTCTTCTCCGGCGAGAAGGCCGAGCCCTTCGTCACTGCCTGCCAGGCTAGGAACACCAGATAGCCGGCGCCAAAAATCTTCAGGACGAAGAAGGCCATCGGCGAGGCGACGATCAGCGCCGAGATGCCGACCACAACCAGCGTGGTGTGGATCAGCGTGCCGGTGAGCGCGCCCGCCATCGAAGCAAAGCCGGTGGCGCGGCCCTGGCTCAGCGTGCGCGAGACGAACAGCGTCATGTCCGGCCCCGGCGTGATCGCCAGGATGACGGTGGCGATGGCGAACTGGATGAGCGTCGAAGTGTCGGGAATGAAGGACATGCGCGCGGCCCTGGGAGAGATCGCGCAGCCTATAACGCGACCATTTTTGCTCCGCCAGCGTCTGCCCGGGCAAACTTCTGGCCCAGCCTGTGCTGGAGCCAGGCCTCTGTTCGTCTCTTGCGCCGCCCGGAAAGGCCGTGATACCTCGCCCCGCGAAGCTCTTTTCCCGCGGAACCGCCAAAAATGTCCAAGATCAAGAACGTCAAGAAAGTCGTGCTCGCCTATTCCGGCGGCCTCGACACCTCCATCATCCTGAAATGGCTGCAGACCGAGCTCGGCGCCGAAGTCGTCACCTTCACCGCCGATCTCGGCCAGGGCGGCGAGCTGGAGCCGGCCCGTAAGAAGGCCGAGATGATGGGCATCAAGGACATCCGCATCGTCGATGTGCGCGAGGAATTCGTCGCCGACTTCGTCTTCCCGATGTTCCGCGCCAACACCGTCTATGAAGGCACCTACCTGCTCGGCACCTCGATCGCCCGGCCGCTGATCTCCAAGCACTTGGTCGAGATCGCGAAAGAGACCGGCGCCGACGCGATCGCCCATGGCGCCACCGGCAAGGGCAACGACCAAGTCCGCTTCGAATTGTCCGCCTATGCGCTCAACCCCGACATCAAGGTCATCGCGCCCTGGCGCGACTGGACGTTCAAGTCGCGCACCGATCTGATCAACTTCGCCGAGCAGCACCAGATCCCGGTCGCGAAGGACAAGCGCGGCGAAGCGCCCTTCTCGGTCGACGCCAATCTTTTGCACTCCTCCTCCGAGGGCAAGGTGCTGGAGGATCCGTGGAGCGAGCCGCCGGAATTCGTGCATCAGCGCACCGTTTCGCCGATGGACGCGCCCGATGCCGTCACCGAGATCGAGATCGAATTCCTCAAGGGCGACCCGGTCGCGCTCAACGGCAAGAAGCTGTCGCCGGCCACCATGCTGGCGGCGCTCAACGACCTCGGCCGCGACAACGGCATCGGCCGCCTCGATCTGGTCGAGAACCGCTTCGTCGGCATGAAGTCGCGCGGCGTCTACGAGACGCCCGGCGGCACGATCCTGATCGCCGCCCATCGCGCCATCGAATCGATCACGCTCGACCGCGGCGCCGCCCACCTCAAGGACGAGTTCATGCCGCGCTACGCCGAGCTCATCTATAACGGCTTCTGGTTTTCGCCCGAGCGCCTCATGCTGCAGGCGATGATCGACAAGAGCCAGGAAGACGTCGAAGGCACGGTGCGGCTGAAGCTCTACAAGGGCAATGTCATCGTCACCGGCCGCAAGTCGAAGAAGACGCTTTATTCCGATGCGCTCGTCACCTTCGAGGACGACCGCGGCGCCTACGACCAGAAGGACGCCGAAGGATTCATTCGCCTTAATGGCCTGCGGCTGCGGACGCTGGCGGCAAGGAACCGTCGCTGAAGCTGCTAATCTCCCCCCTTGCGGGGGAGATGCCCGGCAGGGCAGAGGGGGGTGTGAAGGATCGCTGCCTCTCTGATTTGCAGCTGGGCGCCAGCGTGAAAATGGTGAGGATTGCCGGACAGGCTGGAGGGACAGCACCCCCCTCTGTCCTGCCGGACATCTCCCCCGCAAGGGGGGAGATTGGCCATCATCCCGGCTTTCGCCAATCTCCGAGTCCAACAAAAAAGCCCGGCGTATGGCCGAGCTCCTCCGTGGAATGACCGATCTCGATCAATCCGCGTCGATCGCTTCGGCGATGCGGGCGATGGCCTGTTGATAGACGCTTGCCGAATTCCAGCCGGCGATTGCGCCCATATTGGCCTCATAGCTCGCGCCGGCGTGCCAGCCATGGCCCTTGAGGTAGTTGGCGGTGGAAGCCAGCGCCGTGTTGCGGTCGCGCAGGTTGCCGCTGCCGACGCCGTATTTCAGCACGTTTCCGGGCAGGAACTGGGTGTGGCCGATCTCGCCATGCATGGCGCCGACCGAGGCGGCGCTGAGCGCGCCGCGATCGACCAGCTTGAGCGCCGCGATGGCGTGCGGGGTGAAATAATCCGGGCGGCGGCAGTCATAGGCGAGCGTCAGGATGGCCGACACCGTGTTTTGGTTGCCCATCGAGGCGCCGAAGCCGGTCTCCATGCCCCAGATGGCCAGCAGCACGCCCGGCGGCACGCCATAGGTCCGCTCGATATTGGCGAACATCGCCGCGTTCGCCTTCTTCAGCGCACGGCCTCTCGAAATGATGGCGGAAGCGCCGCGGCGCTTCATGAACGCCTCAACGGAGCCGCTGAAAGCCTTGTGGATGGCGCGGTCGGCCGAAATCGTCCTTGTCGCGTAGGTCGCCCCGGCCAGCGCCGAAAGGCCCCTTTGGCCGACGCCGTTGGCCTTGGCCTCGGCGGCAAAGTCCTGCTTCCAGGCGTCGAAGCCGGCGCCGTTCTTGCCGCAGCTGGCCGCGGCCTCGGCGCCTGTCGCCAGCCCAAACATCGCCACCACCGCCGCGGTGGCCACGAAAATCCTTCCCTTGGCAAAAAATGCCATATCCGTCTCCTGGTTGCCTTGAATCACGTCCCGGTTGCGAATTTGCCAGCGAAACGCCTGATTGTCACCGCCCCCGCCGGGGACGTGACACCCGACACTGGCGAAAGAAGGGCAATTTGCCTACGATCAGCCATCAGGTGTGGCGGGCTTGCCTCATGAAAGACGTTGACGTCGTGATCATTGGCGCCGGTTCCGCGGGGCTTGCCGCGGCCAAGACGCTTCGAGCGGCCGGGCTTTCCTTCCTTCTTCTCGAGGCGATGGATCGCATCGGCGGCCGTGCCTGGACCAGCGACCGCCATTTCGGCGTGCCCTTCGACATTGGCTGCGCCTGGCTGCACGCGGCAGACCGCAATCCTTATTTTCCGGACGCCCAGGCGGCCGGCTGGACGCTGCATCACCACGACATGAATGTCGATCACCTCTATTACCGCAAGCGCAAGGCGGGCGAGGAGGAAGAGGCCGAGATGAAGGCGGCCGATGCCAAGCTGTTCGAATTGCTCGCCAATCACCAGGTCGAGGAAGGCGACGACGATCGGCTGTCGGCGCTGCTGGCCAAGGGCCAGGCGCCGCGCGCGGCCGCCACCTTCGCCGGCCCGATGGATTTCGGCGCCGACGAGGACGAGATCTCGATCCGTGACTTCCAGGCGGCGGCCGACCTCGACCCCAATTATTTCAGCAAGGAAGGGTTCGGCGCGCTGGTCGCGCGCTTCGGCTTCGATGTGCCGGTCGAGCTGTCGACGCCGGTGCGCAAGATCCTCTGGGATGTACCGGGCGTCGCCTGCGTCACCGACCGCGGCACGGTGCGCGCGAAGGCGGTGATCGTCACCGCCTCGCCGGCCGTGCTCGCCTTCGAGGAGATCGAGTTCTCGCCGGCGCTGCCAGACGCGCATTTCGGCGCCTTCTTCGACCTGCCCATGGGCATGCTGACCAAGCTGCCGGTGGAGATCAAGGGCACGCGGCTCGGCCTTGAACCTTTCGACGACCTTTTGATCGAACGCATGGCCAGGCACGACATCTATTTCCTCTGCTTCCCCTTCGATCTCGACCTGATGGTCGGTTTCGTCGGCGGCGACTTCGCCTGGGAGATGTCGGCCGCAGGCGAGGCGGCCGGGGTCGATTTCGTCGTCGACCGCCTGTGTGGCATCTTCGGCGGCGACGTGAGGAAGCATGTCGGCCGCGCCATGATGACGAACTGGGGCGCGGAGCGCTTTGTGCGCGGCGCCTATGCCGCGGCGCGCCCTGGCCGTTCGGAGGCGCGCGCGACGCTGATGCAGCCGCTAGCGGAAAAGATCTTCTTCGCCGGCGAGCATGTCGCCGGCCCGCTGATCCAGACCTGCGGCGGCGCCAGGCTTTCGGGCGAAAGCGTGGCCCGGCAGGTCATTGCCCAGCTCGCTACGAAATAGCTTCGGAACGCCGGAGGCCCGGCGGACGTTTCGACGAGGCTTCCACCTCTTCCGCATGTTGAAAACAAGATGAAGCTGTTCGACTGTCCAAACTGCGGCCACCGCCTTTATTTCGAGAACGCCCAGTGTCTGAACTGTTCCAGCCTGGTGCTCTACGACCCGTACGAAGCACGTTTCCTGCTGGCGGGTGCGAGCGGCATTGCCGCATGCGGCAATGCCGATGAATGCGCCTGCAACTGGCGGGCCGAGGCTGGCCGGACTTTCTGCCGCGCCTGCGCCCTCAACCAGGTCATTCCCGACCTTTCCATCGACGGCAACCGTCGGCGCTGGATCCGGGTCGAAGCAGCGAAGAAGCGGGCCGTCTATTCACTGCTCGCCTTTGGCCTGCCGGTCGTTCCCAAGGCCGACGCCAAGGATGAGATCGGCCTTGCCTTCGACCTCCTCGCCGATCCGATCGGCGCCGGTCCGGGCGGAGAGCGCATCCTGACCGGCCATGACAACGGCTTGGTCACGCTCAACGTTGCCGAGGCCGATTCCGTCGAGCGCGAGCGACGACGCGTCGAAATGGGCGAGAATTACCGCACCCTGCTCGGCCATTTCCGCCACGAGCTTGGCCATTATTATTGGGACCGGCTGATCCGTGGCGATCCCGCTCGGCTTTCAGTCTTCCGCGCGCTCTTCGGCGACGAGCAGGCCGATTACGAACAGGCCCTGAAGGCATACTACGCCAATGGCGCGCCGCCGGACTGGCAGCAACGCCACATCTCCGCCTATGCCGCATCCCATCCCTGGGAGGACTGGGCCGAGACCTGGGCGCATCATCTCCACATCGCCGACACGCTGGAAATGGTCCATGCGCTGAATTTTCCGCTGGGCCGGCTGGAGACCGTGGATGCCGACGCCATCCCGCGGGGCGACACTGGTGGCCGTCTGCACCCGGCGCCCGCCGATCCCGACCTGGATCCGGAGCCATTTGAAAGGATCCTGGCCCGCTGGCTGGTATTGTCGGAGGCATCCAACTCGATCAACCGCTGCATGGGTCTGCCGGATCTTTACCCCTTCGTGATTTCCGAGGTGGCGGCGGGCAAACTCGCATTCGTGCACGATCTTTTGACAGGCGCGCCGAAAAAGGCCTGGAACAATTTGTGAGCGGGCGCAAAGCACTTTAGCCGGAACGCATAAGCCTTTGTTTCGTTTCCGATCCCGAGGGAGCGTTGAAAACGGAGAGAAGAACCATGACACGCGTGTTGTTTCCGGCTCTGGCCGGTGCGCTGCTTACAATGTCGGGCGCAGCTTTCGCCGACACTCCCGTACAGGCGGTGACCGACTTGAACGTTCGCGCTGGCCCCGGGCCGCAATATCCGGTTATCGGCGTGCTGGCGGCAGGGCAGTCGGCCACGCTTAACGGCTGCATCGAAGGCAGCAAATGGTGCACGATCGCCGAAGCCGACGGCAAGGGCTGGGTCTATTCCGACTATGTGACGGGCGATTTCGGCGGCAGCCGCGTCGTCGTGACCCGCCGCCCGGCCAATGCCGAGATCGCCGTCGTCGCCCCGCCGACCGACAACATCTACACGACCGATACCTACACCGGCGCCATCGTTTCCAACGACGACGCCATTGAGTCGATCGGCAGGCCGCCGGCCGAGGTCGGCACCTATGTCGCCACGCACCGGGTCGACCCGGTCTATCTCGACGGCGAGGTGGTGACCGGCGCCACACTGCCCGACACGGTCGAGCTGCGCGAGATCCCCGATTACCGGTATCGCTACGTCTATGTGAACAACCAGCCGGCGCTGGTCGACCCTGGCACGCGGCGCATCGTCTATGTGATGCGCTGATCGGGCTTGATCGCTGTCAGATAACGGCCGCCATCGCTGGCGGCCGTTTTTTGATCCTGCGCGCGGCAACTCCGCGTGGACGGTAATTGCGCGGTAACTGCCGATCTCCTAGACCCATGTGGCGAAAGCCTTCGGCAGGGGAGCCGCGTGACGATCGAAAATGCCGCCTTCGAGCGCTATCGCCGCTCGCCGAACGAAAAGACCAATTTGCTGCGCCTGTTCTTCGGGACGGCGATCGTCATCGCCTTCTGGATGGCGATGACGGCTCTGGTGCTGTTTGCCGGCACCTATGCCTACATTGTCTGGCGTCTCCCCGGCCCCTCGACCGGGCGCTACATGCAGGACTTCCTGGCATCGCCCACCGGCATCCTGAGCGCCCTGACCTCCTTTGCCGGCATCTGGATCGGCCTGTGGGTGGCGATGCGCTTCGTCCACGGCGAGCCGCTGTCGGCTCTGTTCGGCGTCAGCCGCCGCGTCGCGGGCGGCGATTTCCTCAAGGGCCTGGCCGCGGTGATGATCACCTCGCTCTTTTCCGAGGTCTTGCTCTATTGGCTGCAGCCCGAGATCGCGCGCGGGCCGATCGCCTTTTCGTCCTGGCTGCTCTTCCTGGTGCCGATCGTGCTGCTCGCCTTCCTGCAGACCTCGTCGGAGGAGATGCTGTTTCGTGGCTATCTGCTGCGCGGCCTCGCCTATCGCTTCAGCAGCCCGCTGGTCTGGGCGCTGCTGCCCGGGCTGCTGTTCGCGTCGCTGCACTGGAATTCGGCCTCGACACTTGCCATCAATGCCTGCGTGCTGGTCTCGATCGGCACCTTTGCCCTGCTGCTCACGCTCCTGGTCTATGTCACCGGCAATCTCGGCGCCGGTTTCGGCGCCCATCTCGGCAACAATCTGACCGGCCTCCTGCTGATCTCGCACCAGGAGGGCTACAATGGCTTCGCGCTGCTCAATGCCAAGCCCCTCGAAGGCCCCGGCTGGACCGGGCTGGACGCTGTGCTGATCGCCGCCATCGGTATCGTCAGCACGCTTTTGACGATGCTGCTGCTTTTGCACCGCCGCTCGCCGCTCAGGGTCGGGACGAGCAAGCAAAGCCTGGGCTGAGCTATCGCCAATCGCGGCGTTTTGGCTCGGATTCCGGCATCGTTTTTTGATGCATGCCGTTGCCGCAAAACCGCTGCGCACTTTTGCGCGACATGCATCAGCCTTGACTCCGCGGCCAATTTCCTGTCTAGAGCCGCTGAATTCCGCGACGAGTTTTCTTTCGCGAAAGCCGACTAGGACGCCGAAGCCTCTTTGAGGCAGGTGCTGTAAAGAGATCCTGGAGGCCAACACCCGGCAGCGCGATGCGCCCCCGGGTGCTTTTTGGCTTTGCGCTTTTGCTTGGCGACCCGGCGCGAACGCACTACCTCTCGGTCGAAACCCACCGAGATCAAGGACCGCAGATGTTTGAATCCCTCCAGGAGCGTCTTGGCTCCATCCTGAACGGCCTGACTGGCCGCGGCGCGCTGTCCGAGGCGGATGTCTCGGCGGCTTTGCGCGAGGTGCGCCGGGCGCTGCTCGAGGCCGACGTCGCGCTGGAAGTGGTTCGCTCCTTCACCGACAAGGTGCGCGAGAAGGCGGTCGGCGCCGCGGTGCTGAAGTCGATCAAGCCTGGACAGATGGTCGTCAAGATCGTCCATGACGAGCTGGTCGAGATGCTCGGCGCCGAGGGCGTGGCCGTCGACCTCAACGCGCCGGCGCCCGTCGTCGTCATGATGGTCGGCCTGCAGGGCTCCGGCAAGACGACCACCTCGGCCAAGATCGCCAAGCGCCTGACCGAGCGGCAGAACAAGAAGGTCCTGATGGCCTCGCTCGACACGCGGCGGCCCGCAGCACAAGAGCAGCTGCGCCAGCTCGGCGAGCAGACCAAGGTCGCTACCCTGCCGATCATCGCCGGCCAGAGCCCGGTCGATATCGCCAAGCGCGCCGTGCAGGCCGCCAGGCTCGGCGGCCATGACGTCGTCATCCTCGACACCGCCGGCCGCACCCATATCGACGAGCCGCTGATGGTCGAGATGGCCGACATCAAGAAGGTGTCGAGCCCGCACGAGATCCTGCTGGTCGCCGACTCGCTGACCGGCCAGGACGCCGTCAACCTTGCCAAGAGCTTCGACGAACGCGTCGGCATCACCGGCCTGGTTCTGACCCGCATGGACGGCGACGGCCGCGGCGGCGCGGCCCTTTCGATGCGCGCCGTGACCGGCAAGCCGATCAAGCTGATCGGCACCGGCGAAAAGATGGACGGGCTGGAGGAATTCCACCCCAAGCGCATCGCCGACCGCATCCTCGGCATGGGCGACATCGTCTCGCTCGTCGAGAAGGCCGCCGAGACCATCGACGCCGAGCAGGCGGCGGCGATGGCCAAGAAGATGCAGTCGGGCAAGTTCGACCTGAACGACCTCGCCCAGCAGCTTCAGCAGATGTCGAAAATGGGCGGCATGGGCGGCATCATGGGCATGATGCCCGGCATGGGCAAGATGAAGGACCAGCTCGCCGCCGCCGGCCTCGACGACAAGATGTTCGGCCGCCAGCTCGCCATCATCTCTTCGATGACCAAGGCCGAGCGCGCCAACCCCGATATGCTCAAACACTCGCGCAAGAAGCGCATCGCCGCCGGCTCCGGCACCGACGCGGCCGAGATCAACAAGCTGTTGAAGATGCACCGCGGCATGGCCGACATGATGAAGGCGATGGGCGGCAAGGGCAAAGGCGGCGGCCTCATGCGCGGCATGATGGGCGGCCTCGCCTCGAAAATGGGCCTTGGCGGCATGATGCCGGGCGGCGGCATGCCCGATCTTTCCAGGATGGATCCCAAGCAGCTCGAGGCCCTGCAGAAGCAGGCGCAGGCCGCCGGTCTCGGCAAAGGCATGCCGGGCGGACTTCCCGGTGGCGGCGGACTGCCGGGCCTGCCCGGCGGCATGAAGCTTCCGGGTCTTCCGGGCCTCGGCGGCGGCGGGCTGCCCGGCCTTGGGAAAAAGAAGTGAGGGGGCGATGAACGAGGAGAAAGACATGGCCGACGCACGCGCCATCCTGGCTGGCTACCGCGCTTCGATCGACAACATCGACGCCGCCCTCATCCATATGCTGGCCGAGCGCTTCCGCTGCACCAAGGCGGTCGGCGTCCTGAAGGCCGAGCATGGCCTGCCGCCCGCCGACCCGTCGCGCGAGCAGCAGCAGATCGCCCGCCTTCGCCAGTTGGCGAAAGATGCGAACCTCGACCCGGATTTCGCGGAGAAGTTCCTGAACTTCGTCGTCCGCGAGGTGATCCGGCATCACGAACAGATCGCCGCTTCCAACGGCGTGACGAAAACCGGCTGAAACCCAGCTGAAAACTCATCAACGAAATCAGAGCTTTTAGGAGAAAACAATGGCACTGAAGATCAGACTGGCCCGTGCGGGCTCGAAGAAGCGTCCTTACTACCACGTCGTCGTCGCCGACGCCCGTTCGCCGCGCGACGGCCGGTTCATCGAGTCGCTCGGCTCGTGGAACCCGCTGCTGCCGAAGGACGGCGAGCGCGTCAAGGTCGACGCCGATCGCGTCAAGCATTGGCTGTCGCATGGCGCCCAGCCGACCGACCGCGTGCTGCGCTTCCTCGACGAGGCCGGCCTTGCCAAGCGCGAGACCCGCTCGAACCCGAACAAGGCCCTGCCCGGCAAGAAGGCGCAGGAACGCGCCGCCCTGTTGAAGAAGGCCCAGGAAGACGCGGCTGCTGCCGCCGCCGCGGCGACCGCCGCGCCGGCCGAGGCTGAAGCCGCCACCGCCGAGTAATCACGGCTTTTTCGTTAACGAGAACGGCGGGCCCATGCCCGCCGTTTTTTATTCGATTGTCCGGTCCGATGCCTCAATAGCCGGACGGGCAGCGCGCCACATAAACGCGTCCGTAGCGGTCGCGGTAGCGGCACTGGCCGGCTTCGCTGGCATGACCGATCAGCGCGCCGGCCACTGCGCCAACAGCGCCGCCGACCACCGCGCCTTGCACCGGATCGCCTGCCACCGCGGCACCGACCGCCGCACCGCCCAGGCCGCCGATCGCAGCACCCTTTTCTGTTTGCGAGCAGGCGCCAAGGGCCACCGTCAGCACCAGGATGGTAATTGCTTTCTTCATTGCTGTTCCTCTCTCAAGCGCCGTCCTCGCCGCCATGCCCTAAACTCACGAACAGCTGAATTGATCCCGCAGATGATGAAGATTGGCCGGCTACGCGCCGGCCGGATTTACGGCACTGAGCGCCAACGCATTGAAACTTCGTGGTTTTCACCGCTCGGTGAGGCGCTTCAGATTGCCGAGCCCGGCCTCGAAATCCTTGCCGATCAGCGTGTCGAAATTCATGAACAGGCCCATCAGCTTGGCAATGAAAGGCCTTGCGCCGCGCATTGCCCAGGTGACCGTGGTGCCGTCGCCGGACGGCGAGAGCGAGAAGTCGACACTGTTGTTGGCCCTGAACGGCCTTTCGAAGTCGAGCTTCAGCGAGACCAGCGATGACGGCGCCGAATTTGTGATCTCCATGCGGCCCTTGCCGGCCTTGGAGTTGCCTTCCCAGGCATAGGCCGCGCCCTTGCCGCTTTCGGCGCCGGACAGCGTGCGCTGCATCTGGGGGTCGAGCTTTTCGAAGGGCGACCATTCCGGCCAACGCCGGAAATCGTCGATCAGCGGGAAGATCGTCTCGGCAGGCGCCTTGATGCTGGCCGAGCGGGTGACGACGAAATCGTTCGGCCGGGTCGCGGCATAGACCAGCACGGCGGCGATGATGAGGGCCAGGATGATGAGGATGGTGGCAAACATCTCTTCTCCTCCCTATCGCGAAAACGGGATCAGCGCGCGCACTCTTGCGTCGCGCAGATAGAGCCCGCCCCACAGGATAATGCCGAGATAGACGCCGAACAGCGTGTGCGAGAACAGCGGGTTGCCAATCCGCACATGCGTCGAAATCGCGCCGCCCATATAGGCGGTGAGCAGGATGGCGCCGAGCACCGACGTGCGTGGCCATGCGTAGAGCGCGGTCGAGACCAGGCCGATGACGCCCAGCATGCGCGCCACATTCGGATCGGCCGGCCAGCCGAGCTGCGCCATCGTTTGCGTGACGATGTCGAGCGGCGGCAGCTTGATGGCGCCGTCGAAGATCATGAACAGGACGATGACGCCGCTGAGGGCGCGCCCGGCCCACAAAGCGCCTTTTGAAGCAGGCGCGGCTTCGGAAATGCTCATGGATATTCCCTCCTGATGGTTTCGAATGCCGGCCATTTGCCGGGTTCGATCCAAGGACGAAGGAACATGCCGCGATCCTACACGCCTTCGTCATACTCGGGCTTGACCCGAGTATCGATGCCGTGACGTCGAACGAAGAATGCAGCGCTCTAGAATGAAGCTCCAGCCAGGCGATCTTAACTTCTGGGTCTGCGCCGCGTCGCTTCGCTCCTTGCTCCGCCCTAGAATGACGAAGAGAACACAGCGCTTTCGACCAGTCTCCGAGGGCAGAGCCCTCGTGGATCGACCTCCTAAGAGAAGTAGAACTTGTCGGCCGCGATCATCTTCGGCGGCGTCTCGTCCAGCGCCTCGAACACGGAGATCTCGCAGACGCGGCAAAGGCCGTCGAGCGCCAAGTCGTTGGCCTCGATGCCGAACGGGTCCTCGAGCTCTTCCGACAGCGCGTCGAGGCCGAAGAACGTATAGGCGATCAGCGCCGTGAACAGCGGCGTAGCCCAACCCGTGGTCGAGACCAGGCCGATCGGCAAGAGCAGGCAGACGACATAGGCCGTGCGGTGCACCAGCAGCGTATAGGCGAAGGGCAAGGGCGTGCCGGCGATCCGCTCGCAGCCGGCCTGGATGGCGGCGATCGCGGCCAGCCTTTCATCGAGGATGCGGAAGCCGATCGGGTCGAGCGCGCCCGCCTCGCGCCGCGCATTGGCGCGCCGGCCCATGCGGCGGACCATGTCGTCGGCCGGATTGGTGCGGGCGGCGGCCTTGTCGACCTCGTCGCCGATGAAGGCGCGGGCGTCCTTTATGCTGTCGATTTTGCGCAGTTGCCCGCGCAGCAGGTGGCAGAAGGCAAGCGCCTCCATCAGAAGCGCGCGCTGCTCGGCGCGGTCGCCGACCAGGCTGGTGGTGGCGCGCGCCAGGTTGCGTATCTCGAAAACCAGCGCGCCCCAGAGCTTGCGGGCCTCCCACCAGCGGTCATAGGCGGCGTTGTTCCGGAACGACAGATAGATCGAGAGCGTCACGCCGACGAGCCCGAAAGGCGCGATGCTGAAAGCACTGAGGTCGAGCTGGAACTGCCGCGCGAGCAGCAGGATGACCGCCGAATAGAGGGCGAAGCCGAAAATCTGCGGCAGGATGCGCGGCACCACCGAACCACGCATGATGAAGAACAATTGCAGGAATGTCGGGCGCGGTCGGACGATCATCGGGTTAACCTTTGCAAGCCGGCTTAGCTTTGATGTCTTATTGTGCGGTCGATGCCCGCGGCGCAACAGCAAGCGACATCGAGATGTCGTCGGCACGGCCGGACCGTCGGTCTTGCATGTATTGAGACATGCGACTGCGACTGCCAAGAGGAGGAGCGACGATGACGGGCGAGACCGACCTGCAAAAACTGCTCGCGTCGATGACGCCGCAACTGCTTGCCGACGTCTATGTGTTCGCGACGCTGGCGCCGGACACGCCGGTCCCGGCGAGACTCGATCCCATCATGCAATTTCGCGAGCGGGAAGGCCTGACCCTGATCACGACCGAAGACGAGGCGAAGGCCGCCGGCCTTGCCGGAACGTTCCGCTGCCGGATGATCACGCTCGACATCCACTCATCGCTGGAAGCCGTCGGCTTCCTCGCCGCCATCACGAGACGGCTCGCGGCGGCCGGCATGGGCGTCAATCCGGTCTCGGCCTTCTATCACGACCATCTCTTCGTGCCGGCGGAGCGGGCGGAGGAGGCGCTGGCCATATTGCAGCGGTTGGCGGCGGAAAGCGGCGGGTGAACTCAGCGCCTGAGCGCATAGAGGATATCCGGCAAGCCTTCCTCGTTGGCCGAACCGTCGCCGAAACCTTCGGCGCGAAAGCCGTGCCGCTCGTAGAAGCGGCGCGCGCCGGTGTTGGCCTGGAAGCAATGCAGCTTGATCACAGGCATCCCGGCCGTGGCCTCGGCAAGCAGCCGGCTGCCGATGCCTTGTCCTGTCCAGATCAGGTCGAGATAGAGCTGCTCGACCCATTCGCCGCTGACGGCGATGAAGCCGACGATGCGGCCGTTCGTTTCGGCGACCGTCACCTGCTGGTTGGGCAGCAGGATGTCGCGGATGAAGAACAGGTCCTCCGCCGGCGTATGCAGGACCGGCATCCACTCGAAAGCGTTGAGTGAGGCACGCATCATCCTGGCGATGGTGGCGGCATCGGAGCCGATGGCCGGGCGTAGGGTGATTTCGGTCCGGTCACTCATAGGCCGGCGCTGCCCCTCATCCGCCCTTCGGGCACCTTCTCCCCGTTGAACGGGGAGAAGGAAGGGCGTCCCGGCCGAAGGCCGAGCCCGCGACTGTGGGCCGCCGGTCGTCCGGCGCCCCCCGCGGAGGGCCAGCCGCAGCAGCGGCGACACGGCCCGTGAGCGAAAACAAACTGCCGAAGGCCGAGCCCGCGACCGCGGGCCGCCGGTCGTCCGGCGCCCCCGCGGAGGGCCAGCAGCGGCAGCGGCGGTGCGGCCCGTGAGCGAGAACTAAACTCCGTCAGGCAGCCTTCTGCTTCGGCTGGATGAGGCCGCGCTCGACCAGCAGCTCGGCGATCTGCACGGCGTTCAGCGCCGCGCCCTTGCGCAGATTGTCGGAGACCACCCACATCGACAGGCCGTTGTCGACGGTCGAATCCTCGCGGATGCGCGAGATGAAGGTGGCGTCCTCGCCAGCCGATTCGAGCGGCGTGATGTAGCCGCCGTTCTCGCGCTTGTCGAGCACCTGGCAGCCGGGCGCCTCGCGCAGGATCTCGCGCGCTTCATCCGCCGTGATCGGCTTCTCGAACTCGATGTTGACGGCTTCCGAATGGCCGATGAACACCGGCACGCGCACGCAGGTCGCCGTCAGCTTGATCTTTGGGTCGAGCATCTTCTTGGTCTCGGCGACCATCTTCCACTCTTCCTTGGTGAAGCCGTCGTCGAGGAAGACGTCGATATGCGGGATGACGTTGAAGGCGATGCGCTTGGTGAACTTCTTGACGTCGACCTGGTCGGCGACGAACACCGCGCGGGTCTGGGTGAACAGCTCATCCATGCCTTCCTTGCCGGCGCCGGAGACCGACTGGTAGGTGGCGACGACGACGCGCTTGATGGTGGCGATGTCATGCAGCGGCTTCAGCGCCACGACGAGCTGCGCGGTCGAGCAGTTCGGGTTGGCGATGATGTTCTTGCGTGTAAACAGCGAGATCGCGTCCGGGTTAACCTCCGGCACGATCAGCGGCACGTCCGGATCGTAGCGGAAGGCCGACGAATTATCGATGACGACGCAGCCCTGCTTGCCGATCTTCGGCGACCATTCCTTCGACACATTGCCGCCCGCCGACATGACGCAGATGTCGGTATCGGAAAAATCGTACTGGTCGAGCGCCTTGACCTTCAGCGTGCGGTCGCCGAAGGACACTTCGGTGCCCTGGCTGCGCCGCGACGCCAGCGCCACCACTTCGCTCACCGGGAAGCCGCGTTCGTCCAGAATGTTGAGCATTTCGCGGCCCACATTGCCCGTGGCGCCGACTACCGCAACCTTGAAACTCATCTGATATCTCCTGTCCCTCTCCGCTTGGTTGTTGGAGAAACCCGCCGGCCTCATGCGGGTTCCGTCCCCGGGCCGGACCCGGGAGAGGGTGGTTAGGCCAAGGGAATCACACCGTTTTGGTGGTGGTTTTGGCCGTAGTTTTGCTGGAACGGACGGACGCGTCTAAGCGCCCAGCCCAATGCGTTACATTGTGGCTGGGGGAGTCGAATGCAAGAAGAGCCATGAAAAGGCCGCGCATTGAAAAACGATCCCGTTCGACGCGGGTTTTTACGCGGTTTGATAGAAGAGTCAATCGGCGCTGCTCTTCCCTTCTCCCCTTGCGGGTCTCGGCGCTGCGCGCCGATCCTCCTTCTCCCGCAGAAGGAGAGGCGGAGCCGCCTGCTCTGTACAATGGCGGCCGCAAGAAGTACGAACGCCCAAATATCCTTTGGCTGGCGCAGTGCCGGCCTTGTGCTCCACGACGAGCACAGAACCCCGAATTCCGAAAGAAGAAAATGTCCAGTTTCGAAACGATCGTTCCTGCGCTGGCGGAGGCGCTGGAAAAGCGCGGTTATTCAGCGCTGACGCCGGTGCAGAAGGCGGTGCTGGAGACGGAGCTCGGCCAGGCCGACGCGCTGGTTTCGGCGCAGACCGGATCCGGCAAGACCGTCGCCTTCGGCCTCGCCGTGGCGCCGACCCTGCTTGGCGGTGCTGAGCGTTTCGCCGGCGCCGGCGCGCCGCTGGGGCTGGTCGTGGCGCCGACACGCGAGCTGGCGCTGCAGGTGCGGCGCGAGCTCGAATGGCTTTACGAACTGACTGGCGCGCAGATCGCCTCCTGCGTCGGCGGCATGGACATGCGCACCGAGCGGCGCGCGCTGGAACGCGGCGCCCACATCGTCGTCGGCACGCCGGGGCGGCTGCGCGACCACATCACGCGCGGCGCGCTCGACATGTCGGCGCTGAAGGCGGTGGTGCTCGACGAGGCCGACGAGATGCTAGACCTCGGTTTTCGCGAAGACCTCGAATTCATCCTCGATGCCGCACCGCCCGAGCGCCGCACGCTGATGTTTTCCGCCACCGTGCCGCGCTCCATCGCCACGCTCGCCCAGGGCTACCAGCGCGATGCGGTGCGGATCTCGGCCTCGGGCGAGGAAAAGCAGCATCTCGACATCGAATACCGAGCGCTCAGCGTTGTCCAGGCTGATCGGGAAAACGCCATCATCAACGTGCTGCGCTACTACGAGGCGCAAAACGCACTGGTGTTCTGCAACACACGCGCGGCGGTCAACCACCTGACGGCGCGCTTCAACAACCGCAATTTCTCCGTCGTGGCGCTGTCGGGCGAGCTCAGCCAGAACGAGCGCAGCCACGCGCTGCAGGCGATGCGCGACGGCCGCGCAAAAGTCTGCATCGCAACGGATGTCGCGGCGCGTGGCATCGACCTGCCCAATCTCGAGCTGGTGGTGCATGCCGATCTGCCGACCAACCCCGAGACGCTGCTGCATCGCAGTGGTCGCACGGGCCGCGCCGGGCGCAAGGGCGTTAGCGCCCTGATCGTTCCTGGAAATGCCCGCAGGCGCACCGAGCGGCTGCTTGGCAATGCCGGCATCAAGGCGACATGGGCGAGCCCGCCCTCGGCCGACGATGTGCTGCGCCGCGACGACGAGCGCATTCTGGCCGACCCCGCGCTTGCCGAACCGATCAACGAGGAGGAGCGCTCCTTCATCGAGACGCTGCTCAACCAGCACGGCGCCGAACAAGTGGCGGCCGCCTTCGTGCGGCTTTGCCGCAGCAGCCGCTCGGCGCCTGAGGACCTGCTCGACGTCGCGCCGTTCACGCCTTCGCATGAAAGATTGGCGGGCGAGAAATTCGCGCGCCGCGACGAAACACCCAGCCGCCGTGACGATTTCGGCGACAGCGTCTGGTTCTCGCTTTCGGTCGGCCGCCGGCAGAATGCCGAGCCGCGCTGGCTGATCCCGATGCTGTGTCGCACCGCCGGCATGTCCAAGCGCGAGATCGGCGCCATCAAGATGCAGCCGGAAGAAACCTTCGTGCAGATCGCCGCCGACTGGGCCGACCGATTCGTCGCCGCGATCGGCCCCGACCGCAAGCTTCAGGGCAACATCGCGGTCAAGCGGATCGACGGCACGCCGGACCTGTCGCGCGCCGGCTACCAGCCGCCGAAGCCGGACAAGAAGCCGCATCGCGGCAAGGGTGCTTTCGACCAGAAGAGTCCCAGATTCGAGAAGCGGGAGCCGGGCGAGCGACAGCCTGGCGGCGAGGCGAAATCTTGGAAGCCTGGCAAACCGAAGTTCGACAAGCCGGGGCCGATGAAAAACAAGAAGTCGAAGAAGCGGCCCGTGTGACTATAAGCCAATCTATCACTCGCTCGGCCAATTCTTGCGCGGCTGTCGCCGACATCGGCAGTGAGAACAAGTGGGGACTTATCCCGGCCGGTGTCACGCTCTAACGCCATGCGTGCATTGCTATTTTCTGCAACCATTGATAGTTTTAAAGGCGATGCAGGGGGGAGTCAATGCGCGGCACTGTGTTTCACTACGACGAGGACCACGACTACGGCTACATCAACGGCGTCGACGGCAAGCGCTACATCTTCGGCCGCAAGGACCTGACAAAGGGCATTCCCCTCGCCGGAGGTCTGCTGGTCGAGTTCACGCCCGACAACGGAACTGCACACGACATCGTGGCCGCGAGCCGACCTTCGCTCCCGGCAAACGGCAATCCGGAACAGCGCGGCCGCATCGCCGAACCCCATTCCGCCAGCTCCATGGGACTGTGGGCCTATTTTCTACGTTCGCTCGGCGACGACTACCGCAATTTCACCGGCCGAGCGCGCCGTAAGGAGTTTTGGGCGTTCTATCTGTGGTTCTACGTCGTGCTCATCGCGCTGTTCGGTTTCGGTATCCTCCTCAACCTGGCGATAAGCGGCTTCGATGACGGCCCAAGGACGTCGATCGGGTACATTCCTGCCCTGCTTTTCGTGCTGGCAGCAATCCTTCCGTCGATCGCAGTCGTCGTGCGGCGTCTGCACGACATCGGGCTGACCGGCTGGCTTGCCTTGCTTTGCTACATCCCGGCTTTCGGAGCCGTGGCGTTTCTGATCTACGGACTTCTACCTTCACAGTTCGGGGAGAACCGATGGGGGCCGATACAGGCCGGCGTCAGGTTCTAGCGACCTTGTTCAGCGCGTCGCCCGACAGCCTGAGGAAGATCTTCTGGCCGTGGCGCTCGGCGCCAAGCCGGCGGTAGAAACGCAGCGCGCCTTCGTTCCTCTCTTCCGTGGGTCAGATCGATGCAGCCGATGCCTTTGCCGACGCAATGGCCGGCGAGAAAGCCGACCAGCGCACGGCCGACGCCCTTGTGGCGAGCGCTTCGGCGTCGTCGACCCTCGCCCAGCGAATGTCGACGGTCATACGATCATCCCAGGAACTTGGCGATGATGGCGTCGCCCATTTCGGTGGTGCCGACTTCCTTCATGCCTTCCGAGAAGATGTCCTTGGTGCGCAGGCCGTCGTCGAGCACGGCGGCGATCGCCGCTTCGAGCTTGTCGGCCTCGGCGACCATGCCGAAGGAATAGCGCAGGCACATGGCGAAGGACGCGATCATCGCGATCGGGTTGGCGATGCCCTTGCCGGCGATGTCGGGCGCCGAGCCGTGCACCGGCTCGTAGAGCGCCTTGCGCTTCTTGGTCTTCACATCCGGCGCGCCGAGCGAGGCCGACGGCAGCATGCCGATCGAGCCGGTGAGCATGGCGGCGATGTCGGAGAGCATGTCGCCGAACAGATTGTCGGTGACGATGACGTCGAACTGCTTCGGCCAGCGCACCAGCTGCATGCCGCCGGCATCGGCCAGCATGTGGTCGAGCTTGACGTCGCTGTATCTGGCCTTGTGCGTCTGGCTGACCACTTCGTTCCACAACACGCCCGACTTCATGACGTTGCGCTTTTCCATCGAGGTGACGTGATTCTTGCGCGTCCGCGCCAGCTCGAAGGCGACGCCCGAAATGCGCTCGATCTCGAACGTGTCGTAGACCTGGGTGTCGATGCCGCGCTTCTGGCCGTTGCCGAGATCGATGATCTGCTTCGGCTCGCCGAAATAGACGCCGCCGGTGAGCTCGCGCACGATCAGGATGTCGAGGCCCTCGACCACGTCCTGCTTGAGCGAGGAAGAGGCGGCCAAAGCCGGGTAGCAGATCGCGGGCCTGAGATTGGCGAACAGCTCCATGTCCTTGCGCAGCCGCAGCAGGCCGGCCTCGGGGCGCACCTCGTAAGGCACGGCATCCCATTTCGGCCCGCCGACGGCGCCGAACAGCACCGCATCCGCCGCCATCGCCTTTGCCATGTCTGCATCGGAGATCGCCGCGCCATGCGCATCGTAAGCGCAGCCGCCGACCAGCCCCTCGTCGGTGGCGAAGCCGCTGCCGAGCTTGTCGTTCATGGCCTTGATCAGCTTCTTCACCTCGGCCATGGCCTCGGGGCCGATGCCGTCGCCGGCGAGCAGGAAGAGATTTTTCGAAGCCATGGAGAACCGTCCGGTGAGAGAATTGAACCGGCGCCTTGCTAAACGGCAAGTGATTGCGGCGCAAGGGGACGAGCGCCGAGATCCTTCACACCCCCCTCTGCCCTGCCGGGCATCTCCCCCGCAAGGGGGGAGATCGATGCACTTCGGCCTTCGCCAATCGCCGACGTTGAAAAAGAGGAGCGGGGCGGCCAAGCTGCCAATCTCCCCCTTGCCGGAGATGTCCGGCAGGACAGAGAGGGGTGCTGTCCCGCCAGCGTCTCAAAGAAGACCGGCAGCGCCTACCGATGCGACAGAACATTCACCAGCCTGCCGAACGGGTCGCGCACATAGAAGCGACGCACGCCCCAGGGCTCGTCAGCCGGGCCATATTCGACGGCGAAGCCGGCGGCCTTCATGGCGTCGAGCGCCGCATCCACATCGTCGACCTCGATCGAAAGGTCCGGCACCGGCGTACCCGATCCGCCCTCGGCCATGAAGCTCACCTGCACCTGCATCCGTTCCTCGGAGCCATAGGTGGCGATCCAGCCCATATCCATGAGCAGATTGAGGCCAAGCACGTCATGATAGAAGCGCTTCGCCGCCGCGATGTCCCTTGTGGCGATGTTGGCTACGATGCGTCGGACAGCCATCGCTCCGGCCCCTGTGCCGTGCGCCGCAGCGCCGTCACCTCGATCTCGATCTTCATCTCCGGCTTGTTGAGCTGGCACACGATCATCGTCGCCGCCGGGCGGATGTCGCCGAACGCCTCGCCGAGGATCGGGAAGACCACGTCAACGAAAGCCTGGTCGGTGATGTAGTAATGCGCCCGCACCACGTCGGCCATGTCGAAGCCGCCATCGGTCAGCGCCTTGGCGATGGTCGCGAGGCAATTGCGCGTCTGCGCCTCGACCGTATCCGGCATCGTCATGGTGGCATAGTCGTAGCCGGTCGTTCCGGACACGAAACACCAGTCGCCCTGCACCACCGCGCGCGAATAGCCGGCGGTCTTCTCGAAGGGGGAGCCGGTGGAGATGAGCTTGCGCATGGGGCGGCCTCGTTGGGTTGCAGTCCTGCATTTAGCAGGCGGAGTGGCGCAGGTCGTGGGCCAAGCCGGGCGGAGCATTGTCACGAAGGCAGGCACAAGCCTTGGAAATTGGTCTGGGCCTTCCTCCGGTCGTCATTCCAGGGCGGAGCAAGGAGCGAAGCGACGCGCGCAGACCCTGGAATCCAGGCCGTGACGTCGAAGCGCCGCCAGCGGAGCAGAATTCTGCTCCGATGCACTCTACGGCAACCGTCACGGCATGATCCTCGGGTCTGCGCTCCGCTGCGCGTCGCTCCGCCCGTGGATGACGAAGCTGACGGGTGGTCAGCAAGACACCGGCCTAAGGTATGTTGAGCTTCAGGTCAGGCCGAGTCGAAAGTGGTGGCTGCCGAGAACCGGAGCGGAGCGTACTTAAGTACGTGAGCACCGAAAGCGCAGGAGGCCGCCACTTGCAGGCCGGCCTCACCTGAATGTCAGCATATCTTAATTCCCCGACCCTTGCGCGTCGTCATAGGCCTTCTTGATGTCATCAGGCCAGTCCTTGACCGGTGGCCAGGCGTGCGGCTCGCCATTGTCGCCGCGGCGGGCGAAATAGACTTTCTGTTTGGCCGGGTCGACGGCCATGAAGCCGTCATTGCCGCCGCAGTCATGCGGCACGCAGCCGGTGGCGTAGAAGGCGCCCGAGGCCGTCTTTTCGGTGCCGCCACCGACCAGCAGGCTGGTCGCCATGTCGGGCATGTCGTCGCCCAGCAGCGCCTGTCCGGCCTTGTAGACGGCCTCGTTGTGGAAGGCGCCGATGATGTTGTCGTATTTCGACGGGTCGACATCCTTCCAGCCGGTGCCGGGTTCGGGCGTGTAGGTCAGGTTGCCGGAGGTCGTCAGCCCTTCCGTAGGCGACCATTGCAGCGCCGGCTTGGAATCGCCGGGCAGCAGATAGGGCACGAAATAGATGGCGCTGTCGGAGACTGCCGCCGGCGGCGCGCCGCATTCGTCCTGTTCGACCGTGGTGGTCTGGATCTCGCCGTCCTTCGGCTTCCAGACGATGACCTTGGCCGGCCCGCACTGGTTGCCGCCGTCGCCGACATCGACCAGCGCCACGTTGACGTCACCGATCTTGACGATCCTGTCGAAGAAGACGTCGTAATTGCTGGCCAGCTGCTTGCCGTCATAGGACAGCACCTTCTCGGCGTCCTGTTCCGGCTGCGTGATGGTGAGCTGGCCGCCTTCGAACGGGATCGGCGCCTGCTTGTCGTCATCCGACGCGGCCTGGTCGCTGCCCGATCCCTGGTCGGATGCGCCTTGATCGGCGGCCGGCTGGTCGGACGTGGCGGGCGCCGGCTGCGTGGCCGGCGCGGCGGTCTGCGCATTCGCGCCGATTGTGGCGAGAGCGAGTGCCACCGAAGCAGCCAGAAGCGAGCGTGTCATGACTGTCCCTCCATTCAGCCGCCACGAACCCGGCCTGCCATGGCCGGGGCCTATCGATATAGCTTAGGTGCTCAGGCCCAGGGGCGCTGCTCGGCATTCTTCTTCTCGAAGGATGCGATGGCGCCGGCCTTCTCCATGGTCAGCCCGATGTCGTCGAGGCCGTTCAAGAGGCAATGGCGCTTGAAGTCGTCGAGGTCGAACGTCACCACGCCGCCGTCCGGCCCGCGGATTTCCTTGGCTTCCAGATCGATCGACAGCGTCGCGTTGGAGCCGCGCGAGGCGTCGTCCATCAGCTTGTCGAGGTCTTCCGGGCTGACGGTGATCGGCAGAATGCCGTTCTTGAAGCAGTTGTTGTAGAAGATATCGGCGAACGAGGTCGAAATCACGCAGCGGATGCCGAAATCGAGCAGCGCCCAGGGCGCATGCTCGCGGCTCGAGCCGCAGCCGAAATTGTCGCCGGCGACCAGGATCTGCGCCTTGCGGTAGGCCGGCTTGTTGAGCACGAAATCCGGGTTCTCCGAACCGTCCTCGTTGTAGCGCATCTCGGCGAACAGGCCGGTGCCGAGCCCGGTGCGCTTGATCGTCTTCAGATAATCCTTCGGGATGATCATGTCGGTGTCGACATTGACGATCGGCATGGGCGCGGCGACGCCGGTGAGCTTGGTGAATTTATCCATGATCCTTGCCCGTCTTCTTGGCTTGCGGGGAGTTTTGCGGGACGGTTTACACAAAGCCGGCGGCAAATGAAAGGCAACTGTTCGTGCATTGCCCTTGGGCCAATGGCGGCCATGGCATGCGCGCCGGAGCTGCAATACCTAAAAAACGGCTTCGAAATCCTGGCCGGCTGGTGCAGTCTGCGATCATGGTTGAGCCTTCCAAAGTCCTTTACGCCAGCGAGCCTGCCCTCGACGTCGCCGAATTCCGCCGTGTGCTGATCGAATCCGGCCTCGGTGAAACACGGCCCGTGGACGACGAAGCGCGCCTTAAGACAATGCTCGGCAATGCCAATCTGGTGCTGACAGCGCGGCTCGACATCGAGGGCAAGCCGCTGATCGGCGTCGCGCGCGGCATCACCGATTTTTCCTGGGTCTGCTACATCTCCGAACTCGCCGTATCCGCTTCGGCACAGGGTCTCGGCGTCGGCAAGGGCCTGATGGACGAAGCACAGCGCCACCTTGGCCCTTCCGTCGCCATCAGCCTGATCTCGATGCCCGACGCCGTCGGCTTCTACGAGCGCATCGGCATGACGCGCATGGCGGACGCCTTCTGGTTCTCCCGCAAAAGCTGACCTGAACCGCCACCGATATCGGAGCAGACTCCTGCCTGGAACCGGCGAGCCAGATCGACCCCCACTCCGTCGAGCTTCGCTCGACACCTCTCCCCCGATCGACGGGGGAGAGGAACCGTGCGAGTTCGCCAACCCTGGCTCCCTTCCTCTCCCTCCGGAGGGGGGAGAGGTGGCGCTGCGAAGCAGCGACGGAGTGGGGGAAGGCGTTGCTCAAAAGCGAAGCCACCTCAAGACAGGCACAATCCGGCAAGCAAGAAAACTTAGGCAAGCAGTCATCAGGCGGCAGAATATTTTTGCCACCGCTTGACATGCAACCAAATGGTTGCATATTAGAGCCATGAGCATGGATGCCGTCTTTCGCGCTTTGGCCGACCCGACCCGCCGGCAATTGCTGGACAGTCTCCATGCCCGGAACGGGCAGACGCTGAACGCGCTCTGCGAGCACATGGAGATGACGCGCCAGGCGGTGACCAAGCACCTGACGATCCTCGAGGAGGCCAACCTCGTCACCACCATGCGCCGCGGCCGCGAGAAGGAGCACTACCTCAACCCCGTTCCGATCAACGAGATCGCCGAGCGCTGGATCGGCAAGTTCGAGCGGGGGCGGCTTGCTGCCCTCAGCCACCTGAAGCAACGCCTTGAAAGGGAAGAGCCGTGAGCGAGAACAGCTTTGTCTATGTCACCTATATCCGCACGACGCCTGAAAAACTTTGGCAGGCGCTGACCGATCCCGAGTTCAACCGGCAGTTCTTCCTCTGCTCCCATCAGGAGAGCGACTGGAAGGTCGGCTCGAGCTGGAAACTGGTCTTCCCCGACGGGCGCGTCGCCGACTCGGGCGAGATCCTCGAGGTTGACCCGCCAAGACGCCTGGTCATCAAATGGCGCAACGAATGGATGCCCGAGGTCAAGGAGGACGGCTACACGCGCTGCACCTTCACCATGGAGCCCGACGGTGAGTTGATGAAGCTCGCCGTCATCCACGAGGCCGACGGCCCGCACAGGCTCATCCCGAACGTCGCCAAGGGCTGGCCGCTGGTTCTGGCGAGCCTCAAGAGCCTGCTTGAAACCGGCAAGGGTTTCGAGCGCCCGCCGTCAAAGGGGTGAGCGTTCGTTTCGGATACGAGACAATCCTTGGTGGAGTTGAATCTGATGCTTCACTTGTCGTTACCGCAAGCCATGGCGAATGCAGACACAGTCATGGCCTCGGCCGAGCTTTGCGCCTCGCCGGGCGAGGTTATCGCGGCACTGGTCACCAGTGAAGTCGAGCGCTGGTGGGGTTCGCCCGAAACCTACCGCATGACCGACTGGTCCGCCGATCTGCGTGTCGGCGGCGGCTGGAACGTCACGGTAGGGGTCGCCGACGGTAGACACCTCCCCGCCGGCGGAAAATTCCTCGAAATCGAGATGCCGCGCCGCATCGTGCAGACGCGGCGCTACGATTGGGACCATCCGGCGCTGGGGCATCACGAGACGACGGTGGCTTATCTGCTGGAGCCGATCGGCGGCGGCACGCGGCTCACCGTCTGCCATGGCGGCTTCGCGGGTTTCCCGGATGCGGCGGCCGAACATGCCGAAGGCTGGGCGCGGGTGCTTGGATGGCTGCAGGGCTATTTTGCCGGCGCGGCCGCCCCTTCGCCCCTTGCGGGAGAAGGGAGCGCTGGCGCTAGATCACATTCAATTCCCTGAACGCCCTTCCTTCCGCCACCCGTTCATATCCAAACGCCCTGCAGTCCACCGTCCTGTACCCGCCATGCACGATCAACTCGGCGAGCGACTTCCCCACCGCCGGCGCCTGCTGCAGGCCGTGGCCGGAGAAACCGTTGGCGAAGAGGAAGTTCTCGACCTCCGGGTGCGGGCCGATCACCGCGTTCTGGTCGAGCGTGTTGTAGTCGTAATGCCCGACCCAGGCGCGCGTCGGCTTGATCGCTTCGAAGGCCGGGATGCGGGTGGCTAAGGTCGGCCAGATCACCTCTTCGAACAGCGGCCAGTTGACGTCGAAATCCTTCGGATCGGGCGCGACATCGCCCTCCTCCGGCTCGGCGCCGCCGGTGAGGTAGACGGAGCCTTCCGGCCGCACATAGATTCCGCTTGGATCGACCAGCAGCGGCATGTCGGCATATTTCTCGCGCGCCTCGAAGACGAAAACGTTGCGCTTGCGCGGCTCGACCGGCAGCGCAAGCCCGGCAAAACCCGCCACCTTGCCGGCGTTCGGCCCGGCGGCGTTGACGACGATGCCCGCTTCCAGCGTCTCGCCATTGTCGAGGCTGACGCCGGTGACGCGATTGCCCTCGCGCGCAATGCCGGTGACGGAGGCGGTGATGAAATCGATCTTCTTGTCGCGCAGCGCCTTGCGGAACAGCGTCAGCAGCGCATGCGCGTCGAACCAGCCCTCGCCGCTGCGGCCAAAGGCGCCGGCGGTGATGCCTTCGACCGACAGCCACGGGAAGCGGCGCGCCAGCTGCCCGGCGTCCTCGAGCAGGATATCGGCGCCCTCGGCGACCTGCGTCTGGTGATTGGACTTGAGGATCGGCAGGCCGGCCTCGCCGGCGAGGATGAGGTAGCCGCCCTCGCGAAAGCCGATATCGGCGTCGGCGCCGAAAATCTCCTTCAGCCGACGGAACAGTTTCAGCGTGAACTGCGACAGGCGGATGTTTTCCGGGATGGAGAATTGCTGGCGGATCGAAGCGAGCGACAGCGTCGTCGCCGCGTGCGGAAACTGCGGATCGCGCTCGATCAGCGCGATCGAGCCGGTAAAGCCCTCCTCGCGCAAATAGTAGGCGAGCGAGGACCCGACGATGGCTCCGCCGATGATGACGATGTCGTAGCGCATTTTTTCTCCGATCATTCGGTCGCGTCTTCACGCAACCGGCAAGTCGATCTCGAAGCGCGTGCCGCGCTCGGAGTCAACCAGCCTGATCGTGCCATCATGCGCTTTCAGGAGGGCCAGCACGATGCCGAGCCCCATGCCGGTGCCGCCGGACTCGCGCCGCGTGGTGAAGAACGGCTCGAAGATCCTGGCGCGGTTGGCGGCCGAGATGCCGTCGCCGTCGTCGCCGATCTGGACCGACGCGCGCTCGCCATCGGCTGAGGCATGGATCGCCGCCTGTCGGGCGCCATGCCTCGCCGAGTTGTCGATGAGGTTGGCGAGTACGATGCCGAGATTCTCGCCCGAGATGCCGAGCCCGATGTCGCCGCCGGCCTCGATACGAGCCTCCAGCCTTGTATCGACCGGCAGCAGCGCGAGCGCGGCATTGAGCGTCGTGCTGTCGCCGCTCGGTTCCAGGTTCTCGGCGCGCGCCAGGTCGAGCAGCCGGCGCACCAGGAGATTGAGCCGCCCGGCGTCGGTGACGATGTTGTTGGAGAAGCGCCGCCGCTCGGCCTCGTCCATCGCGCCGCCGGAATCCCTGAGCAGCTCCGCCGCGCCCTGGATCGCCGTCAGCGGCGATTTCAATTCATGCGAGACATGGGTGGCGAAGGTCTGGATGCTGTCGGAGCGCGCCTGCAGCTTTTGCGCCATGTCGAGGAAGGCCGCGGACAGCGCCGCCATCTCGCGCGTGCCGTGATGGTCGAGCGGCCTGATTGCGTCGCGGTCGCCGGCGGCGATGCGCTTCGTGCGGTCGATCAGCGCGTAGATCGGCCGGCTGACGGTGCGGATGAACACCAGCGCGATCAAAAGTGTGCCGCCGAGGATGGCGATGGCCGCCAACGTCACCTTGCCGCGCTCGCCATAGAGGTGCTTGACGATGTTGTTCGGCGTTCGCGACAGGTACACGACGCCGGCGACCCGGCCGTCGAGCTCGACCGGCATGGCGACGAAGACGCGGACCTTGGTGCCGCGGCTGACCGAATAGAGCGGCGGGGTCGGCTGGTCGGGGATGCGCAGCCTGAGCTCGCTGGCATAGGTGCCGGAAAGCGCGGTCCGCACCTCTTCGATCTGGCCGAGCGACTGGCCGACCTCGTCGCCGCCGGCGATCACCACACCGCGTGGATCGAGCAGCCGGAAGCCAGCGAGCGTCGTTTTCTGCGTCTCGTCGAGAATGCCGTCGAGCCGCGCGCCTATTGCCGCGAAGGCGGGATCGGGCGTGGCGGGAAGCGCCGCCGGCCGCGACGGCATGACATCGTCCGAGGCAAGGTCGAGGCGCGGCTCGATCGGATCATAGGGATAGTTGTTGTCCCTTGCCGGATCGGCCGAGACTGGCGCCCCCAGTCTTTCCGGGGCGATGCCGGCCGCACGCACCTCGCTGGCATAGACGGCGGCGACGACCGCCCCTTGCGCGATCAGCTCGCCCTCGGTCTGGCGGATCAGCTGGTTCTCATAAAGCCGGAAGAAGAACAGCCCGACCAGCGGCAACGCCATGACCAGGATCAGGATGACGACGACGACGGTGGCGAGCCGCGGCCGCCACCTTTCCTTGCTCAACCACCGCATCGGCCGAGCCGGAAGCCGACGCCGTGCACCGTCGCGATCGCATCAAGGCAGCCGACCGCGGCCAGCTTGGCCCGCACGTTGCGGATGTGGCTGTCGACCGTGCGTTCCGAGACATGGATGTTGGAGGCATAGGCATTGGCCATCACCGCGTCGCGGCCAAGCACGTGCTGCGGACGGGCAAGGAAGCCTTTCAGGATCGCGAACTCGATCGCCGTCAAGGTGAGCGGCTTGCCGCCGAAACTTGCTTCATGGCTTGCCGGGACGAGCATGAGCTTGCCATGCGTGAATTCACGATCGTCCGCCTCTTCCTCCGCGGCGGCCGGCCGCGCGCGCCGCAGGATGACGTTGACGCGGGCGACCAGCTCGCGCGGGCTGAACGGCTTGGTCACATAGTCGTCGCCGCCCATCTCCAGACCCAGAATGCGGTCGATCTCTTCATCCCGCGCGGACAGGAACAGCACCGGCACGTCGGATTTTTGCCTGAGCCGGCGGCAGACCTCGAGCCCGTCCATCTCCGGCATGCCGATGTCGAGCACGATGAGGTCGGGCGCGCGGCGCTCGACCGCCTGGAGTGCTGCGGCGCCGTCAGCGACGGCAGCCGTCTTCATGCCGGCCTTTTCCAGCGCGAAGCAGATGATCTCGCGGATGTGCGGGTCGTCGTCGGCGACGAGGATATTGTGTGGCATCGATCAATGGCCCGGTGCGGACGGTTGCGCAGATGGAGGAAGCACGAGCGGGCCTCTGTTGTCGAGAACCCGTACCAGCCGCCAGTCGCGAAAGCTCCAGGCGCGCCATTTCTTTTGTTCGGCGAGATAATCGTCGATCATCACCTGGTCGGCCAGATAAGTGGTCGGCATTCCGATCTTGTGTGTGTGGTAGCGGTCCAGCGCCGGCATGGCGACAGCGCCGAGCGAGTGCAGATACGGCGTGTCGAGCGGAGTGCCGGATCCGGTCATTTCCAGGGAATGGTCAACATTGAAGTTGGCGATCGTTGCTGCGAAGTTGACGAAGCAGCAGGCATAAAGCGTCGCCGATAGTGTCACAAGATTGGCGGAAAGCAGCCATTCGCCGGATTTTTGAAGCGCGATGCGGGCGACGATGAGGGCCAGCCCCGCCGCCACCAGTCCCATCCATATGAAGGCGGCGATGCGCAGATAGGTGAGCGCATAGACGTCGATATAGAGATCGAGCCGCAGCATCGAGGAGATCACCAGTGCGATGTTCTGCGCCACCCAGAGATAGACCAGCCCGCGGATCAGCGGATCCCGGGACGTCTCGCTGCCCGAGCGCAGCGCCGCCAGCACGAAGCCGGCGGCGAGCAGCGCGGTGGCGACCAGCGGATAGGCGCCGCGATGCGCATAGGCGGCATAGGTCATCCCGTCGGGCAGGGCGACTCCGCCCCAGAGATAGGTTGCGTCGAGCGCACTCTGCACCGCGAACAAGCCATTGAAGACAATCAGCGCGCGCAGGATGGCCGCCTTGCCGAAGAGGATGTCCTCGGCCTTCGCCGGTCTCGCTGCAGGCGTGGCAGGCAAAACGCGCCTGACACGGAAAGCGAAGCGCGGCAGGCGCGGCCTCAGGAACGCCCAGACGCCGGCAAGCACGATCAGCCAGAAGATAAGCCGCGCGATCTGGATTTTTTCGAGGAGCGCGTAGAGGTCGATCAGCGACAGCCAGTGCTCGATGATCGGATTGGCGGCGCCGAACAGCGCCAGGAAAACGACGCCCAGCGTCAAGGGCACGATCCAGACGACAATCGCCGTGAGCTGAAGCCGCCGCTGGCCGAGTTCCCGCGCCGCCTTGCGCCAGCGGAAGAAGTCGCGGACGAAGCGGAAGGGCGCTGCGACCAGGAACAGGCTGAGCTGGCGGGCTATTCGGGCAGGTTCGTCGCGCAGCCGCCCGGCCAACGACAGCGCGAAGACCGCAAGTGCCGCGACAGCGACCAGTAGCGAAAGCGGGCTGACATTTTCGACGAGCGGCAGCAGCGCGACGAACAGCGCGGCCGGCTTCAGCCAGACCCGGCCGTCGCTGAGCGCCGACGGATGCATGGCGACGACCGTGGCGGCGAGCACGGTCGCGAAGATGAAGACGGTGATCCCGACCGGCTGGCCGTAGAAAAGAAAATCGGCCAGCGCCACCAGCAGCGCGGCGGCGCCGACACGGCGGCAGTAGCTCGGGACAGGCGATGTCTTGCTCGCCGGCGCCGTCATGGTCATCGTCGTCATCGCTGGGCCTTCCTGGCTGCTGTCATGCCGCCGCCGCATGCCGGCCGCGATCTGAAGGGAAGCACCGTCGTCGTGACGCGCCGCCTTTGCGGCTCGACGAGCCACCAGCCTTCGTCGCGGAGCCGGCGCGGCAGGGACCAGCGGGATGTGTGAGGTGTTCGCATGCCGGCTTTGTCGCCGACGGGCACGGTGAACGCGCGGCGGATTGGAGGAGGTTTTCCGCACAGATTTGCAGATTTGGTGCAGGACAGCCTGGCGCCGGCGCCCGAGACGCTCGAGTACGGCAATCGCATATGGCGGTGCCAGCCCCTGGGATGTCGTCAAAGGCGATAGAGAGGGTTCTTGCGCGTGAAGCTGCGATCTATCCTTCGTCATTCTAGGGCGGAGCAAGGAGCGAAGCGACGCGCGCAAACCCTAGAATGACGAAGGACGGGTTGGCAGGACAGCGTGCGCCTCCGCCCTGCCGGGCACCCTTGCGGCCCCTCAAGGAGAAGATTACTCCCCGCCTTGCCTCATCCGCCATCACCCTGCATAGATCGGCCATGGCTCAGGAACCCTACCGCCCGCGCCGCTCGGTGCTTTACATTCCCGCCTCGAACGACAAGGCGCTCGCCAAGATCGCTTCGCTTGCCTGCGACGCCGTCATCATCGATCTCGAGGACGCCGTCCTGCCCGCCGACAAGAAAGCGGCGCGCGACAAGATTGCCGGCATCCTTGGCCGGCGCGAAAAACGCTGCGAGATGGTGGTGCGCATCAACCCGCTCGCCGGCGAATGGGGCGCCGACGATCTGTTGGCCGTGGCCAAGGCCAAGCCCGACGGCATTCTCCTGCCCAAGATCGGCACGCCGCGCGACATCCTCGAGGCCGGCGACCTGCTCGACGACAATTTCGCGCCGGACGGCGTGAAACTGTGGGCGATGGTCGAGACGCCCAAGGCGCTGCTCAACATCGGCGCCATCGCCGAGCTTGGCCGCGATCGAGCGTCGCGCCTCGCTTGTTTCGTCGCCGGAACGAATGACCTGGTGAAGGCGACCGGCATCCTGGCGACGCCCGACCGGCGCTATCTGATGCCCTGGCTGATGCAACTGGTGCTCGCCGCGCGGGCCGGTGGCCTCGACGTGATCGACGGCGTCGCCAATGATTTTCGCGACCTCGACGCCCTGGCGCGCGAATGCGCCGACGGCGCGGCCATGGGTTTCGACGGCAAGTCGCTGATCCATCCCGCCCAGATCGAGCCGGCGAACCATGCCTTTTCGCCGTCGCCCGAGGCGCTGGCCAGGGCGCGTGCGATCAGGGATGCGTTCGCGCGGCCCGAAAATGCCGGCAAGGGCGTGATCGCGATGGACGGCCGCATGGTCGAGCGGCTGCATCTGGCGGAAGCCGAGAAACTACTGGCGAAGGCAATAATCATCGGCGCATGATGCGCCGATATTCAAGACAGGCTCGAAAATGAAACTCTACCGCTTTCTGTCCGGCCCGGACGATTCAACCTTCTGCCACAAGGTGACGGCGGCGCTGAACAAGGGCTGGCACCTGTTCGGCTCGCCGACCTACGCCTATGACAAGAAGACCAAGTCGATGCGCTGCGGCCAGGCCGTGGTGAAGGATGTCGAAGGCCAGGACTACGGCCCGGACACCAAGCTGAGCGACTGGTAGAAAGAGCGGCAACCCCCACTTCGTCATTCTAGGGCGGAGCAGGAGCGAAGCTCCGTCGCGAAGACCCTAGAGGCGCAGCGGATCAGAATATAGGGGACGTTTGCGGGTGTCGGGCGGCAAGCGTTCCGTTCTGCACCGCGGATTTGGTGTTGATGGAACGGCATGGATTCTAGGGTCTGCGCGCGTCGCTTCGCTCCTTGCTTCGCCCTAGGATGACGAAGTGCGCGCTCAGCCCGCCGCCGCCTGCTCGGCCGCTTCCTCGATGCGCTCCATGTCGTCGTCCGACAGGCCGAAATGGTGGCCGATCTCGTGGATCAGCACATGGGTGACGATGTCGCCCATCGTCTCCTCGTTCTCGGCCCAGTAGTCGAGTATGGCGCGGCGGTAGAGCGTGATGCGGTTCGGACCTTCGCCGGTCTGCGGGTTCCAGCGCTCGGCGATGCCGCGTCCCTCGAACAGGCCGAGCAGGTCGAAGGGCGTTTCCAGCGACAGGTCGTCCATGATCTCGTCGGTCGGGAAATCGGCGATCTGGATGATGATCTCGCCGGTGAGCTTGCGGAACTCGTCCGGCAGATGGGCATAGGTCTCCAGCGCCAGAAGCTCCATCTCGTCCATCGACGGGGAGAGCTGGTCGTGCCAGGTGCGTGTCTTGTAGATGCGGGCCATGAAATTTCCTTTGATCCCGGCATATAGGCTTTCGCGCCGATAGAGGCAAATGAGCCGGCTGGGCGTTCGCTTTCAGGGTAAAGCTCGAAGGAATAAATTCCTTATGACTCCGCTTGACTCTTCCGGCACCCTCTGGAATCTATAGAAACATAACAGGAACAATTGCTGTCGGAAGTGAACGTCATGGCGATGAGCGCCGTGGCGCGGGACACTGTTTTTGCCCTGCGCCGCCAGATCGCGAAGATCGAGGGAACGCTGCCCGAGCGCCTGCAGGCGCCGACGGCTGGCGCGCCTGGAGCGATTCCAGGAGAAGTGCGAAGCGGTCTTCCGTCCGCAATTGCGGAAAAGCTGAACCGCTCTGGCGATGCCACCGGACCGGATATGACGCGGGACAGGACGATCGTCCGGCGTGGGCTCGCCGTGGCTTCGGCGGACGCCTTCCTGCATACCGGCATCGGTCGCCTCGACGCCGCCCTCGGCGGCGGCCTGCCCAAGGCGGCGCTCAGCGAAATCCATGGCCTGGAGACCCGCGATGCCGGCGCCGTTGCCGGCTTCGCGCTGTCGCTCGTAAGCCTGGTCCTCAGAGAGAAGCAGGGCCTGCCGATCCTCTGGGTCGGCACGGCGGAAATTTTCCACGAGGCCGGCTTTCCCTATGCCAGGGGCCTTCACGCCCTGTTCGGCATCGAGCCGGAGCAATTGCTGTTTTCCGAGGCGCCAAAACTGCTCGACGCACTGTGGATCGCCGAGGAGGCCGCCCGCATGACGGCCTTTGCCGCGGTCATCCTCGAGATCCGCGGCAGTCCGCGGCGGCTCGACCTCACCGCCACGCGCCGGCTGCACGCCCGCGCCCAGAATGCCGGCCGGCCGCTGCTTTTGCTGCGCCAGGCCGGCGAGGCCGACCCCACCGCCGCCCCGGTGCGCCTCATCGTCTCGGCGGCGGCGGCGGCAAGCCGCGAAACCGTCGCCGGGCCGCTCGCCGGCTCGATCGGCCGCCCCGCCTTCAAACTCGATATCGGCAAGAGCCGCACGGCCCTGCCCGGACAATTCACACTGGAGTGGAACCCAAATGAGCACGCTTTTGCAGAAAGAACAGAGAATTCTGTCACTGTGGTTCCCGCATCTGGCCGCGGAGCGGATCCTGCGCCAGCGCCTGGGGCGGTCCTGGCGTTCCCGGCCCCAGCATCACCTGCCGTCACCTCACCCGCCGCTTGTGATCAGCCATCGCGACAACAACACCCAGCGCATCGCGGCCCTCGACGAGCGGGCTGAGGCGCTCAGATTGAAGCGCGGCATGGGCATCGCCGATGCGCGCGCCATGCATCCCTCGATCGATGTGGTCGAGGCCGATGCGGAAGCCGACCGCCGGCTGCTCGAAGGCCTTGCCGACTGGTGCGACCGCTACACGCCTTTGGTGGCGATCGACGGCGAGGACGGGCTGTTCCTCGACGTCACCGGCTGCACGCATTTGTTCGGCGGCGAGCGCGCCATGCAGGACGAGATCCTCACCCGCTTCTTCCAGCAGGGCTTCGATGTCCGCGCCGGGCTGGCTTCGACGCCGGGCGCCGCCTGGGCGGCAGCGCGCTTCCATGGCGACCGCATCATCGCCGGCGGCGAGGAGGAGGCGCTCCTGGCGCCATTGCCACTGTCGGCGCTGCGCATCGCGCCGGAGACCCGCGTCGGCTTGGAAAGTGTGGGCCTGCGCACCGCCGGCGCGGTGATGGCCGCGCCCCGCGCGCCGCTCGCCCGCCGCTTCGGCGCCACCTTGCTTCTGCGCCTCGACCAGGCGCTCGGCCGCCTCGACGAGGCCGTGTCGCCGCGCCTTCCCGTCGCGCCGCTCTCGGTCGAGCGCCATCTTGCCGAGCCGGTCGTGCTCACCGACGACATCGAGCGGCTGGTGAGCCGGCTGGCGATCGCCTTGAAGACCGACCTCGAACGCCGCGGCGAGGGCGCGCGCACGCTGGCGCTGCTTCTCTTCCGCGTCGACGGCGCCGTCAGCCGCATCGCCGTCGGCACCTCGCGCCCGATGCGCGAGCCGCGGCTGATCCAAAGACTGTTCCATGAGCGGCTCACCGCCTTGGAGCAGACCATCGACGCCGGCTTCGGCTTCGACCTCGTGCGGCTGTCCGTGCTGTCGGTCGCGGCCTTCGACTTGGCTCAGGGCGACCTCACCGGCAAGACGAACGACGATGACGCCGACATCGCGCTCTTCGCCGACCGCGTCCGCGCCCGTCTCGGCGAGACCGCCGTGCTGAAGCCGGTGGCCGTCGAAAGCCATCTGCCGGAACGCGCTGTCAAAACCGTGCCTTTCGCCGAAGCGCCGCAAAGACGCGCCCCGGCGGCCGGCCGGGCAGCACCGCCCCGAACGGCGCCGCCGATGACCGTCTATCCGCCGGAGCGGCCGGTGCGCCTGTTTCGCTCGCCCGAGCCGATCGAGGTGCCGGCGACCGAGATACCGGAAGGTCCGCCGATGAATTTCCGCTGGCGGCGCGCGCTCTACCGCGTCGCCCGCGCCGAGGGGCCGGAGCGCATCGCCGCCGAATGGTGGCGGCAATTGCCCGGCGAGGAGGAGGCGCCGACCCGCGATTATTACCGCATCGAGGACAGCGAGGGACGCCGCTACTGGCTCTACCGCCAGGGCCTCTACAGCAGCGCCGCGCAGGCCGCGCCGCCGCGCTGGTTCATGCATGGGGTGTTCGCATGAACGCGCTGACCGTCATCCCCTATGCCGAGTTCGGCATAAGGTCGAACTTCTCCTTCCTGCGCGGCGCTTCGAAACCCGAGGAACTGGTGGTGACCGCGAAGTTCTACGGTTTTGCCTCGATCGGCCTTGCCGACCGCAACACGGTCGCCGGCGTCGTGCGCGCATGGCAGCAGGCCAGGGTGGAGAAGATGGCCTATCATCCCGGCTGCCGCCTGGTTTTCGGCGACGGCGCGCCGGATATCCTCGCCTATCCCCGCGACCGCCAGGGCTGGGGCCATCTCTGCCGCATGCTGACCCAGGCCAATCTGCGCGACGAGAACGAGAAGGGCGCGACGCTGCTCCAGTTGAGCGACCTGCTCGAATGGGGCGATCGGATGTCGCTGGCGATCCTGCCCGATCTGTCGGCAGGCGCCGAGGATAGCTTGTCATTTATTAGCCGGCTTAAGGATCGTTTCGGCGCGGCGCTCCGGCTGGCCGTGGCGCCGGATTATGCCGGCAACGATCGTTTCCGCATCGAACAGGCCGCGTCGATGGCCGAGCACGCCCGCGTCCCGCTGATGGCGACCAACGACGTGCTCTATCACGCCGCCGACCGCCGCCCGCTGCAGGACGTGCTCACCGCGATCCGCCTCAACACGCCGGTTTCCGAAGTCGGGCTCGAGCTGACGGCCAATGCCGAGCGCCACCTGAAGCCGCCGCTGGAGATGGCGCGGCTTTTCCGCCGCCACCCGCAGGCGCTGGCGGAGACGCTGCGCTTCGCCGACGAGCTCACCTTCTCGCTCAGCGACCTCGAATACAATTATCCGGACGAGCCGACCGAATCCGGGCTTGGACCGCAGGCCGAGCTCGAACGCCTGGCGCGGGAAGGGGCGGTCAGGCGCTATCCGGCCGGCGTTCCCGATTATGTGCTGAAACGCATCGACAGCGAGCTCGCTTTGATCGAGCGCCTGAACTACGCGCGCTATTTCCTTACCGTCCATGACATCGTCAAATTCGCACGCAGCCAGGACATCCTCTGCCAGGGCCGCGGCTCGGCCGCCAATTCGATCATCTGCTTCTGCATCGGCATCACCGAGGTCGGCCCCGAACGCATCGACACCTTGTTCGAGCGCTTCATCTCGGAAGAGCGCAACGAGCCGCCCGACATCGACGTCGATTTCGAGCATGAGCGGCGTGAAGAGGTCATTCAGTACATCTATACGAAATACAGCACCAAGCGCACCGCCTTGGCCGCCGCCGTCATCAGCTATCGCGGCCGCTCCGCCTTGCGCGAGGTGGCCAAGGCCATGGGCCTGTCGGAAGATGTCCGCAGCGCGCTGTCCAGCACCATCTGGGGCTGGTCGACCTCCGAGCTTGGCGAAAAAGAAGCCAATGCCGGCGGCCTCGACCGCACCGATCCGCTGTCCAGGCAGGTGCTTGAGCGCGCCAACGAGATCATGGGCTTTCCCCGCCATCTTTCCCAGCATGTCGGCGGCTTCGTCATCACCAGGGACCGTCTCGACGAGGTCGTGCCCATCGTCAAGACGGCGATGGAGGAGCGCAAGATGGTCGAGTGGGACAAGGACGACCTCGACGCGGTGAAGATCCTCAAGGTCGACGTGCTGGCGCTCGGCATGCTGACCTGCCTGAAGCGCGCTCTGACTTTGCTCACGCAGCATTATCCGCAGGCGCGGGACGATTACGGGCGGCCCTACAGCTTGGATTCTATCCCGCCGGAACACCCTCGCGTCTACGACATGATCTGCCGGGCCGACACGCTTGGCGTCTTCCAGATCGAGTCGCGCGCTCAGATGTCGATGCTACCGCGGCTTAAGCCCCGCGAATTTTACGATCTCGTCATCGAGGTGGCGATCGTGCGTCCCGGCCCGATCCAGGGCGACATGGTGCATCCCTATCTGCGTAGACGACAGGGCAAGGAGAAAGCCGAATACCCCAAGCCTGAGCTGGAAGAGATCCTTGGCAAGACGCTCGGCGTGCCTTTGTTTCAGGAGCAGGCGATGAAGATCGCCATTGTCGCCGGCGGCTTCCGGCCGGGCGAGGCCGACGAACTGCGCCGCGCCATGGCGACCTTCAAGCGAACCGGCACGATCGGCAACTATGAAACGCGGATGGTCGAAGGGATGGTCGAGAAAGGCTATCCCAGGGAGTTTGCCGAGCGCTGCTTCAAGCAGATCGAAGGTTTCGGCGAATATGGCTTTCCCGAAAGCCACGCCGCCTCCTTCGCGTTGCTGGTCTATGCCTCCTGCTGGTTCAAGACCTTCTTTCCCGACGTGTTCTGCGCCGCCATCCTCAACGCGCAACCGATGGGTTTCTATCAGCCGGCGCAGCTCGTGCGCGACGCGCGCGACCATGGCGTCGAGGTGCGCGAGGTCGACATCAACCATTCCGTCTGGGACTGCACGCTGGAGGCCGCCGCCTTCGATCCGTTCCGCATCCTCGAGCGCCACGCCTCGATGCGCGGCGTCATCGAGACGGCGCATGCCGTCCGCCTCGGCTTCCGCCAGATCAAGGGCCTGTCCGAAGAGCGCATGGATATAGTCGTTGCCCAGCGCGGCGATGGCTATCGGTCGGTCAGGGATGTCTGGTTGCGCTCGGGCCTCGATGTCGGCGAGATCGAGAAGCTGGCGCAGGCTGATGCGTTCCGCTCGATCGGTCTCGACCGCCGTGCCGCGCTCTGGGAGGTGCGGGCGCTCGACGGCAAGAGCGCAGCCGAGAAACTGCCGCTGTTCGACCGGCCCGCTCTCGGCCTGCGCGAGCTGGAGCCGGAAACGAAACTGCCGAAGATGCCGCTCGGCGAGCATGTCGTGCACGACTACCGCTCGCTCGGCCTGTCGCTGAAGGAGCATCCCGTCGCCTTCCTGCGCGAAAGGCTGGATCGCGCCGGCGTCACCGCCAATGCCCGCCTGCCGTCGGTGCGCGACGGACGCCGCGTCTCCGTCGCCGGACTGGTGCTGGTGCGCCAGCGCCCAGGCAAGGGCAATGCGATCTTCCTCACGCTGGAAGACGAAAAATCGATCGCCAACGTCATCATCTGGCCACGCGTCTTCGACCGCTTCCGCTCCGTCGTCATGGGCGCCCGCTTCATCCGCGTCACCGGCAAGCTGCAGCATGAATCGGACGTCATCCACATCGTCGCCGACCGGATCGAGGATCTGACCTCTTGGCTGAGCGTGTTGCTGGAGTCCGCCAACCGCCCGGTCATCGAGCATAATCCCGCCGAACGGCCGGCTGGATCAGAGTCCGCCGCAAGCCGCGGCCTGCCGGTCCGCCAGGATATCGCCACGCTGTCGGGCACGGCACGCCAGGTCATGCCGAAGGGGCGGAATTTTCAGTAGCAGCGATTTCCAGCACAAAAGGGAACGCAGCAGAGGCAAGAAGCGTAATCGCCGCCTGCGCAAGCGCACTCATGACGGCCCGCCGAGCCGCGGCATCCGCGGCGCCAGCATGTCCTCGGCCGAAATCGTGCGCGCCTCCGAAGGCAGCATGATCGGGATACCGTCGCGCACCGGATAGGCGAGCTTCGCCACGCGCGAGACCAGCTCGCTGCGCTCGGGGTCCCAGGTCAGCGGCCCCTTGGTCAGCGGGCAGGCCAGCAGCTCCAGCAGCTTCGGGTCGACCTCGGCCTTCCGCCCGTCACGTCCGTCAGCCATGAACCCATTCCCGTACCGGCAACCTATTGCAGGCTTGACCCAAATTCATCATCCTCGCGCGCCAGCGTTATTTCGGTGATGGCGATCAGCGTCTCGGCGCGCGTCTTCAGGTCCGGCGCTTCCAAGAGCGCCTGTTTCTCGGCCGGTCCATAGGGCGCCATCATCGACAGCGCGTTGACCAGCATGCCGTTTTCGGCGCGGCTGACGCTTTCCCAGTCGGCCTCGAGGTCGTTGGCCTGCAGATAGGCGCGAAACGCCTTGAGCAGCGCCGGCCGGTCGACCTCGGCGCCGGCCGGGTCTTCATCGAGGTCGGCCAAGAACGGCCTGATCTTGCACTGCCGGAACGGCGCCTTTGCCGCGAGCTCCTGCACGATGCGAAACCGGCATACGCCCTGCAGCGAGATCAGGTAGCGCCCGTCGCCGGTCTCGGCAAGCGAGATGATGCGCCCGGCGCAACCGACGCTGCACAGCTCGGGCTCGCCGTCATCGCGCAATGCGCCGTCAAGGCTGGGCTGGACCATGCCGATCAGCCGCGAGCCGGCCATCGCCAGGTCGATCATCTGCAGGTAACGCGGCTCGAAGACGTTGAGCGGCATGCGGCCGCCCGGCAGAAGCAGCGCCCCGGCAAGCGGGAACACCGGGATTGCCGGCGGCAGATCCTTGGCAAGCCGATAGAGTGCGTTACCGACGCGCACCGCGACCCTCCCAAAGCAACGGCGGCAAGAGCATCAAGCTGCAATCTCCTCTCGCACCGGCAAACTCGCCTCAATCGGCATCCGGCCCCGCCCTTATCTGGCGCTGACGTCCCGCTGCGCAAGCCTGCCGGCCACGACAGCCGGCAAAAAATTCACGGCAATTCCGCGAAAAGTGCCTGGCGGTCAGGTTCGGCGACTTCGCCGTAGCCTCCCGTCCGGAATTGCGCAAAACCAAACTTAAAGCGGTTCGGCGATTCTGTGAAACGCCGAACCGCTCTAGGAAAACAGCAGCGACGAGAGCTTGCGGCGTGCCGCGAGCGTCGCCTCGTCGGTCATTCCCCAGGCCTCGAACAGTTTCAACAGCTGCGCCCTGGCGCCGTCGTCGTTCCAGGTCCGGTCGGCCTTGACGATCGCCAGCAGGTTGTCGGCGGCCGCGTTGCGCTCGCCGCGCGCGTTCTGGATCATCGCCAGGTCGAAGCGCGCCTGATGGTCGGCCGGGTCGGCGGCGAGCCGGCGCTCGAACTCGACCGGATTGCCGAGCGCGGCCGCTTCCGCGGCAAGCGTCATCTTGGCGCGCAGCGCCGCCAGCGCCGGCGCGTCCTTCTTGTCCTCGGGCGCCCGCGCCAGCACGGCTTCGGCGCCTTCCGCATCCCCGGCATCGAACAGGATCTCGCCCAGGCCCGCGACCGCCTCGATCGTCTCCGGCGCCTGCTCGAGGATCGCATCGTAGATGTCGGCCGCGGTCTGGACGTCGCCGGCCGTACGCGCCTCCGCCGCCGCGGCAAGCGCGTCCGCGATCTGCGGCGCGCCGCCGCCCTTGCCGCCCACCTTCTGGATGAACTGGGCGATCTGGCTTTCCGGGACCGCGCCCATGAAGCCGTCGATGGGCTGGCCGTCCTTGAAGGCGATGACCGCGGGGATCGACTGGATGCCGAGCTGGCCGGCGATCGAGGGATGGTCGTCGATGTTCATCTTGACCAGCTTGACCTTGCCGCCGGCGTCCTTCACCGCCTTTTCGAGCTGCGGCGTCAGCTGCTTGCAGGGCCCGCACCATGGCGCCCAGAAGTCGACCAGCACCGGCTGGCGGCGCGATTCCTGGATGACGTCGGCGGCGAAGGTGGCGGTCGTGGTGTCCTTGATCAGGTCGACCGCCGCCGGCGCGTCGCCGAGCGAAACCTTGGCGCGGTCGCCGCCGCCATATTGCACCGTCTGGGCGTACTGGCCGCCATTGCCGCCGAACGCGCCGCTATACGGATTGTCGTCACTCATATTCTCGCCCTTTCGGTCACGCTCTCGGGCGTCGGCGCCCGGCGCGTCATTGTCGGATTTCAAAACCGCCTTCCATGTGGCGATCAGCCCCTGAGTTTCAAGGTAGTGGGACTTTCAAGGTCATGAGACCTTCAGGATAACAGGATCGTGGCCGGTTGCCTCGACGAATCTGATCAGGTCGGCGGCGGCGATCGAGGTCGTCGCCTCATTGGTCAGCGGGTGGCCGTTGATGACGTCGTGGCTCATCAACGCCTGGTCGAGCACGATCTTGACCTTCCCTTCCGTGTCGTTGATCAGGCCGAAAACGGTGACCGCGCCGGGGATGACGCCGAGCAGCTCCATCAGCATTTCCGGCTTGCCGAAGGACACCCGGCTGGTGGCGCCGATCAGGTGGTGGATCTGTTTCAGGTCGACCACGGCGTCCTCGCCGACGGTGACGAGGAAGTAATTGTCCTTCTTGTCCTTGAGGAACAGGTTCTTGGTGTGGCCGCCGGGGATTTCGCCGCGCAGGCCTTGCGAATCGGCGACCGTGAACAGCGGCGGGTGCCGCACCGTCGTCACGGCAATGCCGAGGTCGGCAAGAAAGGCGTTGAGCTCGGCTTCGGTCTTCGGCATCGGTCCTCGCGCAATCAGAAAGGGGTCATGCCGTTTACGGCCAACGGCGCCCTCGGGGCAAGGCTGCCGCAGCGATTCCAGGCAAGGCGAACGGCGGCTTTGCCCGGGGACTCGCGACCGGCCCGGTTTTGGACACGCTTCGATGCTTTCCAAGCAAACTTCGCCGCGGGAGGAATTCACTCCAAGAAGACCGTCATTTCCCTGTTGCAATCGCCGCGCTCTTCGGCCATATAGGCCCGGCTTGCGGCCCAAGGCCGCGCGAGCGGGTGTAGCTCAGGGGTAGAGCACAACCTTGCCAAGGTTGGGGTCGAGCGTTCGAATCGCTTCACCCGCTCCAATTTCCTCAAGGAAGTTAAGCGCTATGAAAAAGGGCCGGATCGATCCGGCCCTTTCATTTTTGCCGCTGACATACGCTGTTGGACACTCATGGCTGCCACTTGGCGGAGCCTTTCGCGGATCATTTCGCGATTGCCCCTCGCACCGGAGATACGCTAACAACGGCAAGGCAGGCTTTGGCGGGGCGCTTGTCGCGTAACGCAGGCACGCTTGCCGCAGTATCTGGCCTGAACAGGCTCCATACCCATGACCTTTCCTCTCTCATCAACGATTACTCGGCGCGCCGCGATTGTCGATCCGGTCACCACGGGGGCGTGCGCTGCGCGGGTGCCGCGTGTACCAGCCTGATTGCTCACAGGCCGATTTGGAGGCCCGCAACGGGCTGGCGGAGGCGCTCTCGCCTCTATTGCAGGGTTTTGTTCGGGCTCCCTCTGGATCCGGGCCTGCCGAAGCGATTCAGGGCTTGTTCACACGTTTCAAGCGCCGTTTCGCCGAGCCGGTGGGGCACTGGGCGCAGGATAACCTTGCGGCGCACCGGACCGTGGTCGAGACCATTTTCTATCCTTTCGGCGGCCCGGACCTGCTGTTCCCCCTTCACCTTTTCCCGCAAGCTCGGGAATATATCCTGGTTGGCGCCGAACCATGCGGTCCCTGGCCGCTCGCGGAAAGACCGGACGACTTCGCGTTGGCCGGCATAGTGGACATCTTGCGGCACTATCTCGACTGCTCCTATTTCGTCACCAAGGACCTGCGATCACAGCTGACGGGCAGCAGCATAGGGGGCGTCCTGCCGCTCCTGATCGCGCAGATCGCCCATGCCGGGCTGCCGCTGCACCGGATCGATCCCGTCGACGGCACGGGGATCCATATCCTGTTCGGTGACCGGGCGGCGCCAACCCGCCTCACCTATTTCCAGCAGGACCTTCGCGACGAACACTGGGCGCGCGAGAGTCCGCTCAGCCGTCATCTCGGGGCCACGCGCCGCTTGGCGACCTTTGTGAAGAGCGCGAGCTATCTCCTGCACGAACCGCCCTTCGAGCGGCTTCGCGGTCTTCTGCGGGAACGGACCGATGTCCTGGTGCAGGATCCAAGCGGCATCCCCTACCGCCTGTTGCGCGACTGGGGATGGCATATCGAGCTGCATGGACGCTTTGTCGCCGATATTCCGGTGTTCGCGAAGTATGATCAGTCGGAGCTGGCCGCGGCCTATGGCGACAGGGGCGACGGTCCGGTCCTGCCCTTCGGGATCGGCTATCTCAACGACGCCGCAAGGGCCGGCCTTATCGTCGCCGTGCCTCCGTGCCGCTTATAAGGGCCGGCATGCGGCTCCTGATGACCCAACGCGCGCTTGTCGACTTCCACGGGTCGGAGATGGTCACCGTCGAGGTCGCCCGCGAAATGGCCGAGCGCGACCACGAAATCACGGTTTTCAGCCCTCGTCTCGGCGGTGTCGCCAAACTGCTCTGGCCAAGCGGCGTGCGTGTGGTATCGCGCCTGGACGACGTGCCGTGGACCCCGGACCTGATCCACGCCCACCATCATCTGCCGGCCATGGCGGCCATGGCGCGCTTCGAAACAACGCCTGCCGTCTACTATTGTCACGGCGCCATACCATGGGTGGAGCAGCCGCCCATGCACCAGCGCATCCACTGCTACGTGATGATGTGCGAATGGATGGTGCGACGCGCCATCGCCGAGTTCGATCTCGATCCCGGGCGTGTTTCCTGCGTGCCGAACTTTGTCAACACGACGCGCTTCTCCGAGGTGCGCGCGCCGCCTCGGGAGATGCGCCGGGCGCTGCTCTTCCAGAGCAGTGGCCTGCCCGAGATCGAGCTTTCGCAACTGGAATCCGGTTGTGCCGCGCTCGGTCTCCAACTCGACAAGATCGGCGCGGCCTATGGCAACAGCCAACCCCGGCCGGAGATGCTGCTGCAGCAATATGATCTCGTCTTCGCAAGCGGCAAATCCGCGCTGGAAGCAATGGCGACCGGTTGCGCGGTGATGACGCTGGCGCCGACCCAGGCCGGTGGACTGGTGACCGTGGAGAACTTCGACCGCGGCTCCTTCTTGAATTTCGGACCCCGCTACTACAGCGGCGCGACGCCGATCAACGAGGCATGGCTGCGCCGGGAGCTTGCTCTCTATTCGCCGGAGGACGCGGCCCAGGTGACGGCAAAGGTGCGGCGCGAACGAACCCTCCAGATTGCGGTCGACGGGCTGGAAGGCCTTTATCGAAAGGCGCTGGAATCCGGTGCGCCGGAGCCGGCGGTGGGTCCGTTCGCGCCCTATCTCGAACGCCTGGCAAGCGAGGTTGACGCGATGTGGCTGGAGAGGGAAAGCTTACCGGCGCTGCGCGGGCGCATCGCTTATCTGGAAAGGAAGCTCGCGCGGAGATGGCCGTCTCGTCTCAAAAAAATCATCAAATCCATCTCGCGCAAACGTGGGCATGAATAGGGCAGCGCGTCTTGGCGCCGTGCATGGCCCGAAAAACGTCCCCGCCTGAACCGATCGCCTGTGCGCCTTCCGTCACGGACTTCCCGCAAAATGGATCAAGCAGATGTAATCACGCGATATTTCTCCCGGGTAGTAGCATTCGCCACCCCGAAAATATCGGCAACCCATCAGACTTGGGTCGCATGCCGAAGGGACTGTAGAACCTCTTTTGCCGGGCGCCCGACAATTATATGTTGAGCGAAAGTGCCGGAATTGATCCGGCCGGGCAGTCTCGCGGGGAACCATTCCCGCAAGTCGTTACGTTGGGGCATAGCTAAACAAAACGGCCATGAGGTTCACAGCCTTACAGGATCCGTGCGGCCAATGGATGGTGTACGATCTGCGGTCCGGTTGCCCGGCGCAGATGCCGGACATGGTGCTGCTCGGTCTCACGCGCGAGCAAGCGGAGGAGTTCGCCAGCCAGGCGAATGAACTCCTCTCGACGCCGCGGCCGGCGGTACTTTCCCGATATTCCAGCCTTTTGTCGATACTTTACTGGCCTGCGCCGGAACAATCGGACTCTGTCTCAACTGCCATGCGTGTCGTGGGAGCGCGCTACGGTTCCAGGGCAAACACGTGGGCCAAACAAAGACTTAGGCCGGTCAGCGATTCTGTGAACACCGAGCCCGCTTTAGCTACGCTGAAACAAGGAGCGTCAATGCGGTTCGCAGCGATGCGGGATCCGTGCGACGACTGGCTTGTGTGTGATCTGGCTTTCGACATCCCGGCGGAGATGGTCGGCCGGCCGCTGATCGGCCTGACGCGCGGCGAAGCCGAGCAGCTTGCCGACCTGGCCAATGCCGGGCTTGGCGGACAGACTGCCAGTTCGCCGATCCCGTTCGCCAGCGTCGCCTGAAGACCCCGGCCCGCGCATCGGCGATTCAACGCCCGTTCACATCGGATAACGTTTGCGTTCCACCCTCGTTTCAACGCCGGGGCGGCTTCTATATGTCTGCTTTGGGCCGAGAAACGCCGGCGGTGAATGGCCAGCACCGCGACACGACGCGACAGGACGGCCCGTTTCGGAAAAAGCGGTTTTGCCGCTTCTTCCATCGCAGGGAGATGTCATCATGCGTTCTTTCATCCCAAAACTCATTGCGGCCGCCTCGATCTTCGCGGCTATGCCGCTTTCCAGCGCCTATGCCGTGCACCGCCACCATAGAGCCGCGGTCGACACGACAACCACGGCGTCAGTGCCGATGGATCCGGAGGCGAGAGCCGCAACGGAGCAGCTGCTTGGCGTCAAGCAAGGTATCCGCAACGCCAGGGAGCTCGGCAAGATCTCTGAAGGCAAGGCCCGCGAGCTGATGCAGCAGGCCGACAGCATCCAGCGCGGCGGATCGGCGATCGGGCAGATCAATGAGCTGGATCAGCGGCTTCAGGACGCCACCGGCCAGGGAACCTATATGGGCGACGGCTCGGACGGCGGCTATTATCCGAACGGCTGACGAACCTGCCTTCCTCGCAAGGCGGCTGCCGGTGTGATCGGGCCTTTCCAGGCTTCACACCGGCGCTGCCGTACAATGCCGCGCGGCGACGGCGCCGGTTCCGTCATACCAGGCTACGCTCTTTGGCGGTCTTCGCTTTCTCCGCCATGCGCAATCCCGTCGCCTGACACGTCGCATAACGCTCTTTGGGCCGCCGGTCGTCCCGGCCCTCGCGAATCTGTGATGTGACGGAGGGGCCGGCCCGCCCCGCTCGACTACGCCAGCCGCGCCCGCGTCGTCCTCGGCGTCGCCAAGAGCAGGCTTGTCTCGCTTCCCGTTATGCCGGGGATCAGCCTTATGCGCCGCAGCACAGCGTCGAAATCGGTCAGTGTGGCGGTGCCGAGCTCCACCACCAGGTCCCAGCGGCCGTTGGTGGTATGAATGGTCGAGACCTCGGCGAGGCCGCCGAGCGCCTTGACGACGCGGTCGGCGGCATGGCCCTCGATCTCGATCGTCATCACACCGCGTATCTTCTGATCGACCGCGTCGGCGCGCAGCACCACCGTGTAGCCGATGATCTCGCCGGACTTTTCCAGCCGTTCCATGCGCGACCTGACCGTGGCGCGTGACACGCCGAGATCAATGGCGAGGTCGGATACGCTGCGCCGAGCATCATGCCTCAGCAGCGTCACCAGCTTCTCGTCTAGAGCGTCCATGGCTTCCCATTTCGATCAAATCATTTGACCAATATGATAGATTAGTCTTCTCGAAATGCCAATTTTCGCTATTCAAACCGCCAGCGGGTGATGGTTCACTCCTTCGATCAATCGCAAGGTGAGAAAAAATGCGCTGCAGGATCGTCGGCGCGCCGGTGCAGGACGGCGCGGGCAGGATGGGATGCGAAATGGGGCCGAGCGCGCTGCGCACGGCGGGGCTGGTCTCGGTGCTGGCCGAGCTCGGCCACGAGGTCGAGGACTGGGGCGCGGTCGAGAAGGCCGCGGCGCGGCCCGTGGTCCACGGCAACCTGGCGCTGAAGGCGCTGCCGGAGATCTCCGCCTGGACGGCGGCGATCGCCGAGACCGCCTACGCCGCTTCCAGGGATGCCATGCCGATCTTCCTCGGCGGCGACCATTCGATCTCCGCCGGCACCGTTTCCGGCGTGGCGCGCCGCGCTGCCGAGCGCGGCCGGCCGCTCTTCGTGCTGTGGCTCGACGCGCATCCCGATTTCCACACGCTCGACACCACCACCAGTGGCAATCTGCATGGGGTGCCGCTCGCCTATGCCAGCGGCCAGGCGGGTTTCAAGGGTTATTTCCCGGATCTGCCGCAAGCGGTCGACCCGGCCCGCATCTGCGCCATCGGCCTGCGCAGCGTCGACCCGGCCGAGCGCCGCGCGCTCACTGAAGCCGGCGTCACCGTGCATGACATGCGCGCCATAGACGAGCACGGCATCGCGCCCTTGCTGCGCGCCTTCCTGGCCCGCGTCGAGAAGGAGAACGGGCTCTTGCATGTCAGTCTCGACGTCGATTTCCTCGACCCCTCGATCGCGCCGGCCGTCGGCACCACGGTGCCGGGCGGCGCCACGTTCCGCGAGGCGCATCTGGTGATGGAGATGCTGTCCGACAGCGGCCTGGTTTCGAGCCTCGACCTGGTCGAATTGAACCCGTTCCTCGACGAGCGCGGCCGCACCGCGACCCTGATGGTCGACCTCACCGCCAGCCTGATGGGCCGCCGCATCATGGACCGCCCGACCCGCAGCCACTCCGGAAGCCTCTGACCATGACCCAGCCTTCGCGCCTTGCCATCGTCCCCTTCGTCAGCGTCGACCGCATGATGAAGCTTGTGCTCGCCATCGGCGTCGAGCGCTTCCTGACCGAGCTCGCCGCCTATATCGAGGAGGATTTCCGCCGCTGGGAGCTGTTCGACAAGACCCCGCGCATCGCCTCGCACAGCCATGACGGCGTCATCGAGCTGATGCCGACCAGCGACGGCAAGATGTACGGCTTCAAATATGTCAACGGCCATCCGAAGAACATGCGCGAGGGCCGCCAGACGGTCACCGCCTTCGGCGTGCTCGCCGATGTCGGTTCCGGCTATCCGATGCTGCTCACCGAGATGACCATCCTGACGGCGCTGCGCACCGCCGCCACCTCGGCCGTCGCGGCCAAATACCTGGCGCCGAAGGGCAGCCAAGCCATGGCCATCATCGGCAACGGCGCCCAGTCGGAGTTCCAGGCCATCGCCTTCAAGGCGCTGCTCGGTATCGATAGGCTGCGGCTCTATGACATCGACCGCCAGGCTTCCGAGAAATGCGCCCGCAACCTCGCCGGCAAGGGTTTCGACATCACCATCTGCGCGACAGGACAGGATGCCGTGGAAGGCGTCGACATCATCACCACGGTGACCGCCGACAAGCAGTACGCCACCATCCTAACCGACAACATGGTCGGCTCCGGCGTCCACATCAATGCCGTCGGCGGCGACTGCCCCGGCAAGACCGAGCTGCACCGCGACATTCTGCTGCGCTCCGACATCTTCGTCGAGTTCCCGCCGCAGACCCGCATCGAGGGCGAGATCCAGCAGCTCGACGCCGATCATCCGGTGACCGAGCTGTGGCAGGTGATGACCGGCCAGGCTGAGGGCCGCAAATCGGCCAAGCAGATCACGCTGTTCGATTCCGTCGGCTTCGCCACGGAAGATTTTTCCGCGCTGCGCTACGTCCGCGACCAGCTCCAGGCCACCGGCCTCTACGAGGAGCTCGACCTGCTCGCCGACCCCGACGAGCCGCGCGACCTGTTCGGGATGCTGTTGCGGGCCGCCATGCAGCCGGCGGCTTGAAGTCTTTCCCTTCTCCCCGTTTCACGGGGAGAAGGTGCCCGAAGGGCGGATGAGGGGCAGCGCAGCGGTCGAAGATGAGCACTTTGCGGCCTCCTTGGATGGTTTTGAAAGCAATCCTCGCAGCCTCGGCGCTGCCCCTCATTGCCCTGCCGGGCATTTCTCCCCGTATAGTGACGGGGAGAAAGACGCTGGCATCGGCGATTTCGCCAATGGCCAGCGTTGCGTGATGAGCGCCGAGCCCGCGGCCAGCCCCGTTGACGGGGAGAAGATGCCGGCAGACAGATGAGGGGCAGCGCCGGCGACGACAATTGCCAGACTACCGCCGCGCCGCGCAGCTTTCCCTTTCGACCAGCACCGGCGCCAGCACCTCGCGGCGCGAGGGCGCGGCCGGATCGCCGAGCCGTTCCAGCAGCAGGCTCACCGCCCGCGTGCCGATCTTTTCGACCGGCTGCGCGATCGTCGTCAGCGGCGGCCAGGTGGTGACGGCATAGGGGATGTCGTCGAAGCCGACCATCGACATGTCGTCGGGAACCCGCAATCCGCGCGAGCGCAGCACCGTCAGCGCGCCCATCGCCATCAAATCGTTGCAGGCAAACAACGCCGTGATGTCGGGCGCCTGCGCCATCAACTGCTCCATCGCCAGGCGGCCGCCGGCGAAATGATAGTCGGAATCGACGATCGAGGACGGCGGCAGCTCGAGGCCTGCCTCCTCGAGCGCGCGGACAAAGCCGCGCAGGCGGGCGGGGCTGGAGCTCGAATCGCGCGGCCCGCCGATGACGCCGATCTTCCGGTGCCCGAGCCCGGCCAGGTATCTGCCGGCGAGATAGCCGCCATGGTCGTGGTCGACCAGCACGGAATCGACATTGACCGACTGGATCTCGCGGTCGAGCAGCACCGCCGGCACGCTGGGCAGGAGGCGGGCGAAGACCCGCGCGTGGTCGGACGAACCGGCGAAGATCAGCCCGTCGATCTGCTTGGCCATCAGCACCGAGAGATAGCGCTCCTCCTTCTCGGCATTGCCGTCGGAGTTGCACAGGATCACCGTGTAGCCGGAGACGAAGCCGGCATCCTCGATCTGCCGCGCGACGCTGGCGAAGAACGGATTGGAATTGTCCGGAAGCAGCAGGCCGATGGTCTTGGTCTCGCCGCGCCGCAGGCTCCGCGCCACCGAGTTCGGGCTGTAGCGCAGCGCCGCGATCGCGGCGCGCACGCGCTCTGCCGTTTCCGGCTCGACATGACGGGTATGGTTCATCACATGCGAGACGGTAGCGACGGATACCCCCGCATGGCGCGCGACATCGGCGATCGTCGTCATGGCCCGTTCCCCTCAGCGGATCCTCCGCAACAGCCTCTCCCGGTACGCGTCTAGGATGACCGCGAGCACGATGACAAGGCCGATTACGATGGGTTTGAAATTGTCGCCGACGCCGAGCAGCTGCAATCCGGTGGAGAGCACCTGCAGGATGCAGGCGCCGACCAGCGTGCCGATGATCGAGCCCTTGCCGCCGCTGAGGCTGGTGCCGCCGATGATGACGGCGGCGATCGCATTGAGCTCGTAGCCGACGCCGGCGATCGGACTGCCGATGTTGAGGCGCAGAAGATAGACCATGGCCGCGATGCCGGCGGTGAGCCCGCTGATGGTGAAGGCGGCGACCTTGTAGAAATCCGGATTGTGGCCCGACAGCCGCACCGCCTCGTCATTGGTGCCGACGGCGAAGATCATGCGGCCGAAGACGGTGAAGCGCAGCACGAACCAGCCGGCCGCGATCACCAGCACCGCCACCAGGAAGATCGACGGCAGGAAGCCGCCGATGATCAGATTGCCGAAATCGACGAAACTCTGCGGCAGGCCGGTGATGGTGGAATTGTCGCTGACGACGCGGGCGGCGCCCGCCGCCATGTTGAGCATGCCGAGCGTGACGATGAAGGAAGGGATCTTCCAGCGCGTCGAGATCCAGCCATTGAGGAAGCCGCAGACGGCGCCCGTCGCCATGCAGGCGAGCAGCGCCAGCGTGATTGCGACGGCCGGCGACAGGTTCTCGTCGATCATCACGGTGGCGCCGACGACCGTGCACAGCGCCAGCACCGAGCCGACCGAAAGATCGATGCCGCCGGTCAGGATGACGAAGGTCATGCCGGCCGCCAGCACCGTGTTGATGGCGATCTGCACGAAGATCTTCAGCGCGTTGCCGGAGGTGGCGAAATAAGGCGCGGTCGCCGAGAAGAACAGTGTGATCAGCACCAGCGCCAGCAACACGCCGGCATCGCGCACGAGGAAGCGCAGGAATTTTGCCCTTGCGGGAGAAACCGGCGCCGCCACGGCTATCTCGGACGTCTCGCTCATGGTCGCACATACTCCTGATAGGCGAGCGACAGGATGCGCTCCTGGTCGAATTCGGATCGCGGCACTTCGCCGACGATCCTGTTCCTGGAAAAGACGACGATGCGGTGGCACATGCCCATCAGCTCGGGCAGGTCGGACGACACCATGATGATGCCCTTCTGCTGCGCCGCCAGCATCCAGAGCAGCTGGTAGATCTCGCGCCGCGCGCCGATATCGACGCCGCGCGTCGGCTCGTCGAGGATCAGCGTCGAGGTGCCGCGGAACAGCCATTTGGCCAGAACCACCTTCTGCTGGTTGCCGCCGGAAAGGTTGCGCACCGCCTGCTCGATCGAGCTTGCCTTGACGCGCAGCTGGCCGACGAGATCGCTGGCGGCCGCGCTCTCCGCCCGGCGGTTGAGCAGCCCGTTGCGCGAGACCTTGCCCAGATCGGTGATGGTGATGTTCCTGTCGACGGCCATGTCGAGCAGCAGGCCCTGGCCCTTGCGGTCCTCGGTGAGCAGGCTCAAGCCATGCCGCACCGCGTCCTTGGGCGCGGCGATCGCCACCGGCTTGCCGTCGATCTCGACGACGCCGTCAAGCTTGGGATCGGCGCCGAACAAGGCGCGCATGGCCTCGGTGCGGCCGCTGCCGACCAGGCCGGCGACGCCGAGGATCTCGCCGTGGCGCACGGCGAAGGAGATGTCCGGCGTCGCGGCGTCGCGCTTCAGATTGGCGACGCTGAGCGCGACCTTGCCGGGCACGATCGAAGCGTCGAAACCGTATTCGTCGGCGATGTCGCGGCCGATCATCATGCGCACAAGGTCGGGCACGGTGAGGCCCTCGAGATCGCGGGTCGCGACCAGCCTGCCATTGCGCAGCACCGTCACCCGGTTGCCGATCTCGAACACCTCGTGCAGCCGGTGCGAGATATAGATGATGGTGACGCCCTTGGCCTTCAGCCGCTTGATGATGGAAAACAGCCGTCCGATCTCCGGCGGCGTCAGCGTCGCCGTCGGCTCGTCCAGCACCAAGAGCTTCGAGTCGTAGCTCAGCGCCTTGGCGATCTCGACCAGCTGCATCTGCGCGACGCCGAGCGCCTCAACGCGTATGCGCGGATCGATGTCGAGGCCGACTTCCTTCAGCAGCGCCACCGCGCGGCTGTTGAGCGCCCTGCGGTCGACGATGCCGAAGGCGCGGCGCGGCAGGCTTTCCAGCATCAGGTTCTCGGCGATGCTGAGATAGGGCAGGAGGTTCAGCTCCTGATGCACGACGCGGATGCCGCTCTGTTGCGCGTCATGCGGTGTCTTCGGCTGGTAGGGCTGGCCATTGAAGGCGATCTTGCCCGAGTCCGGCTGGTAGATGCCGGCCAGGAGCTTGATCAGCGTCGACTTGCCGGCGCCGTTCTCGCCCAGGATGATATGGGTCTCGCCACGCGCGATCGACAGCGACACATCGCTCAGCGCGACGGCGCCGGGAAAGATCTTTCCGACCCCTTCAAGGGAAAGAATCACGTCGTTCATGCGGCAATCCTGAACAGCGCTCTTCTACCGCAACGGCGGTACGAGCGCGCGGTCATCGTCGCCGGCAGGTGGCCGGCGACGATGACGAGACAAGCAGAACACCGGAGGGAGTCCCGGCGGCGGCTCGCCTCAGGCGGTGATCAGCTTGATGTCGGTCTTGACCCAGCCGGAGAATTTCTCGCCGGCAAGCTCGCGCAGGCCGTAGTCGATGCCCATGGCCGCCATCTGCGCGCCATACTGCTCGACGGTGGCGAGCATCTTGCCGTCCTTCAGCAGCGGGCCGACGGCCGGGATGTTGTCGAAGCCGACGACCTTGATCTGGCCGGACTTGCCGGCCGCGTCGATCGCCTTGACGACGCCGAGCGCCATGGAGTCGTTGGCCGCCATCACGCCCTGGATATCCGGATGCTGGGTGAGGAAGTTGGTCATCAGCGTGTTGGCTTCCTCGGTCTCCCAATGCGCGGTCTTGGAATCGAGCAGGTCGAGGCCGTTTTCCTTCACCGCGTCGTCGAAGCCGAGCTTGCGTTCCTTGGCGTTGTCGGCCTCGGGATTGCCTTCGAGGATGACGACCTTGCCGCCCTTGCCCAGCGCTTTGCCGAGCGCGTCGCCGGCGAGTTTGGCGCCGGCGCGGTTGTCCGGCCCGAAGAAGGCGAGGTCGATGCCGGCCTTCTTCTTGGCCTCGGTGTCGAGCGAGACGTCGATGTTGATCACCTTGATGCCGGCCTTCAGCGCCTTGGCGATCGGCGTGACCATGGCCTTCGAATCGGCCGGCGCCACGACGATGATGTTGTAGTTCTGGGTGATGAAGTTCTCGATCGCGTCGACCTGCGCGGCGAAGTCGCGCTCGTCCTTCATGCCGACAGCGGCGAAATCGAACTTGTCCTTGTTCTTCGCCGCATACTCCTCGGCGCCGGCCTGCATCTGCTTGAAGAACTCGTTGGCGAGCGACTTCATGACCAGGCCGACCTTCGGCTTGTCGGCAGCAAGAGCCGGGCCGAGCGGCAGAGCGAGCGCGCCGGCAGCCAAGGCGCTGGTCTTCAGGAACTGGCGGCGCGAGAACGGGCCAAACCCGTGCGTGTTCGAAATCTTGCTCATTAGTCTCCTCCACTTGATTGAGCCGTAATCGGTTACGTAACCGATTACGCGACAAAGTAGATTGTTATTTTATCAGATGTCAACGTCGAGGGTAAGGACGGGAGGAGCGCCGGCGCCGAAGCTGCCGATCTCCCCACTTGCGGGGGAGATTACGCCTTTTGCGGTTTTCGCGACCTCACCGCCACCCCAGCGCCGGCGAGACGTGCTTCAGGATCGACTCGATGACATGGGCGTTGTAGTCGACGCCGAGCTGGTTGGGCACGGTGAGCAGCAGCGTGTCGGCCTCGGCGATCGCCTCGTCCGCCTTGAGCTGTTCCACCAGCTTGTCCGGCTCGTCGGCATAGGTGCGGCCGAACACGGCGCGCTTCTCCGGCTCGATATAGCCGAAATGGTCCTCGCCCTCGCTGCCGCCGAAATAGGCGCGGTCCATGTCGTTGACCAAGGCAAAAATGCTGCGGCTGACCGAGACGCGCGGCTCCCGCCTATGGCCGGCCTCCTTCCAGGCGGCGCGATAGGCTCTTATCTGCTTGGCCTGCTGGACATGCAGCGGCTCGCCGCTCTCGTCGAATTTCAGCGTCGAGCTTTGCAGGTTCATGCCGAGCTTGGCCGCCCATACCGCGGTGGCGTCGGTGGCGGCGCCCCACCAGATGCGGTCGCGCAGGCCGGCCGAGAAGGGTTCCAGCCTAAGCAGGCCGGGCGGGTTGGGGAACATCGGTCGCGGATTGGGCTGGGCAAAGCCTTCGCCGCGCAACAGGTCGAGGAAGATTTCCGAATGCCGGCGCGCCATGTCGGCGTCGCTCTTGCCCTCTTCCGGCACATAGCCGAAATGGCGCCAGCCATCGATCACCTGCTCGGGCGAGCCGCGGCTTATGCCCAACTGCAGACGCCCGCCGGCGATGAGGTCGGCCGCGCCCGCGTCCTCGGCCATGTAGAGCGGGTTCTCGTAGCGCATGTCGATGACGGCGGTGCCGAGCTCGATACGGCGGGTTTTGGCGCCCGCCGCGGCAAGCAACGGAAACGGCGAGGCGAGCTGCCGGGCAAAATGGTGGACGCGGTAATAGGCGCCGTCGGCGCCGAGCTCCTCGGCCGCGACCGCGAGGTCGATCGACTGCAGCAGCGCGTCGGCGCCCGAGCGCGTGCCCGATTGCGGCGAGGGCGACCAATGCCCGAACGACAGAAATCCGATCTTCTTCATGGTTCCATTCCTGCTGGAGCGGCACATCGACCGCTCGAACTCCCTGTTGCTCCAGCACATAGCCAGGGCAGTGGCGCGATACAACGGACACCGAACGGATACAGACCGTCAACGGGTAAGGCCCTCCAGCGCGCCGATCGGTCCCGTGATCCACGGCCGGCGTTGTCACACGGATGTAATGAACATTTCGGAGGGTCGGTGCCGTAGCGATTGCTACGAACCTTCCTGACGAATGGCCGACCATCATGACATCCGACGATTCCGCCGACCGGCAAAGCGCTTTCGACGATCGCGTCGAGGCAGCCTTCGAAACCCTGCCGCCGGCCGAGCAGCGCATGGCGCGTTTCTTCGTCGGCCAGAAGCAGGCGGTGCTGCTGGGATCGGCGGCCGAGATCGCCGCCCTTGCCGGCGCCAGCGACGCAACCGTGGTGCGCACCGCCCGCTCGCTCGGCTTCGACAGCCTGTCGGCGCTGCGCCAGATGCTGCTCGCGGACCTGACCGGCACGGCCTCACCCGGCAGGCGGCTGGCCCGCACCTTGCAAGAGACCGGCGGCGACAGCGCCGCGGCGCTGCGCCATGTCGTCGGCCTCCATGAAAGCGCGCTCGAGGCGCTGAAGCGGCCGGAGATGGAAGCGGCCTTCGCCAACGCCGTCGATCTCCTGGCCGCCGCCCGTCGCCGCCACATCTTCGGCATCGGCCCCTCGGGCGCCATGGCCGAATACGCGGCCCTGCAATTCAACAGGATCGGCCTGCCGAGCAGCGCGCTTTCCGTGTCGGGCGTAGCGCTTGCCGACCGCCTGCTGTGGCTGGAAAGCGGCGATGCCGTGTTGATGATGGCCTACGCACCGCTTTACCGCGAGGTCGAGATCGTCCTCGAGCAGGCCGGCCTGCATGACGTGCCGGTGGTGCTGATCAGCGACAATCTGGGGCCGCTCGTCTCCGACAAGGTGGCTGCCACGCTCCCGGTCCCGCGCGGCAAGGCCGACCACCTCGCCACCCATGGCGGCACCATGGTGCTCATCGAGGCAATGATCATCGCCCTGGCCGCCAAGGCCGGCGAGACCGCGTTCGACAGCCTGGACCGGTTGAGCGGCCTGCGCGGCGCGATCGACAAGGCATGGATAAAACGCGGGACGCGCAAGAAGTAAATGCCACTGACATAAAAATGTCAGCCAAAGAGGTATAATATACAATTGGCATTACTTTGCCTTCTCGAAACAACAGGAGAGCGAGATGACTATAAAGACAACGCTTGGACTTGCGTTGAGTTTGACGGTTCTATCCATCGCCGCGCCGGCCTGCGCCGCGGATCTGGTGCTCTATGACGCGCTCGACTTTGCCGGTCCAGTCGCCAAGGCCTTCCAGGCCAAGACCGGGCTGACCGTCGACATCGTCGAGCCCGGCAGCACCGGCGAGACGCTGGGCAAGATCGCCGCCGAGGGCAATAACCCGCAATTCGACATCGTCTGGCTCGACGGCTCCGCCGTGATGGAGCGCATGGCGGCCGACCACGTGCTGCAGCCGGTGCCGGCCGATGAATTCGACAAGATCGCCTGGACCGATCTCGGCAAGTCGCTGATCCCGCAGAGCCACGCCTTCCTGCCGACCGGCACCAGCACCACCGCGATCGAGGTCAACATCAAGAAGGTCAAGGCCGACAAGATGCCGAAATCCTGGGCCGACCTGCAGGGCTTCGCCGGCAGCGTCGCCGCCAAGGACCCGAACCTCTCCGGCCCGGCCTATCAGTGGCTTGCCGGCCTGTTCCAGACCAACGGCGTCGATGCCGGCAAGGAGCTGCTCGCCAAGACGCTGACCAACAAGTCGCTCTCGGGGCTCTCCAGCGGCGGCAAGGTCAACAAGGCGGTGCTGACCGGCGACGCCTCGGTCGGCATCAACCAGGACAGCGCCATCTTCTCCAAGATCGCCGCCGGCGAGCCTGTCGTCGCCGTCTATCCGAGCGAGGGTTCGGTCTCGCTGCCGCAGGGCCTCGGCATCAGCGCCAGGACGCAGCATATGGATGCTGCGCGCAAGTTCATCGAATTCGTCACCAGCGCCGATGGCCAGGCCGCGATGCAGAACGGCGACGACACCGACTTCTTCTACATTCCGATCATCAAGGGCGTGAACCCCAAGCCCGGCCGCGAGACCAGCATCGCCTACACTCATCTCGACGACGCGACGGCCTCGGCGCACGAGACGGAGTGGAAGCAGTGGTACAAGGAAAAGTTCGTCCAGTGACCGCGCTCGCCTGGCAATGACGATGGTGCAGAAATTCGATGCCGCCGGCGGCGGCATCGGCTCGAGCGGGTGGGCGCGCGGACGCCTGCCCGCGCTGGCGCGCCTTGGCGGGCCGCTGGCGGTCTATGCCGTCTTCGCTCTGTTGATCGGCCTGCCGCTGGCGCTCGTGCTGCTGCAGGCCGTGGTGCCTGGGCTGTTCGCGGTCGACGGCGCGCAAGGCCTCTTCAGCGCCGAGCCGCTCGCGCGCGTCTTCTCCTCACCCTATATCGCCGGCTCGATCCTGCATTCGCTGGAGCTCGGCCTGCTTGCGGCCCTGACGACAACCATGCTCGGCGGCGCCTTCGCCGTGCTGGTGCAGCGTTGCGATATCCCGCTGCGCGGCCCGCTTTCGCTGGTGCCCTGGCTGGTGTTCCTGACGCCGTCCTATCTGAAGGCGCTGGCCTGGGTGCTCTTGATGTCGTCCGGCGGCTACCTGGCGCAGCTTGGCCTTTTGCCGCCTTGGCTCGGCGCTTCCTTCTTCGGGCTGGCCGGCCTGGTCTTCGTGCACACGCTGAGCCTCTTCCCGCTCGCGGCTTTCATCATCGGCAGCGCGCTGGCGGGGCTAGGCAGCGAGCTGGAGGACGCCGCGCGCCTGTCGGGCGCCGGGCCGCTCAGGATCTGGCTGCGCGTCAACGGCCCATTGCTGGCGCCGGCGATTGTGCTCAGCTTCATCGCCACCTTCGCCGAAGTGCTCTCCGATTTCGGCCTGGCCTCGACGATTGCCAGGATGTCGAGCTTCGGCGTGCTGACCTATGGCATCTATGCCGCGGCGAGCGACTATCCCGTCGACTTCCCGGCCGCCGGCGCGCAGGCCCTGGTGCTGCTGGCGCTGGTTCTGCTCGTCGTCGTGGCCGACAGGCTGCTGCGCCGCCGCGCCGATCCGCGGTTGATTTCCGGACGAGCCAGGCCGGCCCGGCGCTATCGGCTCGGCGCCTGGCGCTGGCTCGCTTTTGCGATGGCACTGCTGGTCGCCTTCCTCGCGCTCATATTGCCGCTCGGCGCCATCGCGGTGCGGGCGCTCACCAGCACGCTCGGCCACGGTCTGGCGCCGGACAATTTCACCCTCGCCAATCTCGGCGCGGCGCTTAGCCCGCACACGGCGGCCAATGAAGGGCTGATGCGCAGCCTCTTTTATGCCGGCTTTGCGGCGGTCATCGCCAGCACGCTGGCCTTGCTGCTTTCGGCCCAGCTCGATCGTTCGAGCCCGGTCATGCGCACCGCGGTGCTTGGCCTGTCGCTCGGCGCGGTCGCGATCCCCGGCATCGTGCTCGGCTTCGGCTACATCCTGGTCTGGAACCGGCTGCCCGGTTTCCGCGACTGGCCGTTCCCGCATTACGGCGACGGCTCGCTGCTGGTCATGGGCTATGTCGCGGCGGCGCTGCCCTATTGCCTGGTCGTCATCCTCTCGGCCGTCGGCCAATTGGCGCCGAGCCTGACCGACGCCGCGCGGATCTCCGGCGTCGGCGCGGTCCGGCGTCTCATCTCGGTGACCTTGCCGCTGATCCTGCTCAGCGTCGTCACGGCCTTCCTGCTTACCTTCATCCGCACCGTGTTCGAATTGCCGATGTCGCAGATGCTGATCCCGCAAAGCGGTCCGCCGGCGCCGACGCTCATCCTGAAATTGTTCAGCCATGACCGCGACGGGCTGGCCTGCGCCATCGCGCTCGCCGCCATGGCCGCCGCCGGCGGCGCCGCGGCGTTGATCTGGTATCCGCTCAAGCGCTTCATTGCATTTGGCCGGCCGCAAGGCACTCCGGCCGCGTCGGGAGAGCCTGCATGACCGCTTCGCTCCATTGCGCCGGCATCTCGAAGTCGCTCGGCGGGCGCGCCGTGCTCAGCAACCTCGACCTCGCCATCAGGGCCGGTGAGGTGGTCTCGCTGCTCGGCCCGAGCGGTTCCGGCAAGACCACGCTGCTGCGCAGCATTGCCGGGCTGGTCGACCCCGACAGCGGCACGATCGCGCTCGGCGACCGTGTCGTCTGGAGCGAAACATCCGTCCTGCCCGCCGAAAAGCGCAGGATCGGCATGGTGTTCCAGGATTACGCGCTGTGGCCGCATATGACGGTGGCAGGCAACCTGTCGTTCGGGCTGCGCGCGCAACGGCTCGCCGAAGCGGAGATCGCCGTCCGTGTCGGCCATGCGCTGGAGGTCGCGCGGCTCGCACCCTATCGCGATCGCTACCCCTCGGAACTGTCGGGTGGACAGCAGCAGCGCGTCGCCATCGCCCGCTGCCTTGCCGCGCGGCCGGCGCTGATGCTGTTCGATGAGCCGCTCAGCAATCTCGACGCAGCGCTTCGCGAGGACATGCGCATCGAGATGATGGAGCTGGTGCGGCGCGAAGCGGCGACCGTCATCTATGTGACGCATGACCAGGCCGAAGCCATGGCCGTTTCGGATCGCATCGCGGTGATGCGCGACGGCCGCATCGCCCAGTTCGACACGCCGCGCGCGATCTACGAGCGGCCGGCCGATTCCTTCGTCGCCGGTTTCATCGGCGGCTTTTCGGTGGTGCCCGGCACCGTGCGCGATGGGCTGTTCAGCGTGCGGGGCGCCGCCGCCGACAGCCTGCGCACGCCCGGGGCGAAATCAGGCGACGGCATGCTTGTGGTCCGGCCGGAAGACGCGCGGCCGGCCGAGGCGCATCCCGGCAACCGGCTGCAGGGCAAAGTGCTGTCGAGCGCCTTCCAGGGGCGCTGCTGGCGGCTGGCGGTGGAACTCGGCCCGCAACGCGTCCGCCTCGACTGGCCGGAAGCGCCGCCGGTCGGCTCCTCACTGGCATTCTCGCTGCCGCCCGAACGCTGTATCGTTCTCGCCAACTGATGATTCCGAACTATAGGACGCCTGCATGCATGGCCTGACACCCATACTTTCCACCGTGACGGCCTCTTTCCTGGCCTCCTTCGTCGAGGTGGTCGAAGCCTTCACGATCGTGCTCGCCGTCGGCGTGACGCGCAGCTGGCGCCCGGCGCTGACCGGCGCGGCGCTGGCGCTTGCCGTGCTGGCGGCGCTGGTGCTGGCGTTCGGACCGCTGCTGGCGCTCGTTCCCATCACCGTCCTGCAATTCGTGGTCGGCGTGCTTTTGATCCTGTTCGGCATGCGCTGGCTGAGGAAAGCGATCCTGCGCAGCGTCGGTGTCATCGCGCTGCATGACGAGGAGCAGGCCTTTTCCAAGGAGACGGCGGCGCTGCAGCGGCAGGCCGACGACCGCCGCGCCGACTATCTGGCGGCCGTCGCGTCGTTCAAGGCGGTGCTGCTCGAAGGCGTCGAAGTGGTGTTCATCGTCATCGCCGTCGGCGCCGCGCATGGCCAGACGCTCTATGCCGGCCTCGGCGCGCTTGCCGCCTTCGTGCTGGTGATGCTGATCGGCCTCGCCGTGCACCGGCCTTTGGCGCGCGTGCCGGAAAACGCCCTGAAATTCGTCGTCGGGCTGATGCTGACCAGCTTCGGCGTGTTCTGGACCGGCGAAGGCCTCGGCGCCGAGTGGCCGGGCGCCGACCTCGCTCTGCTCGCCATCTTCGCCATTATTGCCGCCGCATCCTTCGCCATCGTGCGCTGGCTGCGCGGCGCCTATCCGACGCCCGCCGAAGGAGTCGCCCGATGACCATGATCCGTCTTGTCTTCAAGGAGCTCGTCGGCATGTTCGTCGACGACGGCAGCCTGGCGCTGCTGGCGCTGATCCTCATTGCACTGATCGCCGCCGCGGTGAAGTTTTTGGCGCTGCCGCCGCTCGCCGGCGGCTGGCTGCTTCTCGCCGGCTGCCTGGCAATTCTTCTGCAGAGCACGCGCCGCGCCGCGCGCGGCAAGGCGCGCTGATCGCCGTTCATTTCGGTGAAGCAGCGCGAACGCTGGAGGTTGGCGGAAGCCTCCCAACCTCGTCATTCCAGGGCGGAGCAGCCGCGAAGCGGCGTCGCGGAGACCCTGGAATCCATGCCGTGCCCTCAGCCGTGGAATGCAGCGAGGCAGAATTCTGCACCGTTGTGACGCTTCAAAGTAATGGCATGGATCCTATGGTCTGCGCGCGTCGCTTCGCTCCTTGCTCCGCCATAGGATGACGATCGCGATGGGCGCTTCAGACAATCTCAAAGCATGCCGCCTGCCAAGGCAAAGCATAGCCGCCGGCCAAATCCGCGCCGGAGACCTAATAAACGGTGAAAAGCGTCGGCAGGTCGCCGCTGAGGCGGAAATACTCGACCGCCTCGATGACCGGGAACAGCGCCAGGAAATAGAGCCCGTCGCGGAACGTGTTCCGCAGCGCGCGCGTCGAAAACAGCCACTGGGCCTCGTCGCGGTAAAGCAGCGGATTCGGCCAGAAGCGCGGCGTGCGGTCGGCATAGGCCGCGTAAGCCGCACCGAACTTGCCGGCGAGGTATTCGGCCTCCTTGCGCGCGGTGAAGCGGAAGACGAGGAAGCTCGCCAGCCCGAGCATCGCGGCGGCCAACACCGAGCCGAACATCAGGCCGATGCCGGCAGCGCCGACGGTCGAGAAGAAATAGAGCGGGTTGCGGGTCATCGAGAACGGACCGGACATAATCAGCTCGTCATTCTTCCTGCCGCCGACGAATAGGATGCTCCACAGCCGGCCAAGGAAACAGATCAGCACCATCGCGAACCCGATCGTCTCGACGATTTCGTGCCCGTCCGACCCTTCGGCCAGCGCCGGCTTGCTGAACAGGAGCAGGATGACGGCAAGCACGGCGGCCGCCTGCACGACGATCAGACGCTTGTGCTGGTCGAACGCCTTCGGCGCCGATTTGAGGGACGTATAGGCCATTCTTCTCACCGCTCCGGCGCCGACAGGGGCCCCGAGGCTTCTCTAGCTGTTCCGCCGCGGGAAGACGAGGCCCGATGGAGGTTTTCGGCCGACCTTACGAATTTGTAAGCGCGCGGACAGGCCGCGGTGAATTCGCCCGTCTAGCCTGACGATCGCCGCCAAACGCGATTTCGGGCGGCGAATGGATCATCAACCTCGGGATAATGTCATGAACAAATTTGCCGCTGCTTTCGCCTTTGCCGCTACCGCGATCATCGTTCCCTTGGCTTCGGCCGTTGCCGCTCCGACGCCTTGCGAGACCGCGTTGAAGGACCTGCGCGCCGCCGAGGCCAAGGCGACACCTAACGATGCCGACAAGAACAAGGTTTCCGAACTGGAGACGAAGGGCATCGAGCGTTGCAACGCCGACGACGACAAGCGCGCCGACGACTTCTTCGCCCAGGCCATTAAGATTCTTGGCAAGTAAGCGGCGGAGGAACCGGAAATGGATATCGCCATGACCGTGGCAAGCCACGCACACGAGTCCGAATTGAACCGCGTCCCGGACGTCGCCATCGATTTCTGGCTGATCAAGGTCATGGCGGTGACCATGGGCGAGACGGCGGCCGACTATCTCGCCGTCAATCTCGGCCTCGGCCTTACCGCGACATCCTTGATCATGAGCGGCATCCTGGTGGTCGCGCTTGTCCTGCAGTTCGCGCGGAAGCGCTACGTGCCCTGGGCCTATTGGCTCGCGGTCGTGCTGATCAGCGTCGTCGGCACCTTGGTCACCGACAACCTCGTCGACAATTTCGGCGTGCGGCTGGAGACGACGACGATCGTCTTCTCGGTCGCCCTCGCACTGACTTTCGCGGCCTGGTACGCCAGCGAAAAGACGCTCTCGATCCACACCATCTTCACCACCAGGCGCGAGATCTTCTACTGGCTGGCGATCCTGTTCACCTTCTCGCTCGGCACGGCCGCCGGCGATCTGGTGGCCGAGCGTTTCGACATGGGTTATCTCACCACCGGCGTGATCTTCGGCGGTGTCATCGCGGCGATCGCGCTCGCCTGGTTTTTCCTCGGCCTGAACTCTATCCTGGCCTTCTGGCTCGCCTATATCCTGACCCGGCCGTTCGGCGCCTCCTTCGGCGACCTGCTGTCGCAACCGGTCGAATATGGCGGCATGGGCTTCGGCACCACCGCCACCAGCCTGACCTTTCTCGGCTGCATCGTGGTCATCGTTCTCTATATGACGCTGAGGAACCTGATCGACGAAGACGAACAGGCCCTGCTCGACTAAAACGCTTCTCGCAAAAATGTGTTGCGGCCTTCGCTCCGGCAGCGCGTAAAAACAGATGGTTAGAGCAATTCCAGCAACGGGTGGCGCGGGATTTTCCGTCAGGAACCGCGTCAAACGAAGAGATAGAGACCGGCCAAGAAAAAGCCGCAGCCGGCGCTACCATGCCGGTGAGGTTGAGGCGGCAAGGACAGCACGGGGCGATGCGACTTCTGCTTGTTGAAGACGATCCGAGAACCGCCGATTACATCGTCAGGGGACTGACCGAGGCCGGCCATGTCTGCGATTTGCTGCGCGACGGCCATGACGGCCTCTTCGCCGCGACCCGCAACGCCTATGACGTGATCGTCGCCGACCGCATGGTTCCCGGCCTCGACGGCCTGTCGATGATCAAGGCGGTGCGCGCCGCCGGTATCCGCACGCCAGCCATTTTCCTGACCTCCATCGGCGGCGTCGACGACCGCGTCGAGGGCCTCGAAGCGGGTGGCGACGACTATCTGGTCAAGCCCTTCGCCTTTTCCGAGCTGCTCGCCCGCATTCATGCGCTCGGCCGCCGGCCGGCGGCGCAGGAGCAGAAGACGGCGCTGCGCGTCGCCGACCTCGAAATGGACCTGATCCTGCGCCGCGTGACCAGGCAGGGCCAGCCGATCGACCTGCAGCCGCGCGAGTTCAGCCTGCTCGAAGTGCTGATGCGCGGCGAGGGCCGCGTCATCACCCGCACCATGCTTCTGGAGCGCGTCTGGGATTTTCATTTCGACCCCAAGACCAGCGTCGTCGAGACGCATATCAGCCGGCTGCGGGCCAAGGTCGACAGGCCCTTCGACGTGCCGCTGATCCACACCGTGCGCAACACCGGCTACAGCCTGCATGTCCCGGCCTGATCTCACGGCCGCACGTGCGGGGCGACCCACCGCGATCGCATGAACGAGACACGCTCCAGCCTGCTGCGCAGCACGCCGTTCAGGCTGGCGCTGACCTTCGCCTTTCTGTTCCTGCTGGCCTTCATCCTGTCCGGCGCGATCGTCTATCAATTGATGAGCGCCTCGCTCGCCAGGCAGCTCGATCAATCGATCAAGGAGACCTATTCGCTGATCGCCGCGACCTATGCCGAGAGCGACGAGGAGGATCTCGTCTCCACGGTCAGGGACCATGCCCAGTTCAGCCAGGACAAGGACGAGATCTTTTCCCTCACCGACAAGGACGGCAACCGCCTTGCCGGGGATTTCACAGCCTCCGCGCTGCCGGACGGCTTTTCCATGTTCGCCGCCAATTTGCCGGGCGTGCCGCCCGACACCGAGTATCGCGCCTATTCGGGCGTGGTCGGCGACAACAATTTGACGGTCGCCTTCTCGCTTTCGGAAACCGAGGATCTGGAAAGGATCGTGCTGATGAGCTTCGGCTGGGCCACGCTCTTCATCACCGTCCTGGCGATCGTCGGCGGCGCCGTGCTTGCCTCGCGCGTCCAGCGGCGCCTCGACGGCATTGCCAGCACCATGGTCGACGTCTCGCATGGTCGCCTCGATGCGCGCATTCCGCTGATCGGCAGCGGCGACGACATCGACGCCGTCTCGGCCCAGGTGAATGCGGCGCTCGAGCGCCTGTCGGCGCTGGTCGACGGCATGCGCGAAGTGAGCGCCAACATCGCCCATGACCTCAAGACGCCGCTCAACCGGCTGCAGATGATCCTGGAATCGGCCGCCGACAAGACGGTGTCGGGCGAGGACGTCTCGACCGAGCTGACCGACGCCCGCGCTGAGAGCCAGCAGATCAACAGCACCTTCGACGCTTTGCTTCGCATCGCCCAAATCGAAGCCGGCGCCCGCAAGGCGCGCTTCGTCGATCTCGATGTCGGCCCGATCGTCGAGACCATCGGCGAAGTCTATGCCGACGTTGCCGAGGATGACGGCAAATCCTTATCCACTGGGATTATTCCGGGTACGAAATGGTATATTCACGGTGACCGCGACCTGCTGATGCAGATGCTCGCCAATCTGGTCGAGAACGCGCTCAGGCATTGCCCGCCGGGCACCGCGATCGAGCTCTCGGTGACCAGGGAAGGCAGCCACGTCCTCGTCCATGTCCGCGACAATGGTCCGGGCATCCCCGCCGAAGAGCGCGAAAAGGTGTTCCGCCGGCTCTACCGGCTGGATGCGAGCCGCACGACGCCGGGCAGCGGCCTGGGCTTGAGCCTGGTCAAGGCGGTGGCCGACCTGCATGGTGCGGCAATAACGCTCGAGGACCGCAACCCGGGTCTCGGCGTGACAATCAGCCTTCCGGCCGTGCGAGTTCCAGATGCCTGAGGCAGGCGGAGCCCGCGTCCCGGCCGCCTTACGCATTTGTATAGCCCCCGCCAGCCGCACGAAAACTCCGGTCTCTAGGCTTGTGCCGTTCCCGCCGGATCGGGAGCGCGGCCCGGCGAGGTTCGGGCCAGCAACCTCAGAGAAGAAAGGAAAGAAGATGAAAAAATCCGTCATCGCAGCCGCAGCGATCGTGGCTCTCGCCTCCGCGACCGGGGCCTATGCCAAGGCGGCCAGCGGCACCATCGCCAGCGTCGACAAGAAGGGCGATTCCTTCACGCTGAGCGACGGCAAGACCTTTGCCCTGCCCGAAAACATCGAGGTTGAGACCCTGAAGGTCGGCGAAAAGGTCACCGTCACTTATTCCGCCAAGGGCGGCAAGCTCTTGGTTTCGGCCGTCCAACCGGCCAACTGAGCCGACAAGCACGACACGCCGGCAGGGTTCTCCCTGCCGGCGACGCCATTCGGCGATGCTACCGCGCGGCGCCCGCCCGGCGGAAATCGGAAGGCGACATGCCGGCGAGCTTGCGGAAGGATTTGTTGAAGGCGCTGAGCGAGCCGAAGCCCGATTCCATGGCGACCCTCAGCACATTGGCGTCCTCATGCATCAACAGCGCCTGCGCGTAGCTCAGGCGCAGCAGATTGACATATTCGTTGAGCGTCATGCCGGTCGATTTCTTGAACAGGCTCATGGCGTATTTGGGATGGATGTCGGCGGCCGCCGCAATGGTCACGCAGTCGATGTCGTAGAGGAAATTCTCGGCGATGTAATCGCACATGCGCCCGACATTGCGCGAGGATTGCTGGTCGAAGGGATTGCCTGTGCCTTGCCCGGCGGCGCTTCCCGGCACCAGGCGGTAGGGCTCGAAGCGCACCCGCTCGAGCCTCAAGAGCAACTCGTTGACGGCGTGCTCGGCTCTGGCCGGATCGCCCGAGCGCGCATATTCGTTCCAGCGCCTGAAATTGTCGTTGTCCGACTGGTCGGTGGCGTTGGTCACCAGGGTCGCGCCGGTCATCAGCCGATGGCGTATGTCGGCCGGCAGATGCAGGCGGAAGAAATGCACCAGCGGCAGATGCGCGCCGGCATAGACGGCGTCGTCGGAGAGGTCGTCCATCTGGTGCGGCAGGCCGCCCCAGAACAGGCACATCTCGCCGGCCGACAGCGCAATCTCGTGCTCGGCCATGCGGTAATGCACGCTGCCTTGAACGATGAAATTCACCTCGACCTGGGCGTGCCAGTGCGGCTTCAGCATCACCAACGGGTGGTTGTGGAACATCTGCAAAACAAGCGGCAGTCCTTCGACGCTGCTCGCGCCAGGCTGGTAGAATGGACGCCCCGGCATCTTACTTTCCGCCAACTTCTTATTCCCTTCGTCGGGGACAAGCCTTCCGCGCCGCATAGTCTAGCCACGCTCACAGTGAGAGAGCAAATGAAATGGGAGGATTTCAATGCGCACTACACTGACCTGCGCCGCGCTTATGCTTGCCCTGGGCTCCGGCCCGGCCCTGGCGCAGTCCGGCGAGATCACCATCTGGAGCTGGAATATCGCCGCCTCGTCGTTGAAGGCGACGGTCGAGGGCTTCAACAAGAAATACCCCGACATCAAGGTCACGGTTCAGGACCTCGGCAACCAGCCCACCTATGACAAATCGATCGCCGGCTGCGCCGCCGGCGGCGTCGGCCTGCCCGATATCGTCTCGATCGAGAACGGCGAGGCGGAGAATTACTGGAGCCAGTTCCCGGACTGCTTCGTCGACCTGCACACGCTGGGTTACAGCGCCGAGGACCAGAAGAAATTCCCCGACTTCAAGCGCACCGAGCTCGAAGTCGGCGACAAGGCCTATGCGATGCCTTGGGATTCCGGCCCGGTGGCCGTCTTCTACCGCCGCGACTTCTACGAGAAGGGGGGCGTCGACCCGGCCTCGATCAAGACCTGGGACGATTTCATCGCCGCCGGCAAGAAGATCCAGGCCGCCAATCCGGGCGTGTCGATGACCAATGCCGATTTCAACGGCGACACCGAATTCTTCCGCATGATCTCCAACGAGCAGGGCTGCGGTTACTTTGCCGAGGACGGCCAGTCGATCACCGTGGCCGAGCCGAAATGCGTCGACGCCCTGACCAAGGTCAAGGAGATGAAGGACGCCGGCATCGTGTCGTCGGCCGACTGGTCGACCAAGATCACCAACAACGCCGCCGGCACCGTCGCCAGCCAGGTCTATGGCGGCTGGTATGAAGGCACGATCCGCACCGAATCACCGAAGGAGAGCGGCAAATGGGGCGTCTATCTGATGCCGAGCCTGACCGCCGACGGCCCGCGCGCCGCCAATCTTGGCGGCTCGTCGCTGGCCATCACCTCGGCCTCCAAGAACAAGGAGGCGGCTTACGCCTACCTGAAATATACGCTGGAGACCAATGAGGGCCAGATCACCATGCTGAAGGATTTCGGCCTGGTGCCCTCGCTGATCTCGGCGCTCGACGACCCTTATGTCGCGCAAGGGCAGCCCTATTGGGGCGACCAGGCGGTCTGGAAGGATATCCTGGCGACGCTGCCCAAGGTGGTGCCGAGCCGCGGCACGCAGTTCCAGAGCGACGCCGAGATCATCATGCGCGCCGTGCAGACCAAATATCTGGCCAGCGGCTACCCCGACGCCAAGGCCGCGCTCGACGACGCCGCCAAGCAGATCGCCGCCGCGACTGGTTTGCCGGTGAAGTAGGCGATTAGCACCTTCTCCCCTTGGGGGAGAAGGTGGATTGGCGCGCACCGCCAAGACGGGGTGCTCCAGCGGAGTGAGACGTCGGCTTTCCCTGGAACACCCCTCATCCGGCCGCTGCGCGGCCACGTTCTCCCACAAGGGGAGAAGGAAAAGACAAGAGAAAGGAGGAAGACGATGCGCACGCAGAACGCCACCGCGTACCGCTTCCTCACGCCTTACCTCTTGATCTTCGCCATCTTCTGGATCTGGCCGATCATCTCTTCCTTCATCATCTCCTTCCAGGCGACGCGCACCGTGCCGTGGCGCTTCGCGCCCGCCTTCAACTGGGGCCGCCTGATCGGCGACCCCGCCTTCTACAATGCGCTGAAGAACACGCTACTGATCCTGGTCATCCAGGTGCCGGTGATGATTGCGCTGGCGATCGTCATGGCGGTGCTGCTGAACTCGCCGCTGCTCAAGGCGCGCGGCCTCTACCGCTTCGCCTTCTTCGCCCCGGTGGTGGTCGGCGAGGTCGCCTATTCGGCCGTCTTCCGGCTGATGTTCAGCCTCGATTTCGGCATCGTCAACAAGCTCTTGAACAGCGTCGGCCTGCCCAAGATCGACTGGTTCTCCAACGTCACGCCGGCCATGGCGCTGATCATGATCGCCGTGACCTGGCGCTGGGCCGGCTACAACGCCATCATCATCCTGGCCGGCCTGCAGTCTATCCCCGAGGACGTCTACGAGGCGGCGACACTCGACCGCGTCAGCCGGCTGAAGCAATTCTTCTACATCACCTTGCCATTGCTGAAGCCGGTCATCGTCTTTTGCGCCGTGCTGTCGATCATCGGCACCATGCAGCTCTTCACCGAGCCGTTCCTGATCACCGAGCGCGGCGGACCGGGCGGCGGCACCGAGACGCTCGGCCTGCTGCTTTATCGCCAGGGCTTCCGCTCGCTCAATTTCGGCTACGCTTCCGCCGTCGCCTACACCATGGCCGGACTCGCCATCGCCATCACCCTGGTGCAGCTCTGGCTGATGAGGGAGCCGAAATGACCTCGCGCTCGCAGGCAAGGCTCGGGCGCGTCATTGCGCTGCATCTTTTCCTGACGCCGCTGGCGCTGGTCTGGCTGTTTCCGCTGTGGATGATGGTGGTGTTTTCCACCATGCCCGACAACGGCATCTTCAGCCCCGGCATCGAGCTTCTGCCGCACGACAATTTCCTCGACAATGTCGCCAACCTGCAGCGCGACACCAATTTCATCGGCGCCATCGGCATCTCGGTCTCGGTCGCGGTGACCTACACGATCCTGTCGGTGCTGCTCACCTCGATGGCCGGCTGGGCGCTGGCGCGCTACGAATTCCACGGCAAGGGCGCGGTCGTGGCGATCATCTTCGGCACCATCACGCTGCCCTACGCGGTGGTGCTCATCCCGCAATTCATCATGGTGGCGCGCGACTTCGCTCTGGCCAACACCTGGATCGCGCTGATCGTGCCGCCGCTGTTCAATTCGCTGGGCGTCCTCTTCATGCGCCAGGCCTTCTCGATGATGCCGGCGGAGCTGTTCGACGCGGCGCGCGTCGAGGGCGTCAAGGAATGGCGCATCTTCCTGTTCGTGGCGCTGCCGCTGGCCCGCCCGATGCTGGCGGCCTTGGCCATCATCCTCTTCCTCGCCTCGTGGAACAACTATCTCTGGCCGCTGCTGATCAACAGCCAGCCGGGCGCGATGACGGCGCCGGTGGCGCTCGGCACGCTGATCGGCCTGACCAAGGTCTCGTGGGGCGGCATCATGGCCGGCGCCGTGATGCTGACAGTGCCGATGCTCATCGTCTTCGTGCTGTTGCAGCGCCATTTCATCGCCGGCATCGCCGCCGGCGCGGTCAAGTAGGAAGGAGCGCAATGGCGGCCGTCACCCTCACCAATGTCGTCAAACGCTTCGGCGTCTTCGAAGTCGTCCACGGCGCCAACATCGACATCGCCGACGGCGAGTTCGTCGTCTTCGTCGGCCCCTCCGGCTGCGGCAAGTCCACGCTTCTGAGGATGATCGCCGGGCTGGAGGACATTAGCGGCGGCGACATCGCCATCGGCGGCAAGGTGATCAACGATGTCGAGCCGGCCGATCGCGGCATCGCCATGGTGTTCCAGTCCTATGCGCTCTACCCGCATATGACGGTCGAGCAGAACCTTTCCTTCGGGCTCAGGATGAACGGCAACCCGAAGGCCGACACCGATCGCCGGGTTAGCCGAGCGGCGGAAATCCTGCGCATCGACGAATTGATGCAACGCCGGCCGAAGCAACTCTCCGGCGGCCAACGCCAGCGCGTCGCCATCGGCCGCGCCATCGTGCGCGAGCCGCAGGTTTTTCTCTTCGACGAACCGCTCTCCAATCTCGACGCCGAGCTCCGGGTCCAGATGCGCGTCGAGATCTCGCGCCTGCACAAGGAGCTCGGCGTCACCATGATCTATGTGACGCATGACCAGACCGAGGCGATGACGCTGGCCGACCGTATCGTCGTGCTGAAGGCCGGCAATGTCGAGCAGATCGGCGCACCGCTCGATCTTTATGACGACCCGGCAAACCGTTTCGTAGCCGGCTTCATCGGCTCGCCGAAGATGAATTTCCTCAGCGCCAAGGTCGTGGAGATCTCCAACAGCGCCGCGACCATCGAGCTCGTCCATCATGGCGGCGCGCGGTTGCGCAAGCCACTCGCCGAAGCTTTTCCCGCCCTTGACGCCGAGGTCGTGCTCGGCGTCAGGCCGGAGCATTTCTTCGAGGCCGGCGAGGGCGATTGCGACATCCCGGTCAAGGCCGACGTCGCCGAGCATCTCGGCTCGGTGAGCTATGTCTACGCCAATGCCGGGCCGGAGGAGCTGATCGTCGAGCGCGAGGCCTCGCGCCAGCGCGCCAGCGGCGACCATTTCACCGTCTCGATCAAGGCGGAACGCGCGCTGCTCTTCGACAAGAAGGGCGCAAGGATCCGTTGACCCGCAAGTTTTCTTTGCCGGCATGCCAGGCGTGGCGGCGACCCATGGAGTATTTGATATGACATCCTCATCCACGAAAATCCGCTGGGGCATCCTCGGGCCCGGCAGCATCGCCAAATCCTTTGCCGGCGGCGTGGCGCAGTCGCGCACCGGCGAGCTGGTCGCGCTCGGCGCCCGCAATCCCGCCAAGCCGGGCCTCTCCGAGACCTTTCCGGGCGCCCGCATCCTCGACGGCTATGACGCGCTGCTTGCCGACGATGGAGTCGACGCCGTCTACATTTCGATTCCGCATCCCGGCCATGCCGAATGGGCGATCAAGGCTGCCGAGGCCGGCAAGCATGTCTTATGCGAAAAGCCGCTGGCCCTGACCGCCTTCGAAGCCGACGCCATGATGCATGCGGCGCGCAAGGCCGGCACCTTCCTCGGCGAAGCCTTCATGTACCGGCTGCATCCGCAGACGCTGCAGCTGGTCGAGCTGATCAAGTCGGGCGCCATCGGCGAGGTGCGCATGATCAAGTCGAGCTTCGGCTTCGCCATGCCGGGCTTCATGCCGGAGCACCGGCTTTACGCCAACGAGCTCGCCGGCGGCGGCATCCTCGATGTCGGCGGTTATCCGGTGTCGATGGCGCGGCTGATCGCGGGCGCTGCGATCGGCCAGCCTTTCGCCGAGCCCGACAAGGTGACGGGCGCCGCCCATCTTGGCCAGTCCGGCGTCGACGAGTGGGCTTCCGCGCTGCTGCATTTCCCCGGCGGCATCGTCGCCGAAATCTCCGGCAGCATCTCGCTCGACCAGGACAATGTGCTGCGCATCCTCGGCACCAAGGGCCGCATCGAGGTGCCCGATTTCTGGTTCGCCGGTGGCAACCGCGATGTCGGACCGGGCCGGATCGAGGTGATCCGGTCCGGGGCCGCTCGCGAGGTGATCAGCCTCGGCGAGACCCGCCACCTCTATTCCTTCGAGGTCGACGCCGCCGGCGAGGCGATCTTCGCCGGACGGCAGGAATTCGCCTGGCCCGGCATGTCCTGGGCCGACAGCCTCGGCACGCTGCGCGTCCTGGACAGATGGCGCGCCGCTGTCGGGCTCGAATACGAGATCGAGAAGCCCGCTAAGCGTGTCAACACCATTTCCGGCCGACCGCTCAGCACCAACGGCGCCGCCATCGGCAAGCGTGACATTCCCGGCCTGTCGATGCCCGTCTCGCGGCTGGCGCTCGGCTTCGAGGATTTCCGCACCTTCTCCTCCGGCTCGATCCTGCTCGACGCCTATTTCGAGGCCGGCGGCAATCTGTTCGACACCGGCTTTGTCTATGGCGCCGGCTACACCGAGACGCTGCTTGGCCAATGGCTCGCCAATCGCGGCGTGCGTGCGCGATCGGCGATCATCGCCAAGGGCGCGCATTCGCCGCTCTGTTATCCCGACGTCATCGGCAAGCAGCTGGCACAGTCGCTCGACCGGCTGCAGACCGACCATGTCGACATCTATTTCATGCATCGCGACAACCCGGACGTGCCGGTCGGCGAGTTCGTCGACGCGATGGATGCCGAGGCCAAGGCCGGCCGCATCCGCGGCCTGGTCGGCGGCTCCAACTGGACGATGCAGCGCATGGATGAAGCGATTGCCTATGCCGAAAAGCACGACAGGCAGAAGCCCGGCGCGCTGTCCAACAATTTCTCGCTGGCCGAGATGCTGGAGCCGATCTGGGCCGGCTGCGTCACCTCGTCGACCGACGCCTGGAAAGCCTGGCTGGCGGCGCGGCAGATGCCCAACTTCGCCTGGTCGAGCCAGGGCCGCGGCTTCTTCACCGACCGCGCCGGCCGCGACCGGACCGACAATGAGGAGCTGGTGCGCGTCTGGTATTCTGAAAAGAATTTCGGCCGCCGCGACCGCGCCATCGAACTGGCCCGAAAGCTCGGCAAGAGCCCGATCCATGTCGCGCTGGCTTACGTGCTGGCGCAGCCCTTTCCGTCCGTGCCGCTGATCGGCCCGCGCACGCTGGACGAGTTGGAAGACAGCCTCAAGGCGCTGGATATTGTGCTGACGCCGGAGGATGTGGCGTGGCTGGACGAGGGGCCGGAAAGGCGCAGGGCTTAGGGGATAGACCACGAGCAAGATGACGGGCGCTGCGTTCCTTCGCCCCCCTCTCTGCCCTGCCGGGCATCTTCCCCTCAAGGGGGGAGATCAGATGTCACGCCGGCTTTCGCCAATCACCAATGTTGCAGAAAAGACGCCGGCATCGAAGCTGCCAATCTCCCCCGTTGAGGGGGAGATGTCCGGCAGGACAGAGAGGGGGCCTCGCGCCGGCGCCTCCTTCGTCATTCTAGGGCGGAGCAAGGAGCGAAGCGACGCGCGCAGACCCTAGAATCCATGCCGTGACGGTTGAGCGCCGCCACGGTCCAGAACGCTCACCAGCCAATTCCGCGAAACAGCTCGAACCATTCCGGGTTGCTCTTCTCGATCAATTCCACCTTCCATTGGCGCGGCCAGCGCTTCAATGACGTCTCACGCTGGATGGCGTCAGTGACGTCGAAATGCTCTTCGTACCAGACGAGGCGCTGCACACCGTAATGGCCGGTGAAACTAGAGCCTTGGCCGGTCTTGTGCTCGGGCATACGGCGAGCAAGGTCATTGGTGACACCAATATAGATCGTGCCGCCTTTCTGTCATGTGGCGAGCTTACCTGGCGCTACTACCAACGGCTATTCTGGGTCGTTGCATTCTACGGCCAATGTCACGGCATGGATTCTAGGGTCTGCGCGCGTCGCTTCGCTCCTTGCTCCGCCCTAGAATGACGAAGGAGGCGTCGGCGCTCTACGGGAGGCGAACCCCCTCTGGCCTGCCGGCCATCTCCCCCGCAAGGGGGGAGATCGGCAGCTTCACCGCCCCGGGAACATCTGAGGCGTTGCTACCGATCCACCCTTGTCGACAAAATAATCGACGACGAGGTCCGCTCCACCCCGTCCATCGCGCCGATCTTGTCGAGCAGCGCGTCGAGATCCCGGATCGACGGCGCGTCGACGATGACGATCATGTCGAAATTGCCGCTCACCGAATGCACCGTGCGGACCGGCGCCATCGCTTCCAGGCTGCGCACCACCTTGTCGGCGAGCTTCGGCGTCACGGTGAGCAGCACATGCGCCTTGACCAGCCCTTGCTCATAGTCGGGCGACAGCCTCACCCCATAGCCGGCGATGATGCCGCGCTGCTCCAGCCGCTCGATGCGGCTCTGCACCGTCGTGCGCGACACGCCGAGCTGTCTGGCCAGCTCAGCCGTCGAGGCGCGGGCGTTGGCGCGCAGCAGGGTGAGCAGGGCTTGTTCGGCTTCACTGATCATTTCGACGAAACCTTTCGGCAGATCGCTCAAACTTCAGCTTCACATTGCCAGATTCCACGCTTCCTTTCGACAGGCAAGTTGCGAAGATTCTCGCCAATCGAATTGGCCAAATCAGGATTGGCCCAAATCAGGATAGGCAGGGGATATTGATCATGAAGAACATCGTTGTCGTCGGCGCCGGTAAGATCGGCTCGACCATCGCCGAAATGCTGAGCGCCACGGGCGACTATCGCGTCACGCTCGTCGACCGCTCGGCCGCCCAGCTTGCCGCCGCCGAACTGCCGGCCGGCGTCGAGACGCAGGAGCTCGACATCGCCGCCGCGGGCGAGCTGGAAAAGGTGCTTGCCGGCAAATTCGCCGTGCTGAGCGCCGCGCCCTTCCACCTCACCACCCGCATCGCCGAGGCGGCCGCCGCCACCGGCGTGCATTATCTCGACCTAACCGAGGATGTCGTTTCGACCCGCCGTGTGAAGGAGCTGGCGCGTGACGCCGACAGCGCCTTCATTCCGCAATGCGGCCTGGCGCCGGGCTTCATCTCGATCGTCGCCAACGACCTCGCCAGCCGCTTCGACACGCTGGAAAGCGTGCGCATGCGCGTCGGCGCGCTGCCGCAATATCCGTCCAACGCGCTCAACTACAACCTCACCTGGAGCACCGACGGCGTCATCAACGAATATTGCGAGCCCTGCGAGGCGATCGTCGAGGGCGAGCTGATCGAAGTGCCGCCGCTGGAGGAGCGCGAGGAATTCTCGCTCGACGGCGTTACCTACGAGGCCTTCAACACCTCCGGCGGCCTCGGCACGCTCGCCGAGACGCTGAAGGGCAAGGTGCGCACGCTGAACTACCGCACCATCCGCTACCCCGGCCACGCCGCGATCATGAAGGCGCTGCTCAATGATCTGGGGCTGCGCCATCGCCGTGATGTGCTGAAGGACATCTTTGAAAGCGCCCTGCCGGCGACGATGCAGGACGTGGTCATCGTCTTCGTCACCGTCTCGGGCCGCCGCAACGGCCGCCTGCTGCAGGAGACCTACGCCAACAAGATCTATTCCAAGCGCGTCGGCAACATCGTGCGCAGCGCCATCCAGATCACCACCGCTTCCGGCATCTGCGCCGTGCTCGACATGCTGGCCGACGGCTCGCTGCCGGCGAAGGGTTTCGTGCGCCAGGAAGACATCGCCCTCGACGCCTTCCTCGCCAACCGCTTCGGCCGCGCCTACGCCCAGCACGAGATGGCGAGCCGGCTCGCGAGCTGAGGGCGCCTTTCCTCTCTCCCGTCGATCGGGGGAGAGGTGTCGAGCGAAGCTCGACGGAGTGGGGGTCGACCTGCGCCGGCCGTTGTTATTTCAGCCGGGGCGATACCTCGCCTTGATTAGGCGTCGTAGCGAGTTGTCAGCGGCAGCGCATCTGAGCAGCGCCTTCCCCCACTCCATTCGCGGCGCCACCTCTCCCCCCTCCGGAGGGAGAGGAAAGGAGCTTGGCAGACTAAGTTCGCGCCTTTCCTCTCCCCCGTCGATCGGGGGAGAGGTGTCGAGCGAAGCTCGACGGAGTGGGGGTCGGCCTGCGCCGGACTCAAACATGCAGCGCGTGGCCGAGCGCCTTCAGCGCCGCTTCCTGGAAACCTTCGCCCTGCGTCGGATGCGCATGGATCGTGCCGGCGATGTCCTCCAGCCGCGCGCCCATCTCGAGCGCGAGACCAAAGGCTGCCGCCAGTTCCGACACGCCTTGCCCGACCGCCTGGATGCCCAGCACCAAATGGTTGTCCGCGCGCGCCACCACCCGCACAAAACCGTCTTCGCCCTGTTTGGTCATGGCGCGGCCGTTGGCGGCGAAGGGGAACTGGCCGATCTTGATCTCGCCGGCGAGCGCCTTCGCTTCTTCGGACGACAGCCCGGCGGTGATCAGCTCCGGATCGGTGAAGCAGATCGCGGGAATGGCGCGTTTGTCCCAGCTTCTTTTGTGGCCGGCGACGATCTCGGCCACCATCTCGCCCTGCGCCATGGCGCGATGCGCCAGCATCGGCTCGCCGGTGACGTCGCCGATGGCAAAAATGCCGCGCATCGAGGTGCGGCACTGGTCATCGATGCGGATGAATTTTCCCGCCCTGTCGAGGTCGATCTGCTCCAGGCCCCAGCCCTCGGTCAGCGGCTTGCGCCCGACCGTCACCAGGATCCTGTCGGCGGCGAGTTTGGCGTTCTTGCCGTCTGATGCCTCGACCAGCAGCGCGTCGCCCTTGGTCGACAATCCCTTCGCCTTTGCTCCTGTCATCACCTCGACGCCGAGTTCGCCGAGCCGCTTCAGCACCGGCCGGGTCAACTCGGCATCATATTGCGCCAGCACGCGCGGCAAGGCCTCGACCACGGTGACCTTGGCGCCCATCTTGGCGAAAGCCATGCCGAGCTCGAGCCCGATATAGCCGCCGCCGACGACCGCGAGCTTCTTCGGCACGTCGGTCAGCGCCAGCGCTTCGGTGGACGAGATGACCGGCCCGCCAAAGGGCAGGAACGGCAATTCGACCGGCGCCGAGCCGGTGGCGATCACCACCGTTTCGGCGCGGATCACCTGCGTGCCCGTCTCGGTCTCGACCTCGACGGTCTTGCCGTCCCGGAACGTCGCCCAGCCTTGCACGGTCTTGACCTTGGCCTTCTTGAGCAATCCGGCAACGCCGCTATTCAGCCGGCTAACGATCCCGTCCTTCCAGGCGACGGTTTTTGCGAGTTCCAGCGTCGGCGCGGCGACCTTGATGCCCAGCGGATCCTTGCCGCTGGCCATATGCGCGACCTTCTCGAACTCTTCCGCCGCATGGATCAGCGCCTTGGACGGGATGCAGCCGACATTGAGGCAGGTGCCGCCCGGCTTGCCTGCCTCGACGATGACCGTGTCGACGCCGAGCTGTCCGGCGCGGATGGCGCAGACATAGCCGCCCGGACCGGCGCCGATGACCAGCAGCTTGCAGGAGATTTCTTTCATGGTGTGGCCCTTCGATCCAAGGGAACGTTCCGTCGAGATCCTTCGCGCCCCCCTCTGTCCTGCCGGACATCTCCCCCACGAGGGGGGAGATTGGCAGCTTTGGTGCCTCGCTCATTCCCGCGGCGCTGGTGATTGGCGAAAGCCGGCGTGACGTCCGATCTCCCCCCTTGTGGGGGAGATGCCTGGCAAGGCAGAGGGGGGCGCTGTCCCGCCGGCATCTCGATCGTTCCGCCCCCTCAATCCACGAAGATCAGCGCCGGCGTCTCGAGCAGCGCCTTGATCCGCTGCACGAACACCGCGGCATCCCAGCCGTCGATGACGCGATGGTCGAAGCTGGACGACAGGTTCATCATCTTGCGCGGGATGAACTGCGTGCCGTCCCATACCGGCCGCACCATGATCTTGTTGACGCCGATGATCGCCACTTCCGGATAGTTGATGACCGGCGTGGTCGCGACGCCACCCATGGCGCCGAGCGAGGTGATGGTGATGGTCGAGCCTGAAAGCTCCTCGCGCGTCGCCGTGCCGGACTTCGCCGCGTCGGCCAGCCGGTTGACTTCGACAGCGCAGTCCCACAGGTCGCGCGCCTCGGCATGCTTGACCACCGGCACCACAAGCCCGTTGGGCGTCTGGGCGGCGATGCCGATATGGATGCCTTCGTGCTGATGGATGATGCCGGCATCGTCGTCGAACAGCGCGTTGAGATTGGGCTGCTCGGCGATCGCTTTGACCATCGCCCGCATCAGGAAAGGCAGCAGCGTCAGCTTGGGCCTTTCCGCCCCCTTGGCCCCGCGCTTCTCCTTGTTCAGCGTCGCGCGCAATTCTTCCAAGGCCGTGACGTCGATCTCCTCGACATAGGTGATGTGCGGGATGCGCGACTTCGCCAGCGACATCCTTTCGGCGATCTTGCGCCGCAGGCCGACGACCTTGATGTCCTCGACGCCGTCCTTCCGGGCAAGCCTGGTCGCGCGGGCCAGTTGCGGGCCGCGCGCGACGAACGCATCGATGTCCTCATGGCTGATGCGCCCGGCCGGACCACTGCCCGCGACCTGGCGCAGATCGATGCCGGCCTCCCTGGCGCGCAGCCGGACGGCCGGCGAGGCCAAGGGCTTTTCGCCTTCCACGCGCGGCGCGGCGGAAACGGAGGCAGGGCGCGTGGCCTTCGGCGCGGGGGCGGTCGTCTTCGGCGCCTCTGTCGGCTTTGGTGCCGCCTTCGGCGCGGCCGGCGCCGGCTTTGCCTCGGCCGGCTCAGCCGGCGCTTTCTCCTCGGATGCAGGCGCGGCGGCGGCCTTCACATTGCCTTCGCCGGCCACCTTCAGCCGCACGATCGGCGAGCCGATCGCCACCGTGTCGCCGATCTCGGCGCCGAGCCAAAGGATTTCGCCATCGACCGGCGACGGAATCTCGACGGTCGCCTTGTCGGTCATGACGGCGGCGAGGACCGTGTCCTCGCGCACGAGGTCGCCGACCTTGACATGCCATTCGACGAGCTCGGCCTCGGCGACGCCTTCGCCGACATCGGGCAGCTTGATGATATGTTCGCCCAACCAGGCCTCCCCGCTCTAAGCTTCCAATGTTTCGATAAGCGCGCGCCCGACCCGCGCCGGGCCGGGGAAATAGTCCCATTCCTGCGCATGCGGATAGGGCGTGTCCCAGCCGGCGACCCGCGCCACCGGTGCTTCCAGATGGTAGAAGCAGTTTTCCTGCACCAGCGAGACCAGCTCGGCGCCGAAGCCGGAGGTGAGCGTCGCCTCGTGCACGACGACGCAGCGGCCGGTCTTCTTCACCGAGGCGACGATCGTGTCGAGGTCGAGCGGCAAAAGCGTTCTCAGATCGATGATCTCGGCGTCGATGCCGGTCTCCTCGGCCGCGGCCTGCGCGACATAGACCATGGTGCCGTAGGCAAGCACTGTGATCGCGCCTCCTTGCCTGCGTATCGCCGCCTTGCCGAGCGGGATCGTGTAATGGCCGTCGGCGACTTCGCCGAGCTCGTGTTTCGACCACGGCGTCACCGGCCGGTCGTGATGGCCGTCGAACGGTCCGTTGTAGAGCCGCTTCGGCTCAAGGAAGATCACCGGATCCGGATCCTCGATCGCCGCAATCAGCAGCCCCTTGGCGTCGTGCGGATTGGACGGCACCACCGTCTTCAGGCCGGAGACATGGGTGAACAGGGCTTCCGGGCTCTGGCTGTGCGTCTGGCCGCCAAAAATGCCGCCGCCGGTCGGCATGCGCACCACGATCGGGCAGGTGAAATCGCCGTTCGAGCGGTAGCGCAGCCGCGCCGCTTCCTGCGTCAGCTGGTCGTAGGCCGGGTACATGTAGTCGGCAAACTGGATCTCGACACAGGGCTTCAGCCCGTAGGCGGCCATGCCGATGGCCGAGCCGACGATGCCGGATTCGTTGATCGGCGCGTCGAAGCATCGGCTGCGGCCATACTTCGCCTGCAGGCCCTGCGTGGCGCGGAAGACGCCGCCGAAGAAGCCGACATCCTCGCCATAGACGATGACTTTGTTGTCGCGCCCCATCGAGACGTCGAGCCCGTCGCGGATCGCCTCGATCATGGTCTTCCTGGGCATGGTCAGACCCCCGCCTGCTGGCGCTGGCGCCTCAGATGCGGCGGCATCTCTTCGTAGAGCCCTTCGAACATGTCGCGGGTCGATGGTTTGCCACCGGCATGCAGCGTGCCGTGGCCCTCGGCCTCCTTCTGCGCGGCGATCACCGTTTCGAGGATCTCGGCTTCGGCCTGGGTGTGGCGATCCTCCGACCAGACGCCCTTGTGGATAAGATGGTTCTTCAGCCGGATGACCGGATCGCCGAGCGGCCAGGCATCCGATTCCGCCTTCGGCCGGTAGGCCGACGGATCGTCCGACGTCGAATGCGCGCCGGTGCGGTAGGTGACATGTTCGACCAGCGTCGGCCCGAGATTGGCGCGCGCCCGCTCCGCCGCCCATTTCGCCACGGCGTGCACCGCGAGATAGTCATTGCCGTCGACGCGCAACGCCGGAATGCCGAAGCCAAGGCCGCGCGCTGCAAACGTGCCGGAGCCGCCGCGCGCGATGCCCTGGAAGGTCGAGATCGCCCACTGGTTGTTGACGACGTTGAGGATGACCGGCGCCTTGTAGGTCGAAGCGAAGACCAGCGCGGAATGGAAATCGGACTCGGCGGTCGAGCCGTCGCCGATCCAGGCGGCGGCGATGCGCGAATCGTTGGAGATCGCCGAGGCCATCGCCCAGCCGACCGCCTGGATATATTGCGTCGCCAGATTGCCGGAGATCGAGAAGAAGCCGTGCTCCTTCGAGGAATACATGATCGGCAGCTGCCGGCCCTTCAGCGGATCGGCCTCGTTGGAATAGATCTGGTTCATCATCGTGACCATCGGATAGCCGTCGGCGATCAAAAGGCCGGCCTGCCGGTAGGTCGGGAAGTTCATGTCGCCGGGCTTCAGCGCCTTGCGGAAAGCGCAGCTCACTGCCTCCTCGCCCAGATGCTGCATGTAGAAGGAGGTCTTGCCCTGGCGCTGCGCCATCTGCATGCGCGCATCGAAGGTCCTGAGCGTCATCATATGGCGCAGGCCTTCGAGCAGTTCCTGGTCGCTGAGCAGCCTGGCCCAGGGTCCGACCGCCTCGCCGGCGCGGTTCAGCACGCGGATGATGGAGAAAGCCATGTCGCGGATGGTGCGCGGATCGACGTCGATCTCCGGACGCGGCACCGAGCCCGCCTTGGGAATGGTCACATTCGAGAAATCGGGCGTGCCGCCGGGCCGAACCTCGGGCTCGGGCACATGGAAGCGCAACATTCCAGCATCGGCCATGAGCTCACATCCTCCAATGTTGCCGGTGCGATCTTTGCACATCCGCGCCGCCAGACCAGTGCCAATTCGCCGGGTCTGGGCACGGCCTTCCCCTTCGGCCGTCGGCTCGTGGAACCGATGCGGCACGCAAGCGCCAAGATGCAGATATGGCGGCGAAATTTCTTGTCGATGTTTTCGCGCCGCGCGCAATTTGGCGGAAGTTTATGGGGCGATTGCTGTCAGAAAAAGTAAGCGGGATATGCGCGGCGGCCGTAGCAGCTAATCTCCCCCCTTGTGGGGGAGATGCCCGGCAGGGCAGAGGGGGGCGTGACAGAACGCCAACTCTCCGTAGTCATTCGTCGTCATAAGGCAACGGAGGGCGCGCAAACCCGGCTTCCGAAAGTCGACATTCGGTCAAGGCCAAGGATCAAACATCAAGACGCCGGCGGGACAGCGCCCCCCTCTGGCCTGCCGGCCATCTCCCCCACAAGGGGGGAGATCACGCTCTCTGCCCGCCGCTTCTCCGTTCACTCGGCCCCCGCCCCGTGCTAACCCACCTGCATGGCACAGAAGAAAGGATACGAGGTCGATTCGTGGCTGGCGAGGCCGGATCCAGCCATGGCGATCGTCCTGCTTTACGGCCCCGACCGCGGCCTCGTCGCCGAGCGGGCGAAGACTTTCGCCGCGAAAACCGGCCTGCCGCTCGACGATCCATTCTCCGTGGTCAGGCTGGACGGCGCGGAAGTCGACCGCGACGAGGGCCGGCTGCTCGACGAAGCCCGCACCGTGCCGATGTTTTCCGACCGGCGGCTGCTTTGGGTGCGCAATGCCAGCGGCCAGAAGGCGCTGGCCGACGACATCAAGGCGCTGACCGCCGAGCCCGCGCGCGACGCCATCATCCTCATCGAAGCCGGCGACCTGAAGAAAGGCACCGGCCTCAGGGCCATCGTCGAGGCCGCCGGCAACGCCATCGCACTGCCCTGCTATGCCGACGAGGCCCGCGACCTCGATACGGTGATCGACGACGAACTGCGCAAGGCCGGCATGTCGATGACGCTCGACGCCCGCCAGGCGCTGCGCCGCAATCTCGGCGGCGACCGGCTCGCCTCGCGCGGCGAGATCGAGAAACTGGTGCTTTATGCGCACGGCCAAAAGGAGATCGACGTCGGCGACGTCAACGCCCTGTCCGGCGATGTCTCCGGCGCGTCTTTCGACGCCGCGGTCGACGCCATGCTGGACGGCAAGGTCGGCGACTTCGACATCGCCTTCAACCGCCATTGCCAGTCGGGCGGCCATCCCTTCCTGGTCCTGTCCTCGGCGATGCGGCAACTGCAGGCGATCCAGGCGATGCGCGGCCAGATGGAGACCGGCGGCCGCAACGCCGCCTCGGTCGTCGCCGGCGCCCGTCCGCCCGTCTTCTTCTCGCGCCGCAAGCTGGTGGAAAAGACGCTGGAGCGCTGGACCGTCGGGGCGCTCGGTCGCGCGCTCGGCCGGCTGCAGACGGCGGTGCTGCAGACGCGCAAGCGGCCGGATCTGTCGGAAGCGCTGGCGCGCCAGGCGCTGCTCGGGATCGCGATCGAGAGTGCGAGACTGGGGCAAAGGTAAACGCCGGCGATTGGCGACGGCCGGGCGACAGCTAATTCCCTCCTTGTAGGGGAGATGGCCGGCCCACCCTCCGGAGCTGCTGCGCAGCTGCTGCGAAGGACGGGCAGGCCAAAGGAGTGCTGTCCCACCAGCGTATCCTTCGTCATTCTAGGGCGGAGCAAGGAGCGAAGCGACGCGCGCAGACCCTAGAATGACGAAGGATACGTCCTGCAATATCGTTGCTCAATTCTCAATTCATCATCATCGCGTCCATCGGCTGGAAGGTCGGCAGCGCCTGTGGAAAGACCAGCACCGCCGCGCCGTAAAGGAGCAGAGCGATTCCCGACACCTTGGCTATCCGCTCTCCCGACGGGAGGGTCTTTTCCGCAAAGATCAGCAAGGTGACCACGGCCATTGCGGCGACATTCATGATCCCGAGCGGAAAGAGGGCGAGAAACAGGAGCCAGCAGCAGCCAAGACAAAACGCCCCATGCTCGATGCCCATGCGTGCCGCGCCCCAACGACCGTCGCGCCATGAGGTCAGGATGAAACCGATGGGCGTGCGGCATTTGGCCAGGCAAATATCCTTCAATGGGGAGAGCTGATAGGCACCCGCAACGATCAGCAGCACGCCGCCGATGCGCGCGGCCGTCGCGGCGGATATTCCCATCTGCCCGCCAAGCATCTCCGCGCCGGCCGCGCCGGCAAAGGCGAGAACGCCAATCGCGCACCAAACCAGCATGTAGCCGGCCACGAACACCCAGGTGGAGACGAAGGTTTCGCCGCGCCCCCGCTTGGCCGCTTGAACCTGGTGAAACGTCAGGATCATCGGGGCGGCCGTCGGAAACATCATGGCAATCATCATGACGATCCAGACGGCAAGAAAGAGCGGCGCTGTCATGCCCATGGTGGGCGAGTAGATTTCCATGCGCATGTCCGCGTCCATGCCGATCTGCTGTCGGATGAGCACAGTCCACGACGCCGCAGCGCTCGCAATCAGCAGCGCGAGAACGATGTTTCGCTGCAGTGTCAGCGTCATGGGCGAGCCCGTCCGGCCATGCGGTCAAGGACTATTGCTGGCCGGACCAATTGATCGGAGCGTAGTGCGCGTTTCGCCGCGAATTATCCCAACTCATGCCATGGTCGCTGAACGTATTGCCTTCCGCGCCCATCGCCAGGCCTAGCCAGTCTGGATTGACGGGATGGCCGGTGGCCGCCCACATCTCGCCGTCCTCGCGCATTGTCGGCAACGGTTCGACAGCCAGTTGCATCACGCCGGCAACCTCCACCGACCGCTTCTTGCCGTCGACCTGGTATTTGATCGGCGCCTTCTTCGCTCCGAGATTGGTGCTGATCATCGGCGCGAAGGCAGCCATCGGCCCACCCGCGGCGCCGGTGAAGATGGCGCCCAGCGCCTCTGTTTGCCGGTCATCCGCACGTTCGTCGATATAGGCCGCCGCCGTCCAATTGCCCTCCGCCATCGGACCTGGCGTGTGAGCAACCATCGCGACATTGAGCCCGTCCAGTCGAACGTCGCCGAAACTGCCCTTGTCGATATGAAAGACCAGGGCGACGTCGCAAACGCCTTTCGTCGGCTTCGACGTCAGCTGCGCCTGGGTGGACAGCAGACAGGGACATACGACATCGCAGCTGCAGTTCTCGAAGTAACTTCCAGACAATTGCCAACTGACCGCCATTTGCACCTCCCATTTGCGTCAGGCGCGTCGGGCATATCGCTTTGGCGAGGCGGTGCCGTTTCACGAACACGATCGGAACGGCAGAGAGCCCTCATCGCGACTGATCGGCACGCCGGGGCATAACTTAAGTTCGAGCTAATAGAAGGTACGCCGTTGCCCCGGACTGTCAAGCGGAGGGCGCCGGCGCTGGAACGTCGGGTCGCTCGGCCGCGTGCGGCTGCAGACAGCGGTGCTGCCGACGCGCAAACGGCAGAACTTGTCCGATGCACTGGCGCGACAGGCTGTGTTTCGCGATTGTGCTGCAAAACGCTTGTGATTGGCGAAAACCGACGCGCCGGCTGATCTCCCCGTGGGCTTTTGTGAGGGAGGATGTCCGGGAGGACAGAGGGGGCGCGAAGGAACGCCAACCATCTCCGTCGTCATTCTAGGGCAGAACAAGGAGCGGAGCGACGCGCGCAGACCCTGGAATCCATTCCGTGACGCTAAGGCATTGCAACGTTTACAGAATTTTGTACCGCTGAGCCCTTCGGCGTCGGTCACGGAATGGATCCTCGGGTCAAGCCCGAGGATAACGACGCGTCGGTTGCGGCTAGAGAAGCGCTGGTGCGCTAACCGGACAGCGTCCCTGCTGTCCTGCCGGGCAACTCCCACCGCCTTCGCCAATGAGTGGCGCGCAACAAAAAGGGCCCGGCATATCGCCCAAAGCCTTCTGTCTATCACCAATATATCAGACATATCCAGCCTTAAGCCAAAACCTCAGGTTCCGGCAAATACCGTTGTACCGCAGCGGCCTACCGCTCGTCCTTCAGCCGCCGGCACAACTCGTCGAGCTGGTCCAGCGAGCGATAGTTGACCCTGAGCGTGCCGCCCTTGCCCTTGTGCTCGATGCTGACGATCATGCCAATCGTATCGGTCATCAGCTTCTCGAGCGCCAGCGTGTCGGGGTCCTTGTCCGGCGCGCCCGCCGTGGACTTGGTCTTGGCCGGCGTCGGGCCGGCGGGCATCTGCGCCAGCGCTTCCGCCTGGCGCACCGAAAGCCCTTCCTTGACGATGCGCTTGGCGAGCCCGGCCGGGTCCGCCGCGGTTACCAGCGTGCGGGCATGACCGGCCGAGAGATCGCCGTCGACCAGCATGCTATGGATGACGGGGGGCAGCTTCAGAAGCCGCAGTGTGTTGGCGACATGGCTGCGGCTCTTGCCGATCACCTGGCCGAGATCGGCCTGGGTGTAGCCGTGCTCGTCGATCAGTTGCTGATAGCCTTGCGCCTCCTCGACCGGATTGAGGTCGGCGCGCTGCACGTTCTCGATGATCGCCAGCTCCAGCGCGGTGCGGTCGTTGACGTCGCGCACGATCAGCGGAATCTCGGTCAGGCCGGCGCGCTGCGCCGCTCGCCAGCGCCGCTCGCCGGCGATGATCTCGTAGCGGCCGGGCTGCGAAGGCGAGGGGCGCGCCACCACCGGCTGCACCACGCCATGCTCGCGGATCGATTGCGCGAGGTCGGTGAGCTCGGCATCGCCGAAATGCCGGCGCGGATTCTTCGGGTTCGGGCTGACGAATTCGATCGGCACCTTGCCGTCCGCCGCGACCGCCGCGCTCGGCTTTTCCGGCGCCGCCGGACGGTCGATTTCGCCGATCAGCGCCGCGAGGCCACGGCCCAGTCTTTTTCTTGATTGGTCTTCGCTCATTGGTTTGTCCAGATCGTTTCGGAATCGAATTGGCTAATTAACCAAAGCTGCTGCCGCGCCTACGGCTCAGGCGGCGCGCAGCTTGCGCTCGCGGCGGATCACCTCGGAGGCGAGCTGCAGATAGGCCTGGCTGCCCGAGCATTTCAGGTCATAGAGGATCGCCGGCTTGCCATAGGACGGCGCTTCGGAAACGCGAACATTGCGCGGGATGATCGTCTCATAGACCTTGTCGCCCATATGGGTGCGCACATCCTGCACCACCTGGTTGGCGAGGTTGTTGCGCCCGTCATACATGGTGAGCACGATGCCCTGGATGGTGAGATCCGGGTTGATGCTGCTGCGCACCTGCTCGACCGTCTCCAGCAATTGGCTCAGACCTTCGAGCGCGAAGAACTCGCATTGCAGCGGCACGAGAACGGAATCGGCCGCGGCCATTGAATTCAAAGTCAAAAGATTGAGCGAGGGCGGGCAGTCGATCAGCACATAGCCGAACGGCGCCGCGCGCTCGGCGGCGGCGCGCAGCGCGTTGCGCAGCCTGAGCACACGGTCGGGCGCCGAGGCGATCTCCATCTCGATGCCGAGCAGGTCGAGCGTCGAGGGCACGATGGACAGACCCGGCACCGCCGTCGGCACCGCAGCCGCTTCCAGATCGAGTTCGCCGGTTAGCACGTCATAGGACGAGACGGTGCGGTCCTTGCGGTCGATGCCGAGGCCGGTGCTGGCATTGCCCTGCGGGTCAAGATCGACGATCAGCACGCGCTCGCCGATCGCGGCCAGCGCCGTGGCCAGATTGATGGCCGTCGTCGTCTTGCCGACGCCGCCTTTCTGGTTGGCAACAGTGATGATACGCGGTGCTGTGCTCATGGGCCTATGCCAGTAATTCATTGCTGTTTCGCCGGGCGCAATTCGGTGATTTCAAGGATGACGCCGTGTGGGTCGGTCATGCTCGAATGTTCTACCAGATCGAAGCCCCAGCGGTGAGTGCTTTCTTCCACCTCGGCACGGTAATCCCGGCCTTTATGGAAAAGCGCGCGTGACCCTTTGGTCAGCCATGGCGCAGCCAGGTCCAGCAGATCCGGAAGGGCGGCCAGCGCTCTGGCGGTTACGATTTCCGGTGCGGAAACAAGCGCATAGCTGTCATCGATGCGCTTGGCCAGGACCCGTGCCGGCAAATTGAACTGACCGATGACTGATTGCAGAAACGAAGCCTTCTTGCGGTTGCTCTCGACCAGGTCGATCGATGCGCCGGCATGCTCGGCCAGCAGAAAGCCGAGCACCAATCCCGGAAACCCGCCGCCCGAACCAAGGTCGACCCAGCGCGTGGCAGTGGGTGCGATTCGCGCGAGTTGGGCGCTATCCAGGATGTGGCGGCGCCAGACATCGTCCAGTGTCGATGGCGCCGCCAGATTGATGCTGCGGTTCCATTTCAGGAACAGCTCCTCGAAGGCCCGAAGCCGCTCGAATGTTTCACGTGAAACCGGACCCGCCGCCTTTTGCAGATCGTCCCAGGCGCTCACGCCACGTCCCTTCGCGCGGCGAGCTCGGCGTTGCGGACATGAGCCACGATGATGGCTAGCGCAGCGGGCGTCATGCCTTCCATCCGCTGAGCATCGGCGATCGAACGCGGCTGGCGCGTCTTCATCTTCTGCTTCAACTCGTTTGAAAGTCCGGGAACATCAGAGAAATCGATCGCCTCGGGGATGAGCCGCGATTCCTCATGCCTGATCTGGGCGACATCGGCCTGCTGCCGATCAAGGTAAACCGAGTATTTCGCTTCCGTTTCGAGTCGCTCCGCCGTCTTGGCGTCAAGCGCGGCAAAGCGCGGCTCGACGCCACCCAGCCACGCCAAGTCGACGCCCGGATGCGCCAAAAGCTCATAGGCCGAGCGGCGTACGCCGTCCTTGTTGATCTCCAGCCCATGCCGCGCCGCTTCGTTCGGCGTCAGCGTCACCGACTTTGCCAGCGCGCGGGCCCGATCGAGTTTCAGCGCGATCTCGCCGAACCGCTGCATCCGCGGCGAGGCCACGATCTCGAGCTTGTCGGCCAGCGGCGTCAGCCGCTCATCGGCATTGTCGGCGCGCAGCGACAGCCGGAACTCCGCCCGCGAGGTGAACATCCGGTAAGGCTCGGCGATGCCGCGGCTGGTCAGGTCATCGACCATCACGCCGATATAGGCCTCGGTGCGGCTGAGCACGACCGGCTCGCTTGCCGAAGCCTTGCGCGCCGCGTTGATGCCGGCGAGCAGACCTTGCGCGCCGGCCTCTTCGTAACCCGTCGTGCCGTTGATCTGCCCGGCCAGGAACAGGCCGGCCACGCGCTTCGTCTCCAGCGTCGTCTTCAGTTCGCGCGGATCGACATGGTCGTATTCGATGGCATAGCCCGGCTGCAGCATCGTCGCCTTTTCCAACCCGGGAATGGTCTTCAGGATGTCGAGCTGCACATCCTCCGGCAGCGAGGTCGAGATCCCGTTCGGGTAGACGGTGTCGTCGTCGAGGCCTTCCGGCTCGAGGAAGATCTGATGGCCCTCGCGGTCGCCGAACTTGACGATTTTGTCCTCGATCGAGGGACAGTAGCGCGGCCCGACGCCTTCGATCGAGCCGGAGTACATCGCCGAGCGGCCGAGATTGGCCCGGATCAGGTCATGCGTCGCCGGCATGGTCCGCGTGATGCCGCAATGGATCTGCGGATTGACGATTGCGTCCGTCATCAGCGAGAACGGCACCGGATCTTCGTCCGCCGCCTGGCTTTGCAGCGACGCCCAATCGATGGTGCGGCCGTCGAGGCGAGGGGGCGTGCCGGTCTTCAGGCGCCCGAGCTTGAAGCCCGCACGCGCCATGGTGGACGAAAGCCCATGGCTTGCCTGTTCGTTCATGCGGCCGGCGACGATCTTCCGCTCGCCGATATGGATCAGCCCGCGCAGGAACGTGCCGGTGGTCAGTACGACCGCGCCGCAGGCCAAGCGCCGATCGCCCGAAACCAGCACGGCCGCCACGTGCCCGTCTTCGATTGCGAGATCGAGAACCTCGCCCTCGACCACGTCGAGATTGGTCTGTTCGCCGATCGCGGCCTGCATGGCAAGTCGATAGAGCTTGCGGTCGGCCTGGGTGCGCGGACCGCGCACGGCCGGCCCCTTGCGGCGGTTGAGCAGGCGGAACTGGATGCCGGCGGCATCCGCGATGCGGCCCATCAGCCCGTCCATGGCGTCGATCTCGCGCACGAGATGGCCCTTGCCGAGGCCGCCGATCGCCGGATTGCAGGACATGACGCCGATCGTATCGAAGCGCAGCGTCACCAGCGCGGTCCTGGCGCCGGCGCGCGCGGCAGCGCTCGCCGCCTCGCAGCCGGCATGGCCGCCGCCCACCACCACCACATCATAGTGATCGGTCATTTTTCCAAGAATCCGCTTTCAGAGATTGCCCGACACATGTCCCCGTCATCACGCGCTGTCAAGGACGAAGGCCCGACTCGTTTCACGTGAAACACATATCCGAAGCCGGAATGTTTCACGTGAGTCATCGCCGCACGGGTCCCGCGTCATGTTTCACGTGAATCATTTACCGATGCAGAACTGCGAAAAGATGACGTCGAGCAGATCCTCGACATCGACCGCGCCGATGATCCGGCCGAGCCGATCGGCCGCCAGCCGCAACTCCTCGGCCCGCAATTCCTGGCTGTGTCCGGCCAACGCCGCTCGCAAGAAGCCCGTAGTCTCCTTGAGCAGCTCGACATGCCGCAGCCTCGACGGGAGGACTTCACTCGCGTCCCCGGCTGCCTTGGCGGCACGGGCTCCGATCTCGTCGAGAAGAGCGCCGAGCCCTGTGCCGTCCCTGGAAGAGATCGCCAGATCATATGCGCCAGCGCCGGCACCGGCGATATCGGACTTCGTCCCGACACGCAGCAGTGGAGCCCCGCTCGCAACGTCGCCGACGGAAACAGGGTCAGCCATGTCCTCCAACAGCAGGATCAGGTCTGTCTCCCCGGCCCTGGCCCTGGCACGCTCGATGCCGATTGATTCGACCTTGCCCGCGGCGTCCCGCAGGCCGGCCGTGTCGACAATCCGCACCTTCAGCCCGTTGAGGTCCATGGCGACCTCGAGCAAATCGCGAGTCGTACCCGGTTCGTCGGTGACGATCGCTGCGTCGCGCCTGGCCAGCGCGTTGAACAGGCTGGACTTGCCGGCATTCGGCGCACCGAGGATCACAACCTCGAACCCGTCGCGGATGATCTCGGCTGCCTTGAAGCCTTCAACATGCCGATCGATCTCACCGATCATTGCCGACACGTCGGACCAGACCGCATCCGAAACGGAACCCGGCACGTCTTCTTCGTCGGCGAAGTCTATTTCCGCCTCGATCATGGCGCGCGCATGGATCAGCCGGCGGCGCCAGCTCGAATAGAGCTCGCTCTGCGTGCCTTCCGCGTTGCGCAAGGCGAAGCGGCGCTGCGCTTCCGTCTCGGCATTGACCAGATCGGCGAGCGCCTCGGTCTCGACCAGGTCGAACTTGCCGTTGAGAAAAGCGCGCCGGGTGAATTCGCCAGGCTCGGCATGCCTCACGCCTTCGAAGCCCGTGATCGTCTCCAGCATCCTGGCCGTGACGGCGCGGCTACCATGGACCTGGAACTCGGCGACATCCTCGCCGGTGAAGCTGCCGGGCCCTGGAAAGAACAGGACGAGCCCGTGATCGATGACCGAGCCGTCCGCGGCCTTGAGCTTGCGCAACGTGGTAAACCGGTCCTTAACGGCGCCCGCAATCGTTTCGACCACGAATCGAGTCTTCGGGCCAGAGACGCGGATGACGGCAAGCCCGGCAGGCAGGCGGCCGCTGGACAGCGCTACGATCGAATCCTTCGAAGCCATTGGGGAAACCATTTGCCGGACCTGCCGAACCGCCTAGATTAAAGGTAGAGCATGTCGGCCGAAGACCGCCTCACGGTTTTCGGCATCATGCTTTGCCGCATCAAACCCAAATGCCGAGCCCGCCCATCGTGACCTTGCCCGCGCGAAACCTGCTTGCCGAAGAGGCCAGCCCCTATCTGCAGCAGCACAGCGACAATCCCGTGCATTGGCGCGGCTGGTCGCCCGCTGCCCTTGCCGAAGCCAAGGAACTCGGGCGGCCGATCCTGCTCTCCATCGGCTACGCCGCCTGCCACTGGTGCCATGTCATGGCGCATGAAAGCTTCGAGAACGACGCCGTGGCGGCCGTCATGAACCGGCTCTACGTGAATATCAAGGTCGATCGCGAGGAACGGCCGGACATCGACCAGATCTATATGGCCGCCCTCCATGCCATGGGCGAGCAGGGCGGCTGGCCGCTGACCATGTTCCTGACGCCCGATGGCAAGCCTTTCTGGGGCGGCACCTATTTCCCGCGCGAGGCGCGTTACGGAAGGCCGGGCTTCATCCAGGTGCTGGAGGCGGTCGACAAGGCCTGGCGCGAAAAACGGCAGAGCCTCGCCGAAAGCGCCGACGGGCTGACCGCCCATGTCGAGCAGCGCCTTGCCGGCGCAACGGGCAAGGCCGTGCTCGACCGCGATACGCTGGCCGACCTCGCCGGCCGCATCGACGGCATGATCGACCGCGAACTCGGCGGCTTGAAGGGCGCGCCAAAGTTCCCCAACGCCCCGTTCATGCACGCGCTTTGGCTGTCCTGGCTGCGGGACGGCCAGGCGGAACATCGCGATGCCGTGCAGCTGAGCCTCGAAAAAATGCTCGCCGGCGGCATCTACGATCATGTCGGCGGCGGCCTCAGCCGTTATTCGACCGACGCCGAATGGCTGGTGCCGCATTTCGAGAAGATGCTTTACGACAACGCCCAGCTCATCCGCTTGTGCAACTGGGCCCATGCCGCCACCGGGAACGACTTGTTCCGCGTACGAATCGAAGAAACCGTCAGCTGGCTGCTGCGCGAGATGTTGGTCGAAGGCGGTGCCTTCGCGGCCAGCCTCGATGCCGACAGCGACGGCGAGGAGGGGCTTTTTTACACATGGAACCGCGAGGAGGTCGAAGCCGCGCTCGGCGACGATGCGTCGACCTTCTTGCGGTATTTCGAGCTGGCCGCCCCGCATGGCTGGGAAGGCAAGCCGATCATTCGCCAGACCGAAACACAGCAAAGTCAGGGCATCGCCGACTACGCTCAACTTACTCCTCTGAAAGCGAAGCTGCTGGCTGTCCGCGAACAGCGGATCAGGCCTGGCCGAGACGGCAAGGCGCTCACCGACTGGAACGGGCTGATGATCGCGGCCCTCGCCGAGGCGGGCCGCTCACTTGGGCGCCGTGAGTGGATCGATGCCGCAGCCAAGGCTTTCGCCCATATCGTCGAGGCCAGCCAGGATGGCCGCCTGCCGCATTCCATGCTCGGCGCGAAGAAGCTTTTCCCGGCGCTGTCCAGCGACTATGCCGCCATGACCAACGCGGCGATCGCGCTGTTCGAGGCGACCGGCGACCCGGCCTATTCGGATCGCGCCAGGCAGTTCATCGGCGAGCTCGACCGCTGGCACCTGGACGACGAAAAGACCGGCTACTGGCTGACGGCGTCGGACAGCGGCGACGTTCCGATCCGCATCCGCGGCGATGTCGACGAGGCGATACCTTCCGCCACCAGCCAGATCGTCGAGGCGCTGGTGCGGCTGTCGTCGCTCACCGGCGACCTCGATATCTGGGAGAAGGCCTGGACCGCCGCCGAGCACGCCATGGGCCGCGCGTCCCAGCTGGCCTATGGCCAAGCCGGCATCGTCAACGCCTGCGCGCTGGCGCTCGAGCCATTGAAGCTCGTGATCATAGATAGGCAAGATTCCCCAAACCTCGTTCCGGTTGCGAATCGGAATCCCGATCCGCGCCGGGTGGACATCGTCCTGCCGATCGGTACGGAAGCGAATCGACCGCTATTGCCGGGCGGGGTGCTGCCGCCGACGGACAAGGCAGGCGTCTGGTTCTGTAGCGGGCAGGTGTGTCTGCCGGTGGTCACGGATGCGGGTGAGTTGGAGAAGTTGCTGCGGCGAAGCTGAGAGACCCGCGAGGCCGAGACCGGTTTCTTCGTCATCCTCGGGCTTGACCCGAGGATCCATGCCGTGACGCTCGCCGAAGAACGCAGCGGAACAGAATTCTGCACCGCTGCAAAGCTCAAAAGGAACGGCATGGATTCTAGGTTCTGCGCGCGTCGCTCCGCTCCTTGCTCCGCCCTAGAATGACGAAGAAAAGGGGCGGACTACCGCGCTCACCCCAATCACGTATTCATCGAATCGAAGAAGTCGGCGTTGGTCTTGGTCTGCTTGAGCTTGTCGATGAGGAACTCGATCGCGTCGGTCGTGCCCATCGGCGCGAGGATGCGGCGCAGCACGAAGATCTTCTGCAGGTCCGCGCGCGGCACCAGCAGGTCCTCCTTGCGGGTGCCCGACTTGAGGATGTCCATCGCCGGATAGATGCGCTTGTCGGCCACCTTGCGGTCGAGCTGGATTTCGCAGTTGCCGGTGCCCTTGAACTCTTCGAAGATGACTTCGTCCATGCGGCTGCCCGTATCGATCAGCGCGGTGGCGATGATGGTCAGCGAGCCGCCTTCCTCGATGTTGCGGGCGGCACCGAAGAAGCGCTTTGGGCGCTGCAGCGCGTTGGCGTCGACACCGCCGGTCAGCACCTTGCCGGATGACGGCACGACGGTGTTGTAGGCGCGGCCGAGACGCGTGATCGAATCGAGCAGAATGACCACGTCGCGGCCGTGCTCGACCAGGCGCTTGGCCTTCTCGATCACCATTTCGGCGACCTGCACGTGGCGCGCCGCCGGCTCGTCGAAGGTCGAGGAGATCACCTCGCCCTTAACCGAGCGCTGCATGTCGGTCACTTCCTCCGGACGCTCATCGATCAAAAGCACGATCAGATAGCATTCCGGATGGTTGGCGGTGATCGAATGGGCGATGTTCTGCATCAGCACCGTCTTGCCGGTGCGCGGCTGCGCGTTGATCAGCGCGCGCTGGCCCTTGCCGATCGGCGCGACCAGGTCGATCACGCGCGGCGAGATGTCCTTGGAGGTCGAATTGTCGATCTCCATCTTCAGCCGCTTGGTCGGATAGAGCGGCGTCAGATTGTCGAAGTGGATCTTGTGACGGATCTTTTCGGGATCGTCGAAATTGATGGTGTTGACCTTGAGCAGCGCGAAATAGCGCTCGCCCTCTTTCGGGCTGCGGATCGGTCCCTCGACCGTGTCGCCGGTCTTGAGCGAAAAGCGCCTGATCTGCGACGGCGAGATGTAGATGTCGTCGGGACCCGGCAGGTAGTTTGCGTTGGCGGAGCGCAGGAAGCCGAAACCGTCCTGCAGCACCTCGACCACGCCGTCGCCGATGATCTCGATGTCCTGGGCGGCGAGCTTCTTCAGGATCGCGAACATCAGCTCCTGCTTGCGCATGACGCTGGCGTTCTCCACCTCGAGCGATTCGGCATAGGCGATCAGCTCTGGCGGCTTCTTGTTCTTGAACTCTGCGAGTTTCATTTCTTGCATTAGATAGACTCTGGGTAGGCTTTGGGGAGGAAAATCGGCTGAATACGACAAATGCCGGGCGCGGCCGAAAGCGAGTGAAAGGGGCGGCGCATGACGGGAAGGAAGACCCGTCTTTTATCGTCGGTCGCCTGAAAGAGCAAGCCGCCTTTTGCTGGGCTTCTGCTGGATTGAAGGAAGCGTGGAGCATGATCACGAAAAGTGAAAACCGGTTTTCGGAAAGATCATGCTCCCGATCTAAAACGGCTTCACGACGACCAGGATGACGATGACGATCATCAGCAATGTGGGGATCTCGTTGACGATCCGCCAGTGCCGCGCCGGTTTTTCGTTCTTGTCCTCGGCGAATTTCCGGACCGCGGCGGCGAGATAGCCATGCAGACCCGACAGGACGAGCACCAGCGCGATCTTGGCGTGCAGCCATCCGCCCTGGAAGCCAAAGCCCTTCCAGGCGAGCCAAAGCCCGAACACCCAGGTCACGATCATCGCCGGGTTGATGATCCCCCGCAGCAGCCGGCGTTCCATCACCTTGAAGGTCTCGGACTGCACCGAGCCCTTCTCGGCATCGACGTGATAGACAAAGAGCCGCGGCAGATAGAGCATGCCGGCCATCCAGGCGATGACGGCAATCACATGGATCGCCTTTACCCAGGGGTAGAAGCCGTCGCCCGCCACGAAATAGAGCAGCGCGCTCAGCACGACGAGCACGGCAATACCGATCGCCATGCGCTTCATCGCCTGGCCAGTGCTGTTCCCACTGCTCTCGCTGTTCTCGTTGCTCATCGGCGGCCCCTCACCATTTTCACCATCGCCTCGACATGCGACACCGGCGTCTCCGGCGTGATGCCGTGGCCGAGATTGAAGATCAGCGGTCCACCACCCAACGTTCTTAGAATCGCATCGACGCCGTCGGCCAGCGCCTTGCCGCCGGCGACCAGGCGCAGCGGATCGAGATTGCCTTGCACCGCTCCGTCGCGTTGCAAGTCCTTCGCCATCGACAGCGGCACGGTCCAGTCGAGGCCGAGACCGGTGATGCCGGTCTTCCTCCTGTAGTCGCGATAGCGCTCGCCGGCGCCCTTCGGAAAACCGATCACCGGCACGTTCGGGTGAGCCGCCTTAACCTGCCGGACGATCCCGGCCACCGGTTCGACGCAGAAGGCCTCGAAGGACGCTTCGTCCAGCACGCCCGACCACGAATCGAAAATCTGCACCGCATCGGCGCCGGCTTCGATCTGGCGAATGAGATAGGCGGCCGAGTGGTCGGCCAGAATCTTCAGAAGCCGTGCGAAGGCCTCGGGCTCGCGATAGGCGAAAAGCCGGGCAGGGCCCTGGTCGGGCGTGCCGTGCCCGGCAATCATATAGGTCGCCACCGTCCAGGGCGCTCCGCAGAAGCCGAGCAGCGTCGTCTCGTCAGGCAGTTTTGCGCGCAACCGGCGCACCGTCTCGTAGACCGGTTCGAGATTCACGTGAAACATACCGCCGTCCAGCGCGGGAATCTCCGATGCCGAGATCGGCTTCAGGATCGGGCCGCGGCCCTCTTCGAAGCGGACATCCCGCCCCAAGGCGTTGGGCACGACGAGAATGTCGGAGAACAGGATCGAGGCGTCGAAGCCGAAGCGTTCGATCGGCTGCAGCGTCACCTCGACGGCAAGGTCCGGGTCGTAGCAGAGATCGAGGAAGGATCCGGCCCGCTTCCTGGTCTCCCGGTATTCGGGAAGATAGCGGCCCGCCTGACGCATCATCCAGAGCGGCGGCGGTGCAACCGTCTCGCCCTTGAGGACGTCCAGCATGATCCGTTTCGCAGCCATTTGGCGCTGTCCCCTCCGGGTGTCTCTTAAATCAAATATCTATTTTAAAAGAGTCTTCTGATTCTAAGAGTCTGTTGGTTGTGATGATTGCGACCTGTCCAGCCTGCGGCTCGAAAAGGCCAGTCAGCATATTGTCGCGTACTCGCTTTCGCAATTTGGAGGGATCTGGGGACGAAGCGGATTCAGGCTTTCGAGTCAAAAGCTTGGCCTTTCGGGTCTGGACTTCCCGCTGTGGACGAAATCGGCCAAGAAAAATTGATCCCCGGTTTTGTCCCCAGCGCCGCGACAAAGCCTACAGCGGGTCGAATTGTGGACAAGCGGCCATCTGATACAGTCGCTTCCCGACCCGAGGCCTGCCCATCCAGCCTTGTCCACAATTGCCCACAGCCTGGACCCATCCCCTGTGAACAAACCTCAGAGCTTCTTCCACCTGCATCTGATCTCCGACGCCACCGGCGAGACGCTGCTGGCGGCCGGCCGCGCGGCGTCGGCGCAATACAAGGATGCGCGCGCCATCGAGCATATCTATCCGCTGATCCGCACCGAAAAGCAGATCGCCAAGGTCTTCGAGGATATCGAGGAAGAGCCCGGCATCATTCTCTATACGGTGGTCGACCAGAAGCTGGCGCGCTCGATCGACGAGCGCTGCGCGGCGATGGGCCTGCCTTGCGTGTCGGTGCTGGAGCCGGTGCTGACGGTCTTCCAGTCCTATCTCGGCACGCCGGCCGGCCGCCGCGTCGGCGCCCAGCACGTGCTCGACGCCGAATATTTCCGCCGCATCGATGCCTTGAACTTCACCATGGAGCATGATGACGGCCAGCTGCCGGCCAATATGGACGATGCCGATATCGTGCTGATCGGCATATCGCGGACCTCGAAGACGCCGACCAGCATCTATCTTGCCAATCGCGGCATCAAGACCGCCAACATCCCGATCGTGCTCGGCGTGCCGCTGCCCGAAAGCCTGATCGCCGCCAGGACGCCCTTGGTCGTCGGCCTCATCGCCACGGCCGAACGCATCTCGCATGTGAGGCAAAATCGCATCCTCGGCAACAGCGCCGCCTTTGTGCCGACCGCCTATGTCGACCGCGCCGCCATCAACGAGGAGCTCGCCTATGCCCGCCAGCTCTGCACGCGGCATGGCTGGCCGATGATCGATGTCAGCCGCCGCTCCATCGAGGAAACGGCGGCCGCCATCGTTGCCCTGCGGGGAAAGACGCGCTAACTGGGATTTGCCGAGACGCCGGCCGCTTCGTCATCCTAGGGCGGAGCAAGGAGCAAAGCGACGCGGCGTAGACCCTAGGATCCATGCCGTGACGTCGAAGTGTTGCGACGGTGTAGAATTCTGCTCCGCTGCGCCCCTCGGCTGAGGTTATGGCATGGATCCTAGGGTCTTCGCGACGGAGCTTCGCTCCTGCTTCGCCCTAGGATGACGAAGTTCGTAAGGCTTTGGCCATTCTCCAAAGTTTGTGCTGGACCCCCAGACAAACGATGGGTCAACAGCGTCAGGGAGCTAGTTGGGCGAAAAATCATGGCCGAGAAAATCCTCCTCGCTTCAGGCAGTCCCTACCGCAAGGCGATGCTCGTCAATGCCGGCCTCGACATCGAGGCGGTGCCGGCAAATGTCGACGAGCGCGCGCTCGAGGCTCCGCTGAAGGACAGCGGCGCTTCACCCGAGGATGTCGCGTCGATCCTCGCGGAAGCCAAGGCGACCGAGGTCAGCGAGCGCAAGCCGGGCGCCCTGGTGCTCGGCTGCGACCAGACGCTGTCGCTGGGCGACGAGATCTTTCACAAGCCCGCCGACATGGAAAGCGCGCGGCGTCATCTCCTAACGTTGTCGGGTAAGACTCATCAGCTCAACAGCGCCGCCGTGCTTTGCCGCGACGGCGAGGTGCTGTGGCGCCATGTCGGCGTCGCCAGCCTCACGATGCGCAAGCTCGATCCCGCCTTCATCGGCCGGCATCTGGCGCGTGTCGGCGCCAAGGCGCTGTCCAGCGTCGGCGCCTACCAGGTCGAGGGCGAAGGCATCCAGCTGTTCGAGAAGATCGAGGGCGATTATTTCACCATTGTCGGCCTGCCGCTTTTGCCGGTGCTGAAGGAGCTGCGCGCATTGGGAGCCATCGATGGCTGAGAAAAGGGCCTTCGTCACGGGACATCCGATCGCGCATTCGCGCTCACCGAAGATCCATGGCCATTGGCTGGCGCAATACGGCATCGACGGCAGCTATGAAGCGATCGACGTCGCGCCGGATGATTTCGCGTCCTTCCTGAAGGCGCTTGCCGACAATGGTTTTCGCGGCGGCAATGTCACCATCCCGCACAAGGAGGCGGCCTTCGCCGGCGTCGCCCGCCGCGATCACGCGGCCGACGCGATCGGCGCGGTCAACACACTATGGTTCGAGGATGGCATTCTGTGTGGCGGCAACACCGACGGCTACGGCTTTGCCGCCAACCTCGACCAGTATGCGCCCGGCTGGGCGGCCAATGGCCCGGCCGTTGTGCTCGGCGCCGGCGGGGCTTCGCGCGCGGTCATCCATGCGCTGAAGGAGCGCGCGGTGAAGGATATCCGCATCGTCAACCGGACGCTCGCCAGAGCCGAGGAACTCGGGCGCCATTTTGGCGCCGGCATCTCGGCGCACGGCGCCGATGCGCTCGGCGAGCTGCTTGCCGATGCCGGCCTGCTCATCAACACCACTTCGCTCGGCATGCATGGCAATGGAACCTTGGCCGCCGATCCGGGCGCGTTGCCGGACCATGCCATCGTCACCGACATCGTCTATGTGCCGCTGGAGACGCCTTTGCTCGCCGCCGCCAGGGCGCGTGGCCTGAAAACCGTCGATGGTCTCGGCATGCTTCTGCATCAGGCGGTGCCCGGTTTCGAACGCTGGTTCGGCCGGAAACCCGACGTTACGTCCGAGCTGCGAAGCATGATCGTCGCCGATATCGGGGGCCATTGATGATCGTGCTCGGCCTTACCGGATCGATCGGCATGGGAAAGTCGGCGACGGCGAAAATGTTCGCCGAGGCCGGCGTGCCGGTGCATGATTCCGACGAGACCGTGCATCGCCTCTATTCCGGCAAGGCCGCCCCCCTGGTCGAGGCGGCCTTCCCGGGCACGACGCAGGCAGGCATAGTCGACCGCGTCAAGCTCGCCGGAAAAGTGCTCGCCGATCCGGACGCGCTGAAGAAGCTCGAGGCAATCGTCCATCCGCTGGTGCGCGCCGATGCCGACGCGTTCCTGGCCAAACACCGCGCCGCCGGCGCGCCGCTCGCCGTGCTCGACATCCCGCTTTTGTTCGAGACCGGCGGCCGCGGCCGCGTCGACAAGGTCGTGGTCGTCACCGCCTCGCCCGAAATCCAGCGTGAACGCGTGCTCGCCAGGCCGGGCATGAGCGAGGAGAAGTTTTCGTCGATCCTCGCCAAGCAGGTGCCCGACGCCGAAAAGCGCCGCCAGGCCGATTTCATCATCGACACCGGCCACGGCTTCGATGCCGCTCGAAAGGCGGTCGAGGCGATCGTCGCCGAACTGGCGGGGGATAAGAAGGAGACACCACCCTCCTGACTCTTGCTGTCAGCAGCCGCCATTGCCATTTTTCGCCGAAGCACGATGCTGCCCGTGCCAAGGACAACTGATTCGAATGCGTGAGATCATCTTCGATACAGAAACCACCGGCCTCGATTTGCGCGACGACCGCATCATCGAGCTCGGCGGCATCGAGCTGGTCAACCGCTTCCCGACTGGCCGCACCTTCCACAAATTCATCAATCCGCAAGGGCGCGCCATCCATGCCGAGGCGCAGGCCGTGCATGGCATCAGCGCCGCCGACCTTGTCGGCAAGCCGACCTTCGCCGAAATCGCGCAGGAATGGCTGGACTTCACCGACGGCGCCAAGTTGATCGCCCACAACGCCACCTTCGATATCGGCTTCCTCAATATCGAGTTCAGCCGGCTCGACCAGGCGGCCATCGATCCCGGCCGCATCGTCGACACGCTGGCGCTCGCGCGCCGCAAGCATCCGATGGGGCCGAACTCGCTCGATGCGCTTTGCCGTCGTTACGGCATCGACAACACCCGCCGCACCAAGCACGGCGCGCTGCTCGACTCCGAACTGCTGGCCGAGGTCTATATCGAGCTGATCGGCGGCAAGCAGGCGGCGCTGGTGCTCGAGGCCGTGGCGGTGCGGATGAACGGCGCCGGCGAGGTGGCCGACATCGACATCTCGATCGGCGCCCGGCCGATCGCCCTGCCGTCGCGGTTGAGCGAAGCGGATCGCGCGGCGCATGCCGGGCTGGTTTCGACGCTGGGTGAAAAGGCGCTGTGGCTGAAAGTGGCGGTCGGTTGAGCGGGCGCGCTGGCGCTGACGTTGGAGATTGGCCGAAACCCCCCGTGACGTCGTCATACTCGGGCTTGACCCGAGTATCCATGCCGTGACCTCGGCCGTAAGATGCAACGGTGCAGAATTCCGTAACCGCCGCAACGCCTTGGCGTAACATGGTTTCCAGGGTCTGCGCGCGTCGCTTCGCTCCTTGCTCCGCCCTAGAATGACGATCGCACGGAGGCCTTCTAATCTCAGACGTCTAAACAAAAAAGCCCGGCGCGAAGCCGGGCTCTCCATACGGTGTGGCGCCGATTCGCCTCAGCTCACCTGGATCTTGCTCGCCGCCGCCTGGTCCTCGGCGATGCGCTGCTGGAACATCTGCGCGAAATCGATCGGGTCGAGCATCAGCGGCGGGAAGCCGCCATTGCGGGTGGCGTCGGCGATGATCTGGCGGGCGAACGGGAACAAAAGCCGCGGGCATTCGATGAACAGCAGCGGCAGCATATGCTCCTGCGGGAAGCCGTTTATGGCGAAGACGCCGCCATAGACCAGCTCGACATTGAACAGCACTTCCTGGTCGAAGGAGGCCTTGGCGTTCAGCGTCAAATTGACGTCGAACTGCTTGTCCGAGAGCGGATTGGCGTTGACGTTGACATTGATGGCGATACCCGGAGCCTTGTCGCGGCCGCGCAGCGAATTCGGCGCGCCGGGGCTCTCGAAGGACAAGTCCTTCACATATTGCGCAAGCACATTGAGCGAGGGCTGGTTCTGGGTGCCGTTGCCGTTGGCGGCGCCGGTCGCCGCGTCATCGTTGCTGGCCATTAGCCTTTAAGTCCTTTTGCCTGGGCAGCATTGCTGACCGGATTGAAATCGCGGGTTCGCTACCATGGTCGGCCGGACAAAACAAGTTTTGCCGCCCTTGTCAGCAGGAGGAACAGCACAGCGCAAACGCTGGGGATTGGCTGAAGCTCCTCAACCTCGTCATTCCAGGGTCTGCGCGGGTCGCTTCGCTCCTGCTTCGCCCTGGAATGACGATCGCGATGGGCGTTTCGGCCAATCTCCAAGGCATGCCATCTGCCAGACCCGGCCGGTCAAAGTCCCTGTCGAGGACTAGTCGTTCTTCAGCCGCCGCCAGGGCGAATTGTGGTCCGGCCGGTTCGGATAGTCGTCGCGCGAATAGTCTGTGTCGTCGAGGTCGATGACATTGTCGCGCCGGCGGGCCGAAAAGCCGCTGCTGAAGCTGGTCGCCATGACGATGCGGTTCTTGAGCGCGCGCCAGGCGAAGTCGCGCACCGGCGGCAGCAACAGAAGAATGGCGAAGATGTCGGTGATGAAGCCCGGTATGATCAGCATGATCGCCGCCAGCACGATCATAGCGCCATGCGCGAGCTGGCGGCTGGGGTCGCGCCCGGCATCCATCTCCGTCCGCACCCGCGCCATGACGCCAAAACCCTGATGCCGCAGCAACAGGCTGCCGGCGACGGTGGACAGGATGACCAGCCCGACCGTCGCCAAAGCGCCGATCTCGCGGCCGACAACGACGAAGCCGGCGATCTCCAGCAGCGGCAGCAGGAGCAGGAACAGCGGGATGAACGAAATGCGCAAGTCTCGACCGATCGCTTTCTTCTTTTGCGGCGCTGGCGGACAATCGCCGCTGGCCTTGGCGCCCTTAGATAGGTATGGCTGCCTTTGATTTGAATGATTGCGCCTGCCGTTCTATATGCTTTGGGTGTTGAACGCTATGCGACCGCGGTCCCCCAGGGGTTACGCCGGTCCGGCACGGACAGGGATCGGTTGGCGGAAAATATGGGTTTCTTCGACTTCGGCACGATTTTCTTCCTGATTGCGGCGGTTGTGATCTTTTTCCAGCTGCGCAACGTGCTTGGACGTCGCACCGGAAACGAGCGTCCGCCCTTCGATCCCTATTCGGCGAGCCGCACGCGCGAGGCCGATGCGGCGCAGAAGCCTGAAAATGTCGTGTCGCTGCCGCGCAAGCGCGCGCCGGGCGAAACCGCGCCCGAGACCTATGCCGATATCGACGCCTTCGCCAAACCCGACACGGATCTCAACAAGGGCCTGCGCTCCATCAAGGACAATGATGCGTCGTTTGAGCCGAAGGGCTTCGTCGACGGCGCCAAGATGGCCTACGAGATGATCGTCATGGCCTATGCCGATGGCGACCGTAAGACGCTGAAGAACCTGTTGTCGCGCGAAGTCTATGACGGTTTCGTCGCCGCGATCGGCGAACGCGAGGCCAAATCCGAAAAGATCCAGTCCTCCTTCGTCGGCATCGACAAGGCCGACATCGTCGCCGCCGAAATGAAGGGTTCGGAAGCGCATATCACGCTGCGCATCGTCTCCGAGCTGATCTCGGCGACCCGCGACAAGGCCGGCGCCGTCATCGACGGCGACCCGGAAACGGTGGCCGAGGTCAAGGATGTCTGGACCTTCGCCCGCGACACCCGCTCGCGCGACCCGAACTGGAAGCTCGTCGCCACCGAAGAAGAAGATTGAGATCAAGCGGCGGGGCCCCAGTCGTGCCGCTCTCTCCCACTTTCAGCGAAAAATCCTTTACCGACCTTCCGGGCTGGGGCGAGGATGATGATCTTGCGGCCTTCGCCGCGTTCCGCCGCTCGGCCTTCCACGCGCCGATAAAACCTTACCGCACCGGATCGCTCGGCGTCGATTTCAATGCTTTTGCCGAGGCCTATGCCGAGGCGCGCGCCGTTTCGGCGCCGAGCAGGTCCGAGGCGCGGTCGTTCTTCGAACGGCATTTCGTTCCCGCTCTGGTCGTACCCGACAATGGCGGCGCCGGTCTCGTCACCGGTTTTTACGAACCCGAGGTCGAGGCCTCGCCGGTCAGGACCGAGCGGTTCACCGTGCCGCTGCTGTCCCGCCCCGCCGACCTGATCGACATCGACGACGGCAACCGGCCGGCCGGCATGGATGCCTATCTGGCCTTCGCCCGGCGGACGGATGCTGCTCCGGTCGAATATTTCGACCGCGGCGAAATCGAGCGCGGCGCGCTCTCCGGCCAGAACCTCGAGATCGCCTGGCTCGCCGAAAAGGTCGATGCCTTCTTCATCCATGTGCAGGGCGCAGCTAGATTGAAGATGACCGACGGCAGGCTCTGCCGCGTCACTTATGCCGCCAAGTCCGGCCAGCGCTTTTCTGGCCCCGGCAAGACCTTGAGCGATCTCGGCGAGATCCCGCTGGAAAAAGTGACGATGCAGTCGATCCGAGCCTGGTTCAAGGCGCATCCCGACCGCGTCGACGAGATCCTGTGGCGGAACCGCTCCTACATCTTCTTCCGCGAAGCCGACGTCGACGATGCCGCGCTTGGGCCCATCGCCGCCGCCAAGGTGCCGCTGACGCCCGGGCGTTCGGTCGCGGTCGACCGCCTGCTGCACACATTCGGCACACCCTTCTATATCGACGCGCCGACGCTCACCGCCTTCGACCAAAAACCGTTCCGGCGGCTGATGATCGCGCAGGACACCGGCTCGGCCATCACCGGCCCGGCCCGGGGCGATCTCTTCGCCGGCTCGGGCGATGCCGCCGGCGAAATCGCCGGCGTGGTCCGCAACGCGGCCGACTTCTATGCGCTGGTGCCCCGCGGCCTGTTCGATGGAGCGCGCCGGTGAGCCGCCGCGACGATCATCTCAGCGACGACGACCGCATCCTGTGGAACCTGGTGGCGCGTTCGGCCCGGCCGCTGAAAGGTAAGACCGCCGTCGAGATCCCCGACATCGTCGAGCCGAAACCGGCGCCGGCCGCCGCTCCGGTCAACGGCGTTCCGGCCGCTGCCGCAAAACCCAAGCCGCAGCATGTCTCGCACGTGCTCGACGACCAGACGCTGCACAAGCTGAAAAAAGGCCGGCTGCCGATCGAAGGCCGCGTCGACCTGCACGGCATGACGCAAGACGAGGCCTATTCGCTGCTGCTCACCTTCCTCAACCGGGCGCATGCCGGCGGCATCCGTTACGTGCTGATCATCACCGGCAAGGGCTCGTCCTCCGGCGGCGACGGCATCCTGCGCCGCGCCGTTCCGGCCTGGCTATCGACGCCTGCCTTCCGGCATCTTGTGTCCAGCCACGATCACGCCGCCCGCAACCATGGCGGCTCGGGCGCGCTCTACGTGCGGCTGCGGCGGATACGCGCATGAGCGGGCCAACATGACCCCGTTCGGCGAGAAGCTCAGGGCGCTGCGCGCCGAACGCGGCGTCAGCCAGAAGGCGATGGCCGAAGCCATCGGCGTCAGCGCCGCCTATCTGTCGGCGCTCGAGCACGGCCGCCGCGGCGCGCCGACCTGGACGCTGATCCAGAAGATCATCGGCTATTTCAACATCATCTGGGACGACGCCGAGGAACTTGCCCGCCTCGCCGAAAGCTCGCACCCAAGGGTCAGGATCGACACGTCCGGCCTGTCGCCGGCGGCCACCGAGCTGGCCAACCTTTTGGCCGACAGCATCGAGAGGCTCGATGAAGCGGAATTGAGGAAGATCACGGCATTGGTCCGAGCTGCGCTGAGGGATAGTTTGCCCGCATAAAACGGGATGCCGCTAGCCGAAGCCGCCCGAACTTCGTCATCCACGGGCGGAGCGGGAGCGAAGCGGACGCGGAGACCCGAGGATCCATTCCGTGACCTCGCGCGAAGGGTAAAGGCGGTGCAGAACAGAGGTTTTTCTGCACCGCCGCGACGCTCTTAGGTCACGGCATGGCAACTGTGTTCACGCGAATGCGGTTTTATCGCGCATGATGGCGTTGAGGACGACCAGGAGCTTCC
>NZ_VFTK01000012.1:0-173718 GCF_006439495.1 Mesorhizobium sp. B3-1-8
ATCCCCAAAAATCAGCGTTGAATCTGATTTGCCGGCCCGTGGGAATCCCAATTCCTTAAATCGTCACTACGGCCTAGAGCATGATCCCGAAAATGGGAACCGTTTTTCGGGATCATGCTCCAACAAAGTGTCGGCAAGACCAGAGATATCGACATGGCCCTGATCAGCCTCAAATCCCTCGGCGTCACCATGAGTGCGCCGCTTTTTTCCAATCTCGACCTCATCATCGGCGCCGGCGACCGGCTCGGCATCGTCGCGGCCAATGGCCGTGGCAAATCCACCTTGCTCAAATGCCTGGCCGGCGAATTCGAAGCCACCACCGGCGACATCACCCGCTCGCGCGGCTTGCGCGTCGGCCATGTCGAGCAATCCGTCCCCGACGCGCTGCTCGACCGCAGCTTCCATGACGCCGTCGCCGATGCTTTGCCGCCCGAACAGCGCGACAGCGAGCTCTGGCGCGTTGACGTGGTGCTGGATTCGCTCGACGTGCCGGAGGACATGCGCGAGCGGAGAATGCGCGCCTTGAGCGGCGGCTGGCAGCGGCTGGCGCTGATCGCGCGCGTCTGGGTCACCGATCCGGACGTGCTCCTGCTCGACGAGCCAACCAATCATCTCGACCTTGCCAGGATCAGCCAACTCGAGACATGGCTCAACGCGTTGCCCCGCGAGGTGCCGGTGATCATCGCCAGCCACGACCGCGCCTTCCTCGACGCCACCACCAACCGCACACTGTTCCTGCGTCCGGAGGACTCACCGGTGTTCGCCTTGCCGTATTCGCGCGCCAGGCAGGCCTCGACGAGGTCGATGCGGCGACGGCGCGGAAGTTCGAGCGCGACATGAAAACCGCCCAGCAGCTGCGCAAGCAGGCCGCCAAGCTGAACAATATCGGCATCAATTCCGGCAGCGACCTTTTGACGGTGAAGACCAGGCAGCTCAAGGAGCGGGCGGAGAAGCTGGAAGATGCGGCGGTGGCGGCTCACCGCGAACGCTCGGCCGGCGCAATCCGGCTCGCCAACCGCGGCACCCACGCCAAGGTGCTGATCACGCTCGAGGACGCGGCGGTCGAAACCCCTGACGGCACGCTGCTGTTCAGGACCGGCAAGCGCCATATCTGCCAAGACGATCGCATCGTGCTGCTCGGCCGAAACGGCGTCGGTAAGACGCGCTTCATCGCGATGATCCGCGACGCCGTCGCCGAGCCAGGTTCGGTCGCGAACGTCAAGGTGACGCCCTCGACCGCGCTCGGCTACAGCGATCAGGCGTTGTCGGGCATCGATGGCGACGACACGCCGCTGGCGATGCTCTCGCGCCGCTTCGATGTCGGCGAGCAGCGCGCCCGTTCTCTGCTCGCCGGCGCCGGCATCGCCATCGAAATGCAGGAGCGGAAGATCGGCCTTCTGTCCGGCGGACAGAAGTCGAGACTGATGATGCTGGTACTGCGGCTCATCCATCCCAATTTCTATCTGCTCGACGAGCCGACCAACCACCTCGATATCGACGGTCAGGAAGCGTTGGAGGACGAATTGCTGAAGCATCAGGCGAGCTGCCTGCTTGCCTCGCATGACCGCTCCTTCATCCGCGCCGTCGGCAACCGCTTCTGGCTGATCGACAGGCGGCGGCTGACCGAAGTCGACGACCCGGAAGCGTTCTTCCGCTCCGTCGCCGAAACGCCGAACTGAGAGACGATACATCTGCCGGGCCGGCATTCGAAGCAACGCCGGCCCGGCAGGCTTTGCTGCCGGCCCGGCAATACTTTTCCATCTGCTAAAAAGGAGCATCTTGAATTGCTCAGCCATGGAGGGAACGGGCCATGCGTGCAGTGGAAATCGTCAGCAATCTCTACAAAGCCTATGCGGACCGCGACATCGAGGGCGCCCTCGCCCATTGCGCCGAGGATGTCGTATTCCGCTGGATTGCCGATCCCCGGCAATCGCGTCATGCCGGCACCGCGCATGGCAAGCAGGAATTCCTCGCCAGGCTCCTGGCGCTCGACGATGACTTCGAATACCGGCACTTCGTCCCGGTCGAGATCATCGACGGCGGCGACAAGGTCGCCGCGCAGGTCGAGATCTACATGACACGCCGCGCCACCGGCGAGGAGTTCATCATGCGCACCGCCAATTTCTGGACGGTGCGCGACGGCGAGATCATCGAGATGGTGGAATATTACGACACCGCGCTGGCGGCGTCGGTGTTCTGAAAAGATTGAGGCGATCTGTCGGATCGCCTGTTGCCGCCTCGTCCTTGGGATGCCGACACGGTGATGCCGGCATCAACCAGGGAGAACCAACATGTCGGTACTGTCATCCATCGGCCGCCTCGCCAACCGGTATGCCGCGGCGCGTGCCCGTCATCGCAGCGAGCGCATCCTGCTTTCGCTGCCCGCCGAGTTGCGCAAGGACATCGGCTTTCCGGAGATTTTCGAAACGCGGGAAAGCCGCCGTGCCGCCACCTTCTCGGCGAAGGTCATATAAAGTGGCATATCCAATGCGATTGTTCTCCGGTCGCCCCGGCTGCCGGGAACCGGCCCTTTAAGAAATTTTCGAGAGGCATGTAGGATCGCCGCCGGTTCGTCCGTCCTTGGGTGGCCAGATCAACCCCGTGAAGAGGAACACGAGAATGAACGACCAGACCCCGCCCCGCGCCAAGGTCCTTGGCGGATTGACCCCCTACCTGCAGGTCGACGGCGCCATCAAGGCCGCCGAATTCTACAAGAAGGCTTTCGGCGCGGAGGAAGTGTTCGCCTATCCGCCGGACGACAAGGGCCGCACCATGCACATCCATCTCTACGTCAACGGCTCGACGCTGATGCTGGGCGATGCCTATCCCGAGCACGGCCATCCGCACCAGGCGGCGCAGGGCTACACGCTGCAGCTCCATCTCGGCGGCGACGATATCGATGCCTGGTGGAAGCGCGCGGTCGATGCCGGCTGCGAAGTCGTCACCCCGCTGCAGGTGATGTTCTGGGGCGACCGCTGGGGCCAGGTGAAAGACCCCTTCGGCGTCGCCTGGGCGATGAACGCGCCGGTGAAGTGATTTCCTGGCGAGCAGCGGCGCCCGCCAATGGCGGGCATGTCGCGCTCACTCGCGCCGGGTCGCACCCCCGCCGGCCCGGCGCCTGATTTCAGCAAAGAGGAGTCCACCATGTCCTATGTCGATGGCTTCGTGCTCGCCGTGCCGAAGGCAAATCTCGATGCGTACAAGAAAATGGCTGCTAACGCCGGCGCCGTCTGGAAGGAGCATGGCGCGCTCGCCTACGTCGAATGCGTCGGCGACGACGTGCCCTATGGCGAGCTGACCTCGTTCCCGCGCGCCGTGCAGGCGAAGGACGATGAAATCGTCATCTTCGCCTGGGTCGTCTACGAGTCCAGACAGAGCCGCGACGCGGTCATGGCCAAGGTGATGGCCGACGAGCGCCTCAAGATGGACTGGTCTGCCATGCCATTCGACGGCAAGCGCATGATCTTCGGCGGCTTCCAGCCGTTCGTGGAGCTTTGAGGAACTCGGCCCTTCGCTTCGTCATCCTATGACGAAGCCGAGAGGCTTCGCCCTGCTACGCTAGCTTATCCAGCAGCGGCTTCAGCCGGTCCCCATAACGCTTCCACAGATCGACCGAGCCCTGATACATCGGCTGGCGCACCTGCGCCGCCGATGCGGTACGCACCGGCCGGTCCGTCTCGTGGAACGACAGGACCTTGTCGTCCCAAGGCAGGCCGAGATACGCCATCAGCGCCCGCGTCTGCCCTTCCTGGTCGGCGACGAAATCCTCGTAGCGCACATCGTGCACGACGCCCGGCAGCACCTTGTGCCAGTGCGCCATGATGTCGGTGTAGAGGTTGTGGAAATCGGCGAGCTCGCCGAGATCATAGCCGTAGCGATGGCTGTCGCCGCGGAAATGCACCTTGAAGATCGACAGGCACGTCGCCGCCGCGTCGCGCGCGCAATGGACGATCTTGGCCTTCGGCAGCATCATGTGCAGGAAGCCGACCAGAAGGAAGTTGCCCGGCATCTTGTCGGTGACATGGCGGTACCCCGGATAGCGGGTATGCAGCATGTCGAGATAGGCCTGGCCGGCTTCGGCGAACGCCTTGCCGGGCATGTCGGCGATACCGGCCGGGAAGCCGCCCGGCATGTTCATCGGAAACTGCTTGCCGACGGCCGTCTTCAGGATGTTCAACTCGCCGGCGCCAAGGACCTGCGGGTGGCTGGCGATGATCTGCTCGACCAGCGTGGTGCCGGAACGCGGCATGCCGACGACGAAGATCGGCGTGTCATCGGAAATGCCGCTTGGCTTGTGCTTCTCGAAGAAGACCGTGTCGAAGGCCGCCTTCATCGCCTCGAATTCGCCGCGCGTGCGCGCGGGGTCGTAGTCGATCGCCTTGCGGCGGATGGCATTGCCCTCGGCGAAATAGTCGAAAGCGCGGCCATAGTCCTTGAGGTCGTCATTGACCTTGCCCAGGCCGAAGGAGAGCTGCATGCGCGCGAGGCTGCCCTGCGGCGCCTTGGCGTGCTCGGCCTCCATTCCGGAAAGCTCCTTGTCGCGCTCGGTCTGGCGCTTGACCTGCGTGAGCAGCAGCCAGGCCCTGGCCATGTTCGGGGCGATCGCCAGCGCCTGGCGGGCGAGATCGGTTGCCTCGTCGAGCTTGCCCTTCTCCATCATCGCGACGCCCAGCCCGTAGAGCAGCTCGGCGTCCTTGGGCCGGATCGACAGCGCCTCGCGGAACAGCTTGATCGCCTCGTCCAACCGCCCGGCTTCCTGCAGCGTTTCGGCGAGACCGACACGCGCGCGGACATGGAACGGATTGCGGCCGATTGTGCCGCGATAGATCTCCTCGGCGGCGTCGAACTGCCCGAGCTGCGTCAACGACGAACCGAGATTGTCGCGCGCGGCCAGTTGGTCGGGTCGGATATCGACCGCGCCGCGGAAGAAATCGATCGCGGCGGCGACGCGCCCGAGGTCACGCATGACCGTGCCCATATTGTTGAGGAAGTCGGCATTCTCGGGTTGCAGCGTCACCGACTGCTCGAGGAGATCGAGCCCTTCCTCGCTCCTGCCGGTCTGGTGCAGCAGCAATCCGAGGAAATGCAGCGCGGCGGCATGGTTCGGCTGCTGCCCCAGGACCTGCCGGTAGAGCGCCTCGGCCTCCTGGCGGCGCCCCGCCTGATGCAGTTGCAGCGCCTTTTGCACATACGGGTCGAGCGGGCTGGCCGAGCCACCTGGCCTGCCGCCGGCGTTTGCCGCTCTTCTGTGATCTTTGCTAATGGGAAACCTGCCGTATTTGTTGGTCCGCCGGACCTAAGCCATGCGGGCAAGAGATTCAAGACAAAGCGTTAGCGCGCGTCGCGGTGTCCATTTGCGCGGATGGATACCGCGGTTTTCTCAGCACGGCCCGTCGCCGACGATGCGATAGTCCGCCGCGCGGGCCTCGCATGCGTTCGGGAAGCTGCGCACTTGCCCATGTCGCCTGGCGCAGACCGGCGCGTATTCGCGCGTGCAGAACGTCTGCTCCCCGCCGCCACCGCCTCCACCACCACCATCGCGGCAAGGACCATCGCGCACGATGCGGTAGCCTTCCCTTTCGGCCAGGCAGGCATTGGCGAAGGTCTGGCGGTCGCCGCCGCGCCGCGCGCAGACCGGTTCGTATTGCATGGTGCAGAGCTGCGGATGTGGCCGGGGCGGCCGCGGGCGCGGCCCATCGTCGACGACGACAGTACAGGCTGCCAGCAGCGCGGACAGCATGAAAATGACGACACCCTGCCGCGAGACCGCAAGAAACCGCATATGTCCCCCTCCATCCCGACGCGTGATGCCGGCTCGCGATATACTCGCATCCCGCGCGGTAAACGCAACCATCGTTTGTGGAGCGCACGACCCATGGTCGCTACCCTCATTCTGGCCCATGCTTGGCCCGTCTCTGGCCGATGACCGGTGATGAGGCCGGGTCTATCGAGGCCCCAGCGTTGGACGCGCCGCGGGCCGCCCGCGAGCGTCGTCTTGCAAGCATCACGTTTCCGTGTAATAAAAATCATGTTCGGGCATTTGCGACCCGGAGAGCGGAACGTTTTGGACGACCTTTCCCCGATAAGTGTGAATCTCTGACAACCCCGTTTTTCGGCGGGGGGTTTGACCATGCGCGAATGCATGACCGCCGAAGCAACCACCGGGATTTGCCCGAGGCGCGAGGCAGCGGGCGAACCACAAGACTGACACGGGTGAAGGAGTTTCCCCAATGGCCCAGACCGGTACCGTAAAGTTCTTCAATGCCACCAAAGGCTTCGGCTTCATCACGCCGGATGGTGGCGCCAAGGACGTGTTCGTCCACATTTCCGCGATCGAGGCCTCAGGCCTGCGTACGCTGGTCGACGGCCAGAAGGTCACCTTCGACGTCGAGCCGGACCGCATGGGCAAGGGCCCGAAGGCGGTCAACCTGCGCGCCGCCTGATCCCCGCAACAGCCTTATCCTTGCGGATGCAATGGTGCGGCAGGATCATGAACCGGCTTCTGCACAGGCCTGAAATTGCGAAGGCGCGACCGAGACGGTCGCGCCTTTTTTGCGCGCAAATGCTTGGATCGGCAGGCGAAAACTTTCTCTTGCCGATAGCGCTAAAATAAAGGACAAATTTCCTCTCGGGCAGTTTGCCGGCCCGAGACTTGACTTGATGGGATCAAAGGAGTTTCCCATGCCGCAGACCGGCACCGTCAAATTCTTCAACCATGCCAAGGGCTTCGGCTTCATCACGCCCGATGATGGCGCGAAGGATGTCTTCGTCCATATCTCGGCTGTGCAGGCGTCGGGCCTTCCCGGTCTTGAGGATGGGCAGAAAGTGACATTCGACACCGAGCCGGACAAGCGCGGCAAGGGTCCGAAGGCCGTCAATCTGTCGATCGGCTAAGCCGGCCCACGACGGATCCGACGGAGGCCTTTCAGGCGGGACCGCTCCCGCCCGGAATGGATCGTGCCCAGGCCCGGAAAAGTCGCCCCGGCTTCAAAAAAATCGCCCAGGCTCCAAAAGTCGCCCGGGCTTGAAAATCGGCAAGCCACGAAAAATCGTTTGCGCCGACTTCCGTTCAGCCTCCGTTCAGCCACGGTCTTCTATTAACCTTTGCTAAAGCCGGTCCGTATCCCCCGAAAAATGCGCGGGCCGGCGCGAAGGAGACCGAAAATGAATAGCTTTCTCAAGACCGCCATCCTGAGCGTTGGCATTGCCGCGACCACCTTGGCCACCTTCTCGGCGGCCAATGCCGACGACTGGCGCTGGCACCATCACCGCAGTCACGGCGGTGACGCCCTTGCTGCCGGCGTTGTCGGCCTCGCGGCGGGCGCCCTGATCGGCAGTGCGCTCAGCAACCCTGGGCCGCGCTATTACGACCCGGCCTATGATGACGGCTATTATGTCGACCGGCCGGTGCGTCGCTACTACGTGCAGCAGCCGCGTGTCGTCTATGCCGACCGCTACGCCGAACCGTGGACCCGCGGCTGGTACGAGTATTGCTCGGATCGCTACCGCAGCTTCAATTCGCGCACCGGCACCTTCACCGGCAATGATGGCGCCCAGCATTTCTGCGTTGCCAATTAAGAAAACCAGGGTTCCCTGCCCCGGGCAAAAGCGCCGCCTCCAGCGGCGCTTTTTCTTTGCCTGCGGGGTCAGGTCAGAAACGGATTGGTCCGCCGCTCGTCGCCAAAGCGGCTGCCCGGGCCATGGCCGCAGATGAAACCGATGTCGTCGCCAAGCGGCAGAAGCTTGTCCTTGATCGAGGCGATCAGCGCGGCATGGTCGCCGCCGGGCAGATCGGTGCGCCCGATCGAGCCCCGGAACAGCACGTCGCCGACATGCGCGAACTTGGCCGCCCGGTTGTAGTAGACGACATGGCCCGGCGCATGCCCCGGGCAATGCAGCACCTCGAACCGATGGCCGCCGAAGGACACGACCTCGCCTTCGGTCAGAAAACGGTCCGGCACGCAATTGCGCACCGGGTCGGTGAGGCCGAAGCGCTTGGCCTGGTTCTCGAGATTGGCAAGCAGTGGCTTGTCGGCCTCGTGCGGGCCGATGATGTCGATGCCCAGCGCATCCTTCAGTTCCATCGCGCCGCCGGCGTGGTCGATATGGCCGTGCGTGATCCAGATCGCGCCGGCGGTGATGGCATTGTCCTTCAGCACCGACAGTATTTTGTCGACATCGCCGCCGGGATCAACGACGACGCCGTTCCTGTCGTCCATGTCGAACAGGATGGTGCAGTTCTGCTGGAAGAGCGTGACCGGCACGATGCTGGCATTGAGCTGACCCATGGCTTTCCTTCCCCACCGGTTTCCTTCGAAGTGTCGCCTGATGTAGACAGCCCGGCGAACCTCGTCCACCATTGTCCGAACTTCGGGAGGAAATGCGCGGCCGAGGCGGCCGCCGGCCATGTTCCAAAACGAGTGGGCGGCCGAGGCCGCCGGCCATGCTCCAAAACGAATGGGCGGCCGAGGCCGCCGGCCATGTTCCCAAAAGGAATGGGCGGCCAAGGCCGCCCATGGCAAAGGTCCGAAAGAACCCGACCTATTTCTTCATCGCATTCATGACCGCGCCGATGATGCCGGTCAGGATCGCGCCACCACCAACGCCGCCGAGGAGGTTCTTCAGGTCGAGCGCGCTGCCGATGCCGCCCGCCGCCGCTGCCGCGTCAACGCCGCCGCCGCCGAGCAAACTGCCGAGAATGGCCGCGCCGCCGACGCCGCCGATCGCACCGCCGAGGATTTTGGTGACTTGGCCCATCGCCGCCTGCTTCAACGCCGCGCCAACCGCCTGGCCACCGATAACGCCGGCAATTACCTGTACAACGATCTGGATAATCGTGTTGCTGTCCATGTAACTAGTCCCTCCATAGCCGCCAGCCTCCTCGGGCCGACGCCATCATGAGACGCTGAATTGTTTGAAAGTCAAATGCGCGTGCGCTTAAATAAAAGGGGCGGCTCGAAAACCGCCCCTATTGCACAAAAAAGCTGTGACTATCGCTATTCTGCAGCGATTGCGTGCTTCGGCTGCACCGCGGCGGAATAGTCATTCATCAACGTCTTGGCGATCTCGCCGACCTCGAATCGGTATGGACCGATCTCGGAAACCGGCGTGACCTCGGCGGCGGTGCCGGTGAGGAAACACTGCTCGAAACCTTCGAGTTCCTCCGGCATGATGACGCGCTCGATCAATTCGAAACCGCGGTCCTTCGCCAGGCCGATCACCGTGCGGCGGGTTATGCCGTCGAGGAAGCAGTCGGGCGTGGGCGTATGGATCTTGCCGTCCTTGACGAAGAAGATGTTGGCGCCGGTGGCTTCCGCCACCTGGCCGCGCCAATCGAGCATCATGGCGTCGGCGTAGCCCTTGGCCTCGGCGGCGTGCTTGGACAGCGTGCAGATCATGTAGAGGCCCGCGGCCTTCGACTTGGACGGCGCGGTGCGCGGATCCGGCCGGCGCCATTCGGCGACATCGAGGCGGATGCCCTTGAGCTTCTGCGCGGGGTCGAAATAGCTCGGCCACTGCCAGATGGCGATGGCGCAGTTGATACGGTTGTTCTGCGCCGAAACACCCATCTGCTCGCTGCCGCGCCAGGCGATCGGGCGCACATAGGCGTCCTGGAAACCCTGTTTCTTCAACAGCGTGCGGCAGGCCTCGTCGATCTCGGCGACCGGATAGGGAATCTTGAAGCCGAGCAGGCGCGCCGATTCATGCAGGCGCTCATTATGTTCGGTCAGCTTGAAAATCTGGCCGCCATAGGCGCGCTCGCCCTCGAAGACGGCGCTGGCATAGTGCAGGCCATGGGTCAGCACATGGATCTTGGCGTCGGCCCATTTGACGAACTCGCCGTTCATCCAGATGAAGCCGTCCAATTGATCGAAGGGAACGGATGCCATGGAAACCTCCCGCGGGCGAGTGCCCGCAAATCGTTGTGTTTTAAAGCCTTTCGTACCGGCCCCGCCACAGGATCCGAAAGACTGGCCAATGCTTGAAAGCGTAGGCGGATATTCAATCCGTGGCAAACTCAGGAAGTTCCAGAAAAACGGCTTCCCCTTGCCTTTTCGTTCGCAATCCGCCGAAAAGCTTGTCAAAAATTATCATTGTCCGGAAATTACGTCAATAGTACTGACATAATTCCCGCCTCGCATGGAGAAATGATGACGACCACCGCAGCCGGTAAACCGATCAGGACGGCGATCGCCGATGAGGACGGCATCGACTTCGCCATCATCGAACTGTTTTTCTTCGCCTATCGCGATTTCACCTCCGATCCGGACCAGATCCTGGCCGATTACGGCTTCGGCCGCGCCCATCATCGCGTGCTGCACTTCGTCAACCGCAGGCCGGGCCTCACCGTCGCCGAATTGCTCGATGTGCTGAAGATCACCAAGCAGAGCCTCGCGCGGGTTTTGAAGCAGTTGATCGACACCGACCATATCGTCCAGGTGCAGGGTCCGCGCGACCGCCGGCAGCGCGAACTCTATCCGACCGCCAAGGGTCGCGCGTTGGCCTTGGCGCTGGCACGGCCACAGTCACGCCGCATCCGTGCGGCATTGGAGGATTCCGGAACCACCGAACGCGCCACGATCGAGCGCTTCCTGGAAGCGATGGTCAATCCGGAACTAAGAGCGCAGATCGACATTGTGCCTGCGCAAACATCGGGGAAGAACCATGGAGACCATTGAGAAGGTTGATCATCCGTCAGCGCCCGACGATGACGCGCCGCATCTCCTGGTCGTCGACGACGACACGCGTATCCGCAACCTGCTCAAGCAGTATCTGTCCGAGAACGGTTTTCGCGTCACCGTGGCCGGCAATTCCGGCGAGGCCAGGCGCAAGCTCGCCGGCCTCGACTTCGACCTTCTGGTGCTCGACGTGATGATGCCGGGCGAGACCGGCGTCGACCTCACCAAGGCGCTGCGGGCCGAGAAGAACGTGCCGATCCTGATGCTGACGGCGCTGTCCGAGACCGACAGCCGCATCACCGGGCTGGAAGCCGGCGCCGATGACTACCTGCCGAAACCGTTCGATCCGCGCGAGCTGATCCTGCGCATCAACAACATCCTGCGCCGTGGCGGCCCGGCGGCGACGCCGAAGGTGGAGCAGCTGGTGTTCGGGCCCTACACGTTCCAGATCGCCAAGCGCGAATTGAAGCGCGGCGGCGAGGCGCTTAAGCTGACCGACCGCGAGCAGGAGATCCTCGCGATCTTCGCTGCGCGTGCGGGTGAGACCATACCGCGCCATGAGCTGGTGGGCGATGAATCGGATGTCGGCGAGCGCACCATCGACGTGCAGATCAACCGGCTGCGCCGCAAGATCGAGCGCGATCCGTCCAATCCCGTGTGGCTGCAGACGGTGCGCGGTATTGGGTATCGGCTCAGCGTCGAATAAGCTACCGTCGAAGGCCCTTTGCTGAACGGCCATCGACGAGCGGAAGGCGAATGGCGACCACGCAACTGGACAAGCCGAAAGGAAGCGGTCTCGGCGATCTCGCATTGCGGACGCTGAGGGCGATGCCGCGCGCCTGGAACCGGTTCTGGCGTCTGGTCGCGCTCTATATGCCGAAGCGGCTTTACGCCCGCTCGCTGATCATCGTGATCGCCCCGATGATCCTGCTGCAGTCGGTGGTCGCCTTCGTCTTCATGGAGCGCCATTGGCAGACGGTCACGCAGCGCCTGTCGCAGGCGACTATCTCGGACATAGCGGCCGTCATCGACATGATGGAGACCTATCCGCACGACGCCGATTACGCCAACATCATCCGCATCGCCCAGGACCGCATGCAGTTGAAGGTGGATCTGCTGCCGCCAGATCCGCTGCCGCCGCCCGGCCCGAAACCGTTCTTCTCGATCCTCGACGAGGCCTTGTCGTCGGAGATCACGAAGCAGATCAACCGTCCGTTCTGGATCGACACGGTCGGAAACTCCAACGTCGTCGAGGTTCGCGTCCAGCTTGAAGGCAAAGTGCTGCGCGTCTTCGTGCGGCGCAGCCAGGCTTATGCCTCCAACACCCACATCTTCCTGATCTGGATGGTCGGCACCTCTCTGGTGCTGTTGATGATCGCCATCCCCTTCCTGCGCAATCAGATCAGGCCGATCCTGACGCTCGCCGAGGCCGCCGAGAGTTTCGGCAAGGGTCGGCCGATGCCGCGCGATTTCCGCCCGCGCGGCGCCGAGGAAGTCCGTCGCGCCGGCTTCGCCTTCATCCAGATGCGTGAGCGCATCGAGCGCCAGATCGAGCAGCGCACCGCGATGCTGACCGGCGTCAGCCACGACCTCAGGACCATCCTCACCCGCTTCAAGCTGCAACTGGCGCTGGCCGGCGGCAAATCCGAGACCAAGGCGGCGCTGAACCAGGACATCGACGACATGCAGTCGATGCTGGAGGGCTATCTTTCCTTTGCCCGCGGCGAGGGGGCGGAGGACACCGGCCGTTTCGATCTCGAAACCTATTTCCAGAAACTCGGCGAGGAAGCGCAATTGCGCGGCTGCAAGCTCACGACGGCGCTGACCGGCGATCCGACCGTGCATGTGCGGCCGAACGCCTTTGCCCGTTTGCTGTCGAACGTCATCGGCAATGCCTTCCGCTATGCCAAGACCGTCGAGGTCCACGCCAATCACGGCCGCGGCTCGCTCACCGTCACCATCGACGACAACGGCCCCGGCATCGCGCCCGACAAGCGCGAAGAGGTTTTCAAGCCTTTCCTGCGGCTCGACGAGGCGCGCAACCTCGACGCCAGCGGCACCGGACTTGGCCTGTCGATCGCCCGCGACATCGCCCGCAGCCACGGCGGCGACATCGGTCTCGAGGACAGCCCGCTCGGCGGCCTGCGCGCCGTCATCAAGGTTCCTGCCTAGCCCGAGCATGATCCCGAAAAGTGAAAGCCGGTTTTCGGATAAGATCATGCTCGATCAAAAAAGCAGCTTCATCCGCCCGTCATGAAATCATGGTCAAGAGCGCGCATGAAGCGCGCGACCTTCGTTGATTCGGCCCTGCCGCCCCGCTTCGATCCCGTGCCCGCCCGGGTGCGCTGGAGCGAGGCGCGAGCTGCTGCCTGGCTGCCGTTCCGGCACCACGCCGGCGCGACCAGGAACTATCGCGGCAAAGGACCGTCATGCGCATCGGGATCGCCATGCGGATCCTGATGGTCACCGACGCATGGCGGCCCCAGATCAATGGCGTGGTGCACACGCTGGAACGTCTCACCGAGGCGCTGAAACCTTTCGACGTCGAGCTCGATTTCCTGACGCCGAACCTCTTTCACACCTTGCCGATGCCGACCTATCCCGACATCCGGCTCGCATTGACGACGCCTGGCCATGTCGCGCGTATGATCGACGCCGCCAAGGCCGACCACATCCACATCGTCACCGAAGGTCCGCTCGGCATCATGGCGCGCCGCCATTGCCGAAGGATTGGCCGCCCCTTCACCACCAGCTACCACACACGCTTTCCCGAATATCTCAGCGCCCGCCTGCCGGTGCCGGAGAGCTGGGCCTACAATTGGCTGCGCGACTTCCACAATTCGGGACAGGGCACGCTCGTCGCGACGCAATCGCTGGCGGACGATCTCGCTGCGCGTGGCTTCAACAAGCTGAGGCCCTGGACACGCGGCGTCGACACAGACCATTTCCGGCCCGACAAGCGCAAGGAAACCGGCTTCCCCCGCCCGGTTTTCCTGTGCGTCGGCCGCGTCGCGATCGAAAAGAACCTGACCGCCTTCCTCGATCTCGATTTGCCCGGCAGCAAGATTATCGTCGGCGAAGGACCGGAGCTGGCAAAGCTCAAGGCGCGCTATCCCAAGGCGAATTTCCTCGGCCACCGCCCGAACGACGAGCTGGCCGAGATCTATGCGTCGGCCGACGTCTTCGTCTTCCCGAGCCGCACCGACACCTTCGGCAACGTCATCATCGAGGCGCTGGCCAGCGGAACGCCCGTCGCCGCCTATCCAGTGACCGGACCGATCGACATTGTCGGCGATGGCGTCGGGGGGGCCGTATCGAACGATCTGGGCGAGGCGGCGATGAAGGCGCTTCACGTCGATCGCGCCGAGGCACGCCAGCGCGCGATGCGCTACAGCTGGCAGGCCTGCGCCGAAATGTTCCTCGACGTGGTCGACGAAGCGCTGGGAATGCCAGGCAAGCGCGCCGATCAGGATCAGCTGGCTCCAGCTCGCCCCAGGCTCGTCCTAGAATAAACGCCCGCCGTCCGGCACCTTGCGTTCGATGGCGCCGAGCACGACCGCGCCTTCTTCATCGGGAAAGCCGAGCGTCAGCACGTCCGACATGAACGGGCCGATCTGGCGCGGCGGGAAATTGACCACCGCGAAGACCTGGCGGCCGATCAGCGTTTCCGGCGCGTAGTATTTGGTGATTTGCGCCGACGACTTCTTCACCCCGATCGCCGGACCGAAATCGATCTTCAGCTTGATCGCCGGCTTGCGCGCTTCCGGAAACGGCTCGGCCTCGACGATCGTGCCGGCACGGATGTCGATACGGTCGAAATCGGCAAAGCTGATCTCCGGCTTGCGCTCGCTGCTGGAACTCATCGGCGATATCGGCCTGGCTCAGGCGTTTCCATGGGTCTCGAAGAGCACGCTGGATAGCGCGTCCTTGGCCGATGTACCCGACCAGACGACGAACTGGAAGGCCTGGAAATAGCATTCGCATGCCTCTAACGCCGACGACAGAAGCACCTCGACCTGCTGGCTCGAGGGCTCGACCCCGCCAGCAAGCAGCAGCGACTGCCGGAACATGATAGCGCCTTCCTGTTCCCACAGATCGAAATGACCGAACAGCATCTGTTCGTTGATCAGCGACAACAGCCGCATCACTTCCAGCGCGCGCGTCTCCGGCACCTTGATGTCGAAGGCGCAGGCCAGATGCAGCGCCTCGAAATCCTCCATCCAGGAAAAGGAGACATGGTAATCGGTCCAACTGCCGGCCACCGAAATCGAAATCTCGTCGTCGCCGGCGCGCTCGAAGGACCAGTCGTTGTTGTGGGCCACCTGCTCGATGACATCCACCGGGTGGATTTCGCGGGAGAATTCGAGTTCGAGGAGTTCCATGAATGCTTCCTGTGTTCAGGGGAGCGCCACACGCTCCGCGGGGCACACACGACGAACAATCTTGTCTAGAACTCGGACGGTCAGGACTTCCCAACGCAAAGACCCAACCGGACCCCACCGCCCGGCGCATGACCCTGCTTCGAATCATGCAACAAATTCAGTCTATTGATCGGGAGTCGCGTGAACAGCCCAATTTTTCGCACTGCGTCATCCGCATGTGGAAAGGTGGCTGTCACAGAGATTCATGCAATGCTGGTAAGCGATTCACGGCAAAGCGATTTTTCGGATCGCGCTATGTGGAAAAGTTTAACGATTATTTTTTTGCGCGGGGCTTTGCAGCACCCGTAGGTGCGGCTTGTCCGGTCAGTTCGGCAAGCTTGGCCTCGAGCGCCTCGACGCGCGTCGCCAACTGGATGTTGTCTTCCCTCGCCTTGACCGCCATCTCGCGAACGGCCTCGAACTCTTCGCGCTGCACGATATCCATGGAGTTCAGCATGCGCTCGGCCTGAGCCCGGAACGCCGTCTCCACTTCGCGCCGCACGCCCTGCGCGGCACCCGCGGCGTCGGTCATGATCTTTGCGAATTCATCGAGAATGCGGTTCGGTCCGGTCGACATGGCAGATCCTCGCTTTTGTCGTTTTGACGTAGTGGCGAGCGCCGCGGAATGCAAGAACGTTACGGGTTGATGGGTCCTGTGCGTGCTATGGCGCATGGCGGTGAATTGCCTTATGCAAAGCTCCGCAAGCGCCCCAGACTGTACTTGAGGGCACCCAATCGCCTAGTGTGTTGCGTATTGCTTCAGCGCTCTTCAGTCCAGGGTCAACCAATGGCAACGCCCCCACGCCGACCGACAAATCCGATGGCCGCCGCGGAAGCCGCCTTCAAGCCAGTCAAAAAACCGGCGCCCCCGATTCGCGAGCCCGCCACCGCGCCAAACGTCAGAGAGCTTGTTTCGATCAGGATCGATCGAGCTGTGCTGGACCACTTCCAGGAAGATGGTCCCGGCTGGCAGGACAGGATCAACGACGCTCTAAGGCAAATTGTCGTCGGCAAGCCACCGGTTTAAGACCACCTCTGTGACAATCAAGGCAATCACCACCTTGCCTTGACCCTGCCAAAACCCTGCCGCATGGTCCGCGCCCGACAGACGACCGCAACCGGGAGACCCCAGTTTGAGCGAATATTTCCTGCTGCCGCTGGCCTCCCTGCCCTTCCCCAACATCGATCCGGTCATCGTCAACATCGGGCCGCTCGCAGTGCACTGGTACGGCGTCGGCTATATCGTCGGCATCCTGTTCGCCTGGTGGTACGCCAAGCGCCTCGTCACCAATTCTCGCCTCTGGCCGGACGGCCGCCTGCCGATGAAGCCCGAGGACCTTGACGACTTCATCGTCTGGGCGGCGATCGGCGTCGTGCTCGGCGGACGCACCGGGTACGTGCTCTTCTACGACCTGCCGCGCTACATCGCGCATCCGCTCGACATCTTCGCCGTCTGGCAGGGCGGCATGTCGTTCCATGGCGGCCTTCTCGGCGTCATTCTCGCCATGACGCTGTTTTCGCTCAAGCGCCGCATCCACACCTGGACATTGTTCGATGTGGTGTCGGCCGGCGTGCCGGTTGGGCTGGGCCTGGTCCGTGTCGCGAACTTCATCAATTCGGAGCTCTGGGGCCGGCCTTCGGACGTGCCATGGGCGATCGAATTCCCCAATGGCGGACCCTTCACTCGCCACCCTAGCCAGCTCTACGAGGCCTTGCTCGAAGGCCTGGTGCTGTTTCTGGTGCTGCGCTTCCTCACCCATTCGCGCCTCAAGCTGAAAACGCCGCGCTTCGTCGGCGGCGCCTTCATCTGCGGCTACGGCTTGTCGCGCATCTTCGTCGAGTTCTTCCGCGAGCCCGACCAGCAGCTCGGCTACCTGCTCGGCACCAACTGGCTGACCATGGGCATGATCCTGTCCACGCCGATGGTGCTCGCCGGCATCTGGGCCATGGTCACCGCAAAGCCGATGGCGCAACCGCGGACGGCATGACCCGGTTGAAGGAGCGCATCAAAGGCCTGATCGGCGCGACGGGGCCGATCCCGGTCAGCGAATATATGGCGCTCTGCCTGTTCGATCCCGACGCCGGTTACTACACCACGCGCGAGCCCTTCGGCGCCGCCGGCGACTTCATCACCGCGCCCGAGATCAGCCAGATGTTCGGCGAGCTTGTCGCGGTCTGGCTCTACCGGGCCTGGCAAGGTGCCGGCCGGCCATTGCCCGCGACCTTCGCCGAGATCGGTCCCGGCCGCGGCACCTTGATGAAGGACATGCTGCGCACCTGGTCGCGGCTCGACCCGGCACTTGCCGGCAAGGTCTCGTTTGCCCTCATCGAGACCAGCCCGCGCCTTGTCGAAATCCAAAGAGAGACGCTTGCCGGCCAAGACGCAAAGCTGGACTGGTATCAGACCGTCGACACGCTGCCGCGGCAGTCGCTTTTCATCGTCGGCAACGAACTCTTCGACGCAGTGCCGATCCGGCAGTTCGTGCATGTCGGCGAAAGCTGGCGCGAGCGCATGGTCGGCCTCGACGGCGCCGATGAACTGCACTTCTTCGCCGGCGCGGGGTCTGTCGATCCGGCACTGCTGCCGGCCGCCGCGGCCGATGCGCCGCAAGGCGCCATCGTCGAAATCGCGCCCGGCCGCTCCGCGCTGATGGCGGCGATCGCCGAACGCATTGCCGGCCAGGGCGGCGCCGGCCTCTTTATCGACTACGGCCACCTCCAGCCCGGGATCGGCGACACTTTCCAGGCGCTGCGCCGGCATCAGCGCGAAGACGTTTTGGCCAATCCGGGTGAAGCCGATCTCACCGCCCATGTCGATTTCGCCCCCCTTGCCGATATGGCGCGCGCTCACGGCCTCGATGCGCAATTGTCGACCCAAGGCGAATTCCTGCTTGGCATGGGCCTGCTCGAACGTGCCGGCACGCTCGGCGCCGATGCCGATCCCAAGACGCGTCAAGCCATCTCCGACGCGGTCGAACGCTTGGCCGGCCCCGACGCGATGGGCGAGCTTTTCAAGGTTATGAAGATCCTGCCGGCGACGAGAGCTGCTTGAGCCGGCGGGCGCGTCCTGCCGCCTGGCCCTCTTTGTCGTCCGAACTTCGCCTTGACGAAACCGCCTTGCACGGACGACAAACCCAACCATGCTGAATCAGACCAGACCAGATCCAGTACGCTCGCCGCTGCTTGAAAAGGCGCAAGGCATGCGCCACGGCTATTTCACCCGCATCGGCGGCGTCTCCGACGGCATCTATCGGGGGCTCAACATCGGCACGGGCTCCAGCGACGATCAGACACTGGTCGCCGAGAACCGGCGACGCGTTGCCGACTGGATGGGGGTGCCGGCCGATCACCTGTTGACAGCGCACCAGGTCCACTCGCCGGATGTCATTGTGGCCAGGGAACCCTTCGCGGGCCCTCGCCCGAAGGCCGATGCCATCGTCACCGACCGTCCGGGCATCGCCGTCGGCGCCTCGACCGCCGATTGCGGGCCGGTGTTGTTTGCCGATGCCGAGGCGCGCATCATCGGTGCCGCCCATGCGGGCTGGAAAGGCGCCTTCACCGGCGTGCTCGAGAACACCATCCTTGCCATGGAAGGCCTCGGCGCCCGCCGCGAGCGCATCGTCGCCGTGCTCGGTCCTTCCATCGGCCCCGACAATTACGAGGTCGGGCCGGAATTCGTCGCCCGCTTCGTCGAGGCCGATGCCGACAACCCCCGCTATTTCAGGCCATCGAAGACCGCCGGCCACTCGATGTTCGACCTCAACCAATATACGGTCGACCGGCTGCGCAAGGCCGGCGTGACCGCCGAGGGCCTTGGCCGCTGCACTTACGCGGAAGAAGACCTTTTCTATTCCTACCGGCGCACCACACACCGCAAGGAAGCGGATTACGGGCGCCAGGTTTCGGCAATCGTCCTGGAGAAAGAGTAATGGCGCTGCATTTCGAACGATCGGAATTCGACGCGCGGCGCGATCGGCTGCTGATCGAGATGGCCGAGAAGAAGCTCGATGCCGTGCTGTTGTTCGCGCAGGAGAGTATGTACTGGCTGACCGGCTACGACACGTTCGGCTTCTGCTTCTTCCAGTGCCTGGTGGTGAAGGCCGACGGTTCGATGGTGCTGCTCACCCGTTCGGCCGATCTCAGGCAGGCGCGCCATACCTCGACCATCGAAAACATCGTGCTGTGGACCGATCGTCAGGGCGCCAACCCGGCGATCGACCTGCGCAACCTGCTCAACGATCTCGATCTGCTCGGCGCCCGCATCGGCGTCGAATACGACACCCACGGCCTGACCGCCTACAACGGCCGCCGCCTCGACGAGCAATTGCAGACCTTCGGCCAGATCGCCGATGCTTCCGGCATCGTCGGCCGCCTGCGCCTGTTCAAGAGCCCGGCCGAAATCGCCAAGGCGGAAAAGGCCGCCAATCTTTCCGACGACGCGCTGGACGCCGCCCTGCCCCTGATCAAGCAGGGCGGCGACGAAGGGCTCATCCTTGCCGCCATGCAGGGCGCGGTCTTTGCCGGCGGCGGCGACTATCCCGCCAACGAGTATATCATCGGCTCCGGCGCCGATGCCTTGCTCTGCCGCTACAAGGCCGGCCGCCGCAAGCTCACCAAGAACGACCAGCTGACGCTCGAATGGGCCGGCGTCTTCCACCACTATCATGCTCCCATGATGCGCACCGTGCTGACCGGCAAGGTGTCGAAACGTCACCAGGAATTGTTCGACGCTTCCCGTGCCGCCCTGCTCGCGGTCGAAAAGGCGATGACGCCGGGCAACACGTTCGGCGATGTCTTCGACGCGCATGCCCGCACGCTCGAAGCGCACAATCTGACCAAGCATCGGCTGAATGCCTGCGGCTATTCGGTCGGCGCCCGCTTCACGCCGTCCTGGATGGACATGCCGATGTTCTACCAGGGCAACACGGAACCGATTGCACCCAATATGACGCTGTTCGCGCACATGATCATCATGGACTCCGAGACCGAGAGCGCAATGACGCTTGGCCGCACCTACCTCACCACGGAATCGGCGCCGAAGCCGCTGTCGCGCCATGATCTCGACTTGATCGTGCAGTGAATCCATAATGGTTGGTTCACGCGGGGGCGTTCGCCAGTAGGGAGTTTTCAGGCAAATGAGACGATCGCGGGTGACGACCGTGTCATTGCTTGCGGCGCTGGCGCTTGGCGCCTGCACCAACGCCAAGGACGTACTGGAACCTTCTGCCATCACCTCGCCGGCGAGTTCGGCCCAGTCTTTGCCTGCCCCGCAGGGCTCATCGACAACGGCCACGTCTCCGACCACGACCGCGCCCGCCCCCTCGCCCGCGCCTTCCATCGCAGCGTCGCCCGCGACACGCGCAACGCCGGCACAGACCGCCGCTCTCGCCAGGACGCGGCTGCAGGTGGCGCCGATCGTCGGCGCCACGGTGGAGGCCGCGGCGCCCCTGACGGCGGAACTGCAGACCCGAGCCCGGCAGCGCGGCCTGACGCTTGTCGGCAGCACGGACCAGACGGCCACGCATGTGCTGAAAGGCTATTTTTCGACGATGTCCGAGGGCAAGGACACGACCGTGATCTATGTCTGGGACATCTACGACCCCTCCGGCAATCGCCTGCACCGCATCAATGGCCAGCAGAAGGCGCCTGCGGCCGGCAGCGGCGAGGGCTGGCCCACGGTGGCGCCCGCGACCATGCAGGCCATCGCCGACCAGACGATCGACCAGTTCGCCGCCTGGCTCGGCGGCGGCGCCGGTTGACCGAACTGTTGCCGGCCAAACTGTTGCCGGCCAAACTGTTGCCGGCTTGCGATGTTTTCCGTGTTTGTTGCGGTCGCCGGAAGGATTCCCCACAACGAGGCTTGCAATACCGGCCCGGCCCGCTAAAAGCCCGCATAAAAGGCTTATGAGAGTCTCTCCGGCCTCTCCATCCTTCACCAGGAACGGTGCATGAAGCTTTTCGCGGGCAATTCCAACCGGGTGCTGGCCGAAGCGGTCGCTCGCTATCTCAACATCCCGCTGGGGAAGGCCAGCGTCAGGCGCTTCGCCGACCAGGAGATCTTCGTCGAGATCCAGGAAAACGTGCGCGGCGAGGATGTCTTCATCCTGCAGTCGACCTCTTATCCGACCAATGACCATCTGATGGAACTGCTCATCATGATGGACGCCTTCATGCGCTCCTCGGCACGACGCATCACGGCGGTCATCCCCTATTTCGGCTATGCAAGGCAGGACCGCCGCGCCTCCGGCCGCACGCCGATCTCGGCCAAGCTGGTCGCCAACATGATCACCCGCGCCGGTGCCGACCGCGTGCTGACGCTCGATTTGCATGCCGGCCAGATCCAGGGTTTCTTCGATATCCCGACCGACAATCTGTTCTCGGTGCCGGTGATGGCCCGCGACGTGAAAGCCAAGTACAAGCAGCTCGGCAACGTCGTCGTCGTGTCGCCCGACATCGGCGGCGTGGTGCGGGCGCGCGCGCTGGCCAAGCGTTTCGACGCGCAGCTCGCCATCGTCGACAAACGCCGCGAGCGCCCTGGCGAATCGGAAGTCATGAACATCATCGGCGCCGTCGCCGGCAAGGACTGCCTGCTGATCGACGACATCGTCGATTCCGGCGGCACGCTTTGCAACGCGGCCGACGCGCTGCTCGCCAATGGCGCGACCTCCGTCACCGCCTACATCACCCATGGCGTGCTCTCCGGCGGCGCCGTTGCCCGCATCGCCGGATCGAAGCTGCAGGAATTGGTGATCACCGATTCCATCCAGCCGACGCAGGGCGTACTCGACGCGCCGAATATCCGTGTCATTTCGATCGCCGACCTGATGGGCGAAGCGATCTCGCGCACGGCCACGGAAGAATCGGTGTCGAGCCTGTTCGATTAATCAAAACTGGTCGTCGCGGGCGCATAGCGCAGCAGCGTCACCCCTTGCGCAAGGCGCTCCGTGCCGAGCGGCTTCAACGCCAGCGACAGGCCGGACCGGAAATATGGCTTGCCGCCGCCCAGCACGACCGGATGCACGTAAAGCCGGTACTCGTCGATCAGGGCGGCACGCGCAAAATACCCGGCAAGCTCGGCGCCAGCGACGGAAATCTCGCCATCCGTGTCTGCCTTGAGCGCCCTCACCACCGCCTCCGCGTCACCTTTCGCCAGACGGGCATTCGGCCCAACCTCCTGAAGCGTGGTCGAAAACACGACCTTCGGCGTCTCTCGCCAGGCGCGGGCAAAATCCCGCTCGACGTCTTCAGCGGCGATCTCGCGCTCCGGGCTGTCCCAGAAGCGCATGGTTTCATACATCCCGCGCCCGCAAAGCGCGATGGATGTCCGTCGCATCTCGTCGTTGAAATGCCGATGCAATTCTTCCTCGGGAACCGGCAGGTCGATGTCTCCGCTCGGCCCGGCGATGTAGCCATCCAGCGATGTCAGCATGGCATAGACGATCGTCGCCACTAGGCTTCCTCCCGATTTTGCCTCCAGCAAAAAGAGCACAACTGATTGCAATTCGCAATCAGTATTTGGAAAATAGAACCTGTGCTGAGAACGGGCGAACCGGCTCAATACCGCCGGCGCTGCTTTCACGCGGCGATCGGACCGCCTGTTCGGCGCGGGTTTTCACCGGCATCGCGCGCGCCGCGCATATAGCCGCGCGGCGACGTCCCGAGCATGCGCTTGAACATGGTGATGAAGGCCGGCACGCTGTCATAGCCGAGATCGAGCGCCACCCTGGTGATCGGCTCGCCGTCGGCAAGCCTCGGCAGCGCCGCGAACAGGCAGGCCTGCTGGCGCCAGGTCGACAGCGACAGCCCGGTCTGGCGGTGGAAGGCACGGGTGAAGGAGCGGCGGCTCATGCCCGCGGCATCCGCCCATTCGTCGATCGTCGCATGCGGTGAAGGGGCTGCCACGAAGCGTCGGCAAAGCGCCGCGAGCTTCGGATCGGACGGGAAAGGCAGGCCGAGCGGCCGTTCCGGCAGGCTCGGGATCTCGTGCAGCAAAAGTCCCATGACGAGCGCGGCGCGCCCTTCGAGCTCGCCGCCTTGCGGCAGCTTCTCCGATTCGACGATCAGGCTGTGCATCAGCTCGGTGATGCCGACGACGCGCAAGCCTTCCGGCAGGCCGGCAATGGCGTCCGGCATCACATAGACCGAGCGCATCGAGACGTCGCCGAGCATCTCGACGGCGTGCTCGGTGCCGGCCGGTATCCACATCGCATGGTCGGGCGGCACCATCCAGCGCCCGTGCCTGGTCGTCACCAGGACCACGCCAACCAGCGCGTGCAGCAGCTGGCTGCGGCTGTGGCGGTGCTGCGGCACGCGATAGCCGTCCGGATATTCCGTCGGCAGCGCGACCGCCGGCCCGACGGCCTGTTCCAGCCATTGCCAGCGGCTTTCATGCAGCCGGCCGAGCTCGGCGGCGTCGCCTCTGAATATCTCCCGGCTATTCGGCATCGGATGTGGCCCACTTGCGAAACTATTGGACCAAACCACGAAAGAAGTCGCTTGGCAACAGGCCTATAAGGCCGCCTGCGGTTCGCCGCCTAGAGCATGATCCCGAAAAGTGGGAACCGGTTTTCGGACAAGATCATGCTCCAACAAGACTACGGAGCATTGCCTTGACTGATACGACCGCCACCTCCGTCGCCGCACCGGCGCCGGCAAGCAACATCTCGGCGCAGGCGACGGCCTTCACCGTCATTCTTGCGGTGAGCTTCTGCCACTGCGTCAACGACATCATGCAGTCGCTGCTTTCGGCGATCTATCCGCTGCTCAAGGACAATTACGGTCTCGATTTCTGGCAGATTGGCCTTCTGACCTTCACCTTCCAGGTGACGGCCTCGCTGTTGCAGCCGGTGATCGGCATGATCACCGACAAGAAGCCAATGCCCTACTCCTTGCCCTGGGGCATGGCCTCGTCGCTGGTCGGCCTGGTGGTGCTCGCCCATGCCGGCCATTACTGGCTGCTCCTGATCGGCGCCTCGCTGATCGGCATCGGCTCGGCGATCTTCCATCCGGAATCCTCGCGCATCGCCCGCTTTGCATCTGGCGGCCGCTTCGGCCTTGCGCAATCGCTGTTCCAGGTGGGCGGCAATTTCGGCCAGGCCATGGGCCCGCTGCTCGCCGCCTTCATCGTCGTGCCGTTCGGGCAAACCAGCATCTCCTGGTTCGCCGTCGGCTCGCTGATCGGCATCGTCGTCTTGTGGCAGGTCGGCGGCTGGTACAGCCGTCTGCGCGCCTCGCTGGCCACCCGCAAGCAGGCCGCCCATGTCTCGCCCTTCGCGCGCAAGAAGGTGATGTGGGCGCTGGCCGTGCTGACGCTGCTGGTGCTGACCAAGAACGCCTATATCGCCTCGCTCTCCAGCTACTACACCTTCTACGCCATGCATAAGTTCGGCGTTTCGGTGCAGATGAGCCAGGTGATGCTGTTCCTGTTCCTCGGCGCCTCGGCGCTGGGCATCCTGCTCGGCGGTCCGTTCGGCGACCGCTATGGACAGAAGGCGATGATCTGGTTCTCGATCGTCGGCGTGCTGCCCTTCACGCTGGCGCTGCCCTACGCCAATCTGGAATGGACGATGGTGCTCACCGTGCTGATCGGCCTGATCCTGTCGTCGGCCTTCTCCAACATCGTCGTTTTCGCGCAGGAACTGGTCCCGGGGCGCGTCGGCATGATCGCCGGCATCTTCTTCGGCTTCGCCTTTGGCATGGGCGGCATCGCCGCCGCGGTGCTCGGCGTCGTCGCCGACATGAAGGGCATCGACTTCGTCTACCAGATCTGCTCGTACCTGCCCTTCCTCGGCCTGCTGACCGTGTTTCTGCCCGACATGAAGGAAGCGCGGAAGGCCTGAGCCGGCGAGATCGGCGGCCAAGCCGCCGTTCAGCCTATAATCGCCGCCGGGTTTGAGACCTTGAAGGTCCCGGATCCGGCGGCATCTCATGGCGCAGCGCTTGCATTGCCCAAAACGCAGGTTCTTTTCTCGGCGCCCTTGCGCACGAGATCAGCTCTTTCCGATCAAACCCAGGCGCCGCAGAAGGCCGCGAAGAAAGCGGCCTCGGCCATTGGCCGGGTTCGCCGTCGCCTGGCGTTGCCGCCTCGGCAGCGCTGCGAACTGCTCGGAAAGCCGCCGAAGCGTCGAAGTCCAAAGCAGCGTATCGAGCTGCGCGATATCCGCCGATTTCAGCTCCTCCGGTTCGCTTCTGAGCGCCTGCGCCAGCAGATCCCGGAAGTCATCCGGCCTGTCGGCCAGCCGGACATTCCGCCAATGCTTGAATTGCTCGTAGCCGCGCAACGCGAAAGTCGTCGCCACGACGGGCTTGCGATTGTACAGCGCTTCCGCGGTCTTGATGTTCGTGCCGCCGCCCTCAAGGATCGGAAGCATCACGACATCGGCAAGCTCGATCAGCGCGCTGAGGGTCGCGCCGTCCTGCACGCCGAGCAGCTCGATCCGTGCTTTGTCGGCGCCACCGTGCCGCGGGAATCCGGGATCGTTGCGTATCTGGTCGGCAACGTCGCCGACCACCACGATCCGCTCCGAGGCTGAAAGGAAACCGAGGTCCGGACCCGTCATCTGGAGAAAACCGCGGGCGTTGGGCGGATGGCCCGAGCCGACGAACAGCGCCGTGCGCAGGCCGGCGAACCGCGACGCCCAACGATCGAGGCCGATAGGCATTTCCCGCGGCCAAATGCCGTTGGCGGCGACCACCACGCTTGGATTGAGCTTGCGGAAATAGGTTGCATCCTGCTCGCTGACGGCGACGATCAGGTCTGCCTTTGCGGCAAGATCGGGCTCGATGTCCGCCGCGCGTTGAGCACTCCAGAAGTCCATTTCCGCGCCGGCGATCATGGCCTCCTGCGCCAGTATTTCCTGTTCGACGTTGTGCGAACTGTACACGATTGAAAAGCGTGCCTCGGGCGAGCACGTTTCAACATACTCGCGCAAGGCCGGCCAAAGCCAGCACTGCTCCAGGGCGATGACATCCGGTCTGAAGCCGTCGAGAAATCTTGCGATTTCGCGGCGATGGGACTTGCTGCCTGCGATGAATTCAGCGGCGGCGACATCGGAACGCCATTTGCGCCGGGCCATCTTCTTGCGAAAGCTGCGCGGCATCTCGATGAAAAGATCGCCGGCCTCCATTTCCCGCTTGGCGCCGCGGTTGGGAGTGACCACGACATGGCGTGTTTCCCATCCGCAATCCCGCAAGACCCTGTGGATGGCATTCACCCTCAACTGACCGCCATGGACCGGCCGCCGGATCGGAAACGTTCCAAGCGAAACATACCTCATCGGATCGACGTGATGGCCAAGCCGCCGGCATGAAGTGGCCGTCTCAACGTCGCAATCATTCTCTGGTCCCCAATTTAAGCGGGACACTACCATTGGACGCCCAGTCTGGACATTATGTTGGTGGATGGATGCCAGGTGCGCCCAAGATAGACCTTGGCGATTGCAAAGGTGAGAGCATCCAGCTCGGTCTGAAGGGGAAGGAAGCTTTTGACGTCGAGCAACGGTCGAGATCCTTCCAAGTTGCGAATCCTGACGCTTCTGGCGCGCCATGGCACCGCCAGATATCCCACCGCGCTGCAGGATTTGAAGGCGATGTTTGCCGCGCAAATGCCCGACGTGGCGCACCAGACGCTTGTGATCGACAATTGCCTGCCGGAAGGTCGGAGCGTTCACCTTGATCGCGAAGTCGCATTGATCGGGGGCTCCAACTCCAGCTGGGAATTCTCCGCCTGGGACAGCGGCATTGCCCACATCGGCAAACGGGTGAATGACTATGACCTGGTCCATCTCGCTACGTCTGCATTCGCCGAATACACGCCGGACCATCTCAAGCTGATCGACCAGGACGTCGTGCGGCATCTGTCGGGCTTGAATGCGGTGCTCGGCCATATCGATTTCTTCAATGAGCCCGTGTCGATGTTTGGAATTCCCTCGCAGGCTTGGCTCCGAAGCTCGTTCATCCTGATGCGGCCCAGGCATTTGCAGGCGCTTGGATCGATGGTCGGCGTGACCGATGGCGCGCCGATTTTCAGCGGGAATCCGCTTTCGCCCTTCCGGGAAGACGCACCGGTCTCGCGCCCCTATAGACAGCTGTTGATTGGATGGCTTACCGGAGCCGGTACCGGGCAAGGGCCTGGATGGCACTCCCGGTTCGATCTCACGGACGAAACGCTGCCTCTTCTCGAGAGCAAGGCAAGGGCGATCCTCAACGAGCAGATGCTGACGAACCGATTGCTCGCAATCGGCAGCGCAATCGTCGATGTCACCTGGCTCGCGCGAAAGGCCAAGGCTGCAGACAGCATATCCTTGGGCGACATCCCCGATTGGCGAGCGCAACTGCGGCCGAGAGTGGGGCGCAAATTCGCGCGCCTCCTCGGTAAATCCAGTCGGGGACGACAGCCCTAGCAGAAAGCAGCAGGCACGATTTCGAGCTTCATCCTCCCTGCAGCACCGCCAGAGGGCGGGTGCTTTGCAGGCTCAGGCCTTGAAGAACGCCAGCAGGTCGGCGTTGATGACATCCGCATGGGTCGTTGCCATACCGTGCGGGAAACCCTTGTAGACCTTGAGCTCGCCCTTCTTGAGCAGCTTGACCGAAAGCAGCGCGGAGTCCGCGATCGGGACGATCTGGTCGTCGTCTCCATGCATAACCAGCACCGGCACGTCGATCTTCTTCAGATCCTCGGTGAAGTCGGTCTCCGAGAACGCCTTGATGCAGTCGTAATGCGCCTTGGCGCTACCCATCATGCCCTGGCGCCACCAATTGTCGACGACGCCTTCGGAAACCTGGGCACCGGGACGGTTGAAGCCGTAGAACGGGCCGGCCGGGACGTCGCGGAAGAACTGGGCGCGGTTGGCCGCCAGCGCAGCGCGGAAACCGTCGAAGACCTCGATCGGCAGGCCGCCGGGATTGGCCGGCGTCTTCAACATGATCGGCGGCACCGCGCCGATCAGCACGGCCTTGGCGACGCGGCCTCCGCCGCCATATTGCGCGACATAGCGAGCGACCTCGCCGCCGCCTGTCGAATGACCGACGTGGATGGCATCCTTGAGGTCGAGATGTTCCGCGAGCGCGGCCACATCCGCGGCATAGGTGTCCATCTCGTTGCCGGTATCGGTCTGGCTCGAACGGCCATGGCCGCGTCGGTCATGGGCGACGACGCGGTAACCCTGTGCCAGGAAGAACAGCATCTGGGCGTCCCAGTCGTCGCTGCTCAACGGCCAGCCATGGTGGAAGACGACAGGCTGGCCAGTCCCCCAATCCTTGTAGAAGATCTGCGTTCCGTCCTTGGTGGTGATCGTGCCGCTGCCCGAACCCGACTTGGTCTGCGAGGTCATCTCAATCTCCTTTTATAGATGTCACGATAAACAATATCGCGATAACTATCTCGTAACGGAGGTCGAGAGCCTTGTCCATGAAATTATTTATCGCGATATCATTTTTCGTGGTATGCAATAGATGCTCAGTCGGCAAAAGGAATGCGCCGTGCCTCTCCCGTTGGACAATCAGCTCTGCTTCACGCTCTACGCCACCAGCTTGGCGATCAACCGCACCTACAAGCCCATGCTGGACGAGATGGGGATCACTTATCCGCAATATCTCGTGCTCAATGCGCTGGGAGAGACGGATGGCATGTCGGTGGGCAGCATCGCGCATCGGCTCGCCCTCGAATCGAGCACCATCACGCCGCTGGTGAAGCGAATGGAGCAGGCTGGGCTTGTCACCCGCCAGCGCAGCCAGACGGACGAGCGCCAGGTGCAGGTCGACCTGACCCCCGGCGGACGAGCCTTGCTCGTCCAATGCAATTGCCTGAACGAGACGCTGATCGAGCGGTCAGGCATGAAACTGGCTGAACTCGATGCCTTGAACCGGCAAATCCAGGCGTTGCGCGACGCGCTGAACGGCGGCCTTGCGGTCGACGTCGTCTGAGATGTGCTGAAAAAGAGAGCGGGCGCGACCGGGCAAACTTGCGTCCCGGGCGCCTTGGACGGGCTCAGGGGATGCCGGTCACGCCTCTATCTTGACCGGCGGCAGTTGCGGCGCCTCCAGCCCCTGGAATGGGTCGCGCCAGGCGTCGATCGCCTCCAGCCGGCCGTACCACCGCCGGATCGCCGGGTAGTCGGCGAGCGGCAATCCGGCGACGTCGTTGAAAGGCAGGAACGTCGCCATGCGGAAGTCGGCATAGGAGATGGAATTGCCGACCAGCCACTCGCGTCCCGAAAGCTCGGGCTCGAGGATCGCCGCGGCTTTATGGAACTGCCTCAGCCCCTCCTCGACCAGCGCGTGGTCGATAGGACCGAGCCCATAGCGCTGCTTGGTCCCGCGCTCGAAATGCACCATGTCGCAGGCGAAAGCGAACCGTTCCTTGCCCCAGCTGATCCAGCGGATCATGTCCGGCTCGTCATCCCCGCCGCGCCAAAAATCCGAGCGAACCTCGCGCGAAAGCCGGCAAGCGATGGCGTCGGCCTCCCACAGGCTCCATCCCGATCCCACCAGTATGGGCAATGTCAGATTGGGGTTGAGCACGCGATGGCGTTCGGCCTGCCCCGGCGCCATGGGCGATGCGAACTCGAACGCGATCTTAGCCTTGAGATGGCGCGCCGTCGCGACCGCGAGGCGAGGATTGGGATTGCGGCTGAACAGCAGTTTCATAGTCGGTCCCCTTGGGATGGTTACATGCCGCAGGACGACTGATATCCACCCGATCCTACATTCGTGCAAATCGGATTGCCGGTTTATGCTTTCGATGCTGGAAACCGCCCCGCAAGCCTTCCAGCCCAACCGCTTGCGCCTCTCGCCGCCTTCCGCTATAGAGCCGCCACCCGCGTAGACACCCTTGGAGGCAACGCGGAGGAAGGCCGGCCAGGCCTCGCATGATCCCCAGACGCATTTGGATCGCCAAACGCATCGGACAGATCGTGCAAGGCCGCGACGGCTTTCGACGTTTACGGTTGGCCTCGTGCTTGCCGCAAGCGCTCCATAACACGCGAAAGGAAGTGCCATGAGCCACGATGCTTATGAGCTGAAAGCCGAAGCGCGCGAACAGGTCGGTAAGGGGTCCGCCCGTGCAGTTCGTCGCAACGGTAAAGTGCCTGCAGTGATTTACGGCGACAAGCAGCCTCCCCTGGCGATTGCGCTGAACTACAAGGACCTCTTCTACAAGATCCACGGCGGCGGGTTTCTGACCACGATCGCCACGATCGATGTCGACGGCAAGAAGATCCAGGTCCTGCCGAAGGATTTCCAGCTCGACCCGGTCAAGGATTTTCCTGTCCATGTCGACTTCCTGCGCATCGGCAAGGACACCGAGGTCAATGTCGACGTGCCTGTCCACTTCATCAATGAGGACAAGTCGCCCGGCATCAAGCGCGGCGGCGTGCTCAACATCGTTCGTCACGAAGTCGAGTTCCACTGCCCGGCCAACGCGATCCCGGAATTCATCACCGTCGATCTCACCGGCACCGACATTGGCGATTCGATCCACATCTCGGCGGTCAAGCTGCCGGCCGGCGTCAAGCCGGTCATCTCCGATCGCGACTTCACCATCGCGACCGTTGCCGGCTCGTCGGCGATGAAGCCGGAGACGGAAGCGACCACCGAGGCGGCTGCGGAAGAGACGGCGGCTCCGGCGGCCGAAGAGAAGTAATTCTCCAGGCCGGATGATTTCATCCGGCTCTAGATCAAAGAAATAGAGCATGATGTTTTCCGAAAACCGCTTCACACTTTTCGGCATCATGCTCTAGTCCGGAGGCGGCGATGCTTGTCTTTGCAGGCCTCGGCAATCCGGGCGCGAAATACGAAAACAACCGGCACAATGTCGGCTTCATGGCGGCGGACGCGATTGCCCGCCGCCATTCCTTTTCGCCCTGGTCGCGAAAATTCCAGGGCCTGATCTGCGAAGGCACGCTCGGCGGCGAGAAGGTGCTGCTGATCAAGCCGCAGACCTTCATGAATCTGTCCGGACAGTCGGTCGGCGAAGCGATGCGCTTCTACAAGCTCGAACCGGCCGCGCTCACCGTCTTCTACGACGAGATCGACCTTGCCGCCGGCAAGCTCCGGGTCAAGGTCGGCGGCGGCTCCGGCGGCCACAACGGCATTCGTTCGCTCGACCAGCATGTCGGCAACGCCTATCGCCGGGTGCGCATCGGCGTCGGCCATCCCGGCGTCAAGGAGATGGTGCACGGCCATGTGCTCGGCGATTTCGCCAAGGCCGATCGCGAATGGCTCGACGTCCTGCTCGACGCCATCGCCGACGACGCCGGTCTGCTGGCCAAGGGCGACGACAGCTCGTTCATGAACCGCGTCACGCTGGCGCTCCGCGACAAGCTTGTGCCGACCGGCGATGACGATCGCCCGCCGCCCAAGCCGCCGAAGCAGCAAAGCCATGTCCGCCAGGCGCGCCCGCAGCAGCCGGCGGCAAAACTTCCCGAAAGTGGCCCGATGGCCGCCATGCTGAAGAAGCTGTTCGGAAAAGACTAAAGCGCGCCGCGTCGAAACGGATTCACACGACGCGCTTTAGGTCGTTGCTTGATGCATGTCGTTGTCGCACTTTTGCGCGACATGCGTTAAATCATCGGACCGCTCCCCATCTGATCGGCAGGAGCCGCCGATCGCGGAGAACGGCGCCGCCTCGAACTACATGGCGCCGACGGCCATGCCCTTGGTCGTCTCGTCGATCGCATCCCTGACCAGCGCGATGGCCTTGAGACGATGACCGCCCTTGTCGGGAATGGCGACCTGAAGCTGGTTGAGCGCCGTTTCCAGGGCTGCAAGCGCCCGGCTCATATGCGGCTGGCCGGCGGCTTCGGCTTCAGTGGCGGCAAGCGCTGTCGCGCCAACGGCGACTGCGGCGCCCGCAACTCCAAGCGCCACGATGTTGCGTAGACTGTCACGACGGGACAGATTGAAATCGGCCATGTCAGAATTTCCTTTGCTCGAGACTTTTGTCGTCCATGCGACCGGGCCAAGCTAGCGTCAAATTGCGACGCCCGCGCTAAACGAACCCTGATCAAGCCGCTTGCAAACCGCACGCCCAGGCACTGGCGACGCCGGCTGCTGTCTTCGAAGGGCTTGACGTTCGTCACCCCTATCGCCCATAGCCCTCACCAAAATCGAATTCCGACAGGACTGGACGAACATGGGTTTCAAATGTGGCATCGTTGGCTTGCCCAACGTCGGCAAGTCGACGCTGTTCAATGCGCTGACCAGGACGGCCGCCGCGCAGGCCGCCAACTATCCTTTCTGCACCATTGAGCCGAACACCGGCGAGGTGGCGGTGCCCGACCCGCGCCTGCAGAAGATCGCGGCGATCGGCAAGTCGAAGGAGATCATCCCGACCCGCATCTCCTTCGTCGACATCGCCGGCCTGGTGCGCGGCGCCTCGAAGGGCGAAGGGTTGGGCAACCAGTTCCTCGCCAACATCCGCGAGGTCGACGCCATCGTGCACGTGCTGCGCTGCTTTGAGGATGACGACATCACCCATGTCGAAGGCCGCATCGACCCTGTCGCCGACGCCGAGACGGTCGAGACCGAGCTGATGCTGGCGGACCTCGAAAGCCTCGAGCGCCGCATCGCCCAAATCCGCAAGCGCGCCGCAGGCAAGGACAAGGAAGCCATGGCGGTCCTGCCGATGATGGAGGCCGCGCTCGAATTGCTGCAGGCCGGCAAGCCGACGCGCGTCCTGCTCAACGGCATCGCGGCGGAGGACCTACGCATCCTGCAGGGGCTGAACCTGCTCACCTCGCATCCCGTTCTCTATGTCTGCAACGTCTCCGAGGCGGACGCCGCCACCGGCAACGAGCACACCAGGGCGGTGGAGAAGATGGCCGCCGCGCAAGGCGCCGGCACGGTGGTGATCTCGGCGGCGATCGAGGCCGAAGTCGCCCAGCTTTCCGACGAGGAGGAAATGGAGTTCCTTGCCTCGATCGGCCTCGACGAGCCCGGCCTCAACAAGGTGATCCGCGCCGGCTACGAGCTCCTGCATCTGATCACCTATTTCACCGTCGGACCGAAGGAGACGCGCGCCTGGACGATCCACAAGGGCGATAAGGCGCCGCAGGCGGCCGGCGTCATCCACACCGACTTCGAACGCGGCTTCATCCGCGCCCAGACGATCGCCTACAACGACTTCGTCACGCTGGGCGGCGAAGTAGCCGCCAAGGAAGCCGGCAAGGCGCGCGACGAAGGCAAGGAATATGTCGTCCAGGACGGCGACATCATGCTGTTCAAGTTCAACACCTGATCTCCAGGGAGACCCGGCGATGATAAAAACCTTCGTCGTCGACAATGATCGCCTGCGCCTCACCGAGGATCTTGCGGCCGATGGCGACAGGGTCGTCTGGGCCGATCTCTTCAACCCGACCAAGGAGGAAGAGGCGCGCATCGAGAGCTGGCTGGGCATTGCCATTCCGACCCGCGAGGAGATGGAAGAGATCGAGATTTCGAGCCGCCTCTATATCGAGGATGGCGGCTACTTCATGACCGCCGTGCTGCCGGCGCAGACCGAGGCGGACGATCCTTTGATGTCGCCGGTAACCTTCGCGCTCGCCGGCAAGAGGCTGATCACCGTCCGCTACCATGAGCCCAAGGCCTTCAAGACTTTCCCGCAGCGCGCCGAAAAGGTGGCGACCGGCTGCACCAGCGGCGACACCATCCTGATCGGCCTCCTCGAGGCGATCGTCGATCGCCTGGCCGACATCCTCGAGCGCGCCGGCCGCGAGGTCGAAACGATCTCGCGCGACATTTTCGAGGCGCGCTCGACCAAGGCCTCGAAGCGCAACCGCGATTTCCAGGAGCTCCTGAAAGGCATCGGCCGCAAGGAGGACATCGCCTCCTCGGTCCGCGACAGCCTGATCTCGCTGCAGCGCCTTGCCGGCTTTCTCGCCCATGTCGCTGACCAGACCAAGATGAGCAAGGATGTGCGCGCCCGCATCAAGACGCTGTCGCGCGACGTGCTCTCGCTCGCCGACCACGCGACTTTCCTGTCGCAGAAGATCTCCTTCCTGCTCGATGCCACGCTCGGCATGATCTCGATCGAGCAGAACGCCATCATCAAGATCTTCTCGGTCGCCGCCGTCATCTTCCTGCCGCCGACGCTGGTCGCCTCGATCTACGGCATGAACTTCGACATCATCCCCGAGCTCAAATGGGAGTTCGGCTACCCCTTCGCCATCGCCCTGATGGTGGTCTCGGCCATCCTGCCCTTCTGGTATTTCCGCCGCCGCGGCTGGCTCTGACGGGGTTGGCCGGCGACGGCTGGCTTACCAGAAATCACTTGACCAAATTGACTAGGACCTTCATCCGGGAAGGCCCGACTTTGGGGACCACGCGTTGTCAACCGGATTGTCAGCATGACCGGAAAGACCTGGGCCTATGAGGACTTCGTCGAGGGCGCCTCGCTCGACCTCGGCAGCAAGGACGTGAGCGCCGCCGAAATCATCGAATTCGCCAGCGAGTTCGACCCGCAGCCGATGCATCTCGACGAGGAAGCCGGCAAGGCGAGCATCCTCGGCGGGCTTTCGGCTTCGGGCTGGCATACCTGCGCGATGTTCATGCGCATGCTGTGCGACGCTTTCCTGCTCGATTCGACCTCTCAAGGCTCGCCCGGCATCGAGCATGTGAAATGGAAGAAGCCGGTGCTGGCCGGCGACAGGCTCACCGGCACGCTCACCATACTTTCCAAGCGCCAGTCGAAATCGAGGCCGCAGCTCGGCTTGATCACCATGCGCAGCGAGCTCGTCAACCAGCGCGGCGAAAGCGTCTTCGAGCTCGAAAACACCGGCATGTTCCTCGCGCGTGATGCCGCGAGGGACCTGTCATGACTTTGGACGAGTATTTCCTGATCGGCGAAACCGTCACGCTCGGCGCGCATAAATTCGAAGCCGACGAGATCAAGGCGTTTGCCAAAAAATACGATCCGCAGATCTTCCACGTCGATGAAGAGGCGGCGAAGAAGAGCGTGCTTGGCGGGCTCTGCGCCTCGGGCTGGCACACCGCCGCCACCTGGATGAAATACAACCTGGAAAAACGCATGGAGACCGAGGGCGTGCGCTGGACCGGCCCCGGCCCGCAGCCCGAATTCGGCCCCTCGCCCGGCTTCCGTAACCTGAAATGGCTGAAGCCGGTCTACGCCGGCGAGACCGTGACTTTCACGCGCATCGCGCAGGCGCACCGTCCGCTCGCCGGACGCCCGGGCTGGTACCTGCTGACGCTGCGTTCGGAAGGTTTCGATTCGACCGGCGACAAGGTGATCGAATTCGACAGCGCCGTGCTGGTGAAGGTGGGATAGTGAGTAGTGAGTAGTGAGTAGTGAGTAGTCACTATTCACTATTCACTATTCACTACTTCCTAATGCCCCTCGAACCCGATCAACGTCCTCACCGGCACGCCGAGCGCTTCCAGCTTCTCGCGCCCGCCGAGGTCCGGCAGGTCGATGACGAAGCAGGCCGCGACGATGTCGGCGCCGATTTGCCTGAGCAGCTTCACCGCGGCTTCCGCCGTGCCGCCGGTGGCGATCAGGTCGTCGACGATTATCACCTTCTCTCCTGGCGAGACGCCGTCCTTGTGCATCTCCATCTCGTCCAGCCCGTATTCGAGACTGTAGGCCACGCGCACCGTCTCATAAGGCAGCTTGCCTTTCTTGCGGATGGGCACGAAGCCCGCCGAAAGCTGGTGCGCCACCGCGCCGCCCAGGATGAAGCCGCGCGCCTCGATGCCGGCGATCTTGTCGATCTTCAGCCCGGCATAGGGATGCACCAGCTCGTCGATGGCGCGGCGGAAGGCGCGCGCGTCACCCAGCAGCGTGGTGATGTCGCGAAACAGAATGCCGGGCCTGGGATAATCCGGAATGGTGCGGATGGCCGCAAGCAGCGTGTCTTCGAGGGAGGATTTCATGGGCGGTTGATCCGTTGCCGCACAGTTTTGCCGACAAGCGGCCGAAAAGAAAAGGGCGCCATTCGGCGCCCTTGCATTTTTCTGGAAGCAAGGCGCCTCAGTGCGCCACGTCGGCCCACACCCTGCGCTTGGTCATGTAGACCAATGCGCCGAAGAGCAGCAGGAAGATCATGACGCGGAAACCGGTCTTCTTGCGGTCCTCCAGATGCGGCTCGGCGGCAAACATCAGGAAGGCCGAGACGTCGCGGGCATACTGGTCGACCGTCTGCGGTGAGCCGTCGTCATAGGTCACCTGACCGTCCGAGAGCGGCTTCGGCATCTTCAGCGACAAGCCGGACAGGAAGTACGGATTGTAGTGCGTGCCTTCCGGGACCACCATGCCGGCCGGCGGCGTCTGATCGTAGCCGGTGAGCAGCGAGTGGATGTAGTCCGGGCCGCCCTGCGCGTACTGCGTGAAGATATCGAAGATGAAGCGCGGGAAGCCGCGCTCGACGCCGCGCGCCTTGGCGAGCAGCGACATGTCCGGCGGGGCGGCGCCGCCATTGGCGGAGGCCGCGGCCTGCTCGTTCGGGAACGGCGCCGGGAAGTGGTCCGACGGCTTGCCGGGACGGTCGAACATGTCGCCGGCGTCGTTCGGGCCGTCATGGATGGTGTATTCGGCGGCCAGCGTCTTGATCTGCGCTTCCGAATAGCCGAGCCCTTCCAGCGTGCGGAAGGCCACCAGGTTCATCGAGTGGCAGGCCGAGCAGACTTCCTTGTAGACCTTCAGGCCGCGCTGCAGCTGCGCCTTGTCATAGGTGCCGAACGGACCGGCGAAGCTCCAGCTCATTTCCTTCGGTTCGTTGATCGGGAAATGCGTCGGAGCGGCCGCGTTGTGTTCCTCTTCGGCGGCGATGGCAGCGGTGCCCGCGACCACCAGGCCAAGCAGCGCCAGCGAGGTGAGAATCTTCTTCATACCCAAAATCCCCTCAGATTCTCAGCCCGTGGTTTCCGGCGCGACGGTAGCACGTGCCGGATGTCCGCTGCCGCCCTTTTTCTTTTCAAGCACGGCCTCGGTGATCGAGTTCGGCAGCCTGCGCGGCGTCTCGATCAGGCCGAGCACCGGCATGATGACCAGGAAGAAGGCGAAGTAGAACAGCGTCGCCATCTGCGCCATGAACACATAGCTGCCTTCCGCCGGCTGCGAGCCGAGCCATCCGAGCAGGACGGCATCGGCCACGAACACCCAGAAGAACAGCTTGTACCATGGACGGTAGACCGCCGAGCGCACCTTGGAGGTGTCGAGCCACGGCACCAGGAACAGCATGGCGATGGCGCCGAACATGCACAGCACGCCGCCGAGCTTGGAGTTGATCGGCCCGATGTTGAAGGTGATGGCGCGCAGGATCGCGTAGAACGGCAGGAAGTACCATTCCGGAACGATGTGGGCCGGCGTCTTCAGCGGGTTGGCGACCGTGTAGTTGTCCGGGTGGCCGAGAAAGTTCGGCAGGTAGAAGACGAAATAGGCGAAGACGAACAGGAACACGATCATGCCGAACGCGTCCTTGATCGTGGCGTAGGGCGTGAAGGCGACAGTGTCGGTCTTCGACTTGACCTCGATGCCGGTCGGGTTCGACTGGCCCACGACATGCAGCGCCCAGATGTGCAGCACGACGACGCCGGCGATCATGAACGGCAACAGGTAATGCAGCGCAAAGAAGCGGTTCAGCGTCGGATTGTCGACGGCGAAGCCGCCGAGCAGCAGTTCCTGGATCCAGTTCCCGACCAGCGGAATGGCGCTGAAGAAGCCGGTGATGACGGTAGCGCCCCAGAAGCTCATCTGGCCCCAAGGCAGCACGTAGCCCATGAAGCCGGTGGCCATCATCAGGAGGTAGATGATGCAGCCGAGGATCCACAGGAGCTCGCGCGGCGCCTTGTAGGAGCCGTAGAATAGGCCTCGGAAGATGTGGATGTAGACGGCCACGAAGAAGAACGAGGCGCCGTTGGAATGGAGATAGCGCAAGAGCCATCCCGAATTCACGTCGCGCATGATCTTCTCGACCGAATCGAAGGCGAGATTGGTGTCGGAGGTGTAGTGCATCGCCAGCACGATGCCGGTCAGGATCTGCGCGACCAGCATGATCGACAGGATGCCGCCGAAGGTCCACATATAGTTGAGGTTGCGCGGCACCGGATAGGCGACGAAGCTGTCATAGACCAGCCGCGGCAGCGGCATGCGGGCGTCGAACCAGCGCTCGATACCGGTCTTGGGCGTATAGGTCGAGTGTCCCTCGCTCATCGAAATATCCCCTGCCTCAACCGATAAGGATCTTGGTATCGGAAATGAACTTGAATACCGGGATCGCCATGTTCTCCGGCGCCGGGCCTTTGCGGATGCGGCCGGCGGTGTCGTACTGCGAACCGTGGCACGGGCAGAACCAGCCGCCGAAATCGCCTTCCTGGCCGAGCGGGATGCAGCCGAGATGGGTGCAGACCTGCACCATCACCATCCAGGCTTCCTTGCCGGGCGTGGTACGGTTGGCATCGGTCGCCGGCGCGTCGGAGGGCAGGTTGGCGTTGCGCGCGATCGGGTCCTTCAGATCGGCGAGATTGACGGCCTCGCCGTCCTTCATTTCCTTTTCGGTGCGGTTTCGCACCACCACCGGCTTGCCGCGCCACTTGACGATCAGCGAAGAACCGGGCTGCAGCGAGGCGACGTCGACCTCCACCGAGGCCAGCGCCAGCGTCGAGGCGTCGGGGCGCATCTGGTCGATGAACGGCCACGCGACGGCTCCCGCGCCGACAACGGCGGCCATGCCGGTGGCTACGTAGAGAAAATCGCGACGGTTGGGATCGTGGATGTCGGTTGCGCTCACGGGTGCCTGATCCTTTCGCCTCTTCCTAACCGGAGGCCGAGCCTTGTCCCCGCTCAATCGCACCTGCCCGACAGCGCATGGCGAACAGGCTAGCGAATTCCTCCGGCATTTGGATTTCGGTTTATGCGTGCAGCCCGTTTTTGTCCAGCGGGGTGAAGGCACAAGGGCAGATTGTCGCGGGGACGCACAGCGGCCTTGGCCGACGCCTCCCGGCCAGGCCGTCGGACAGCGTGAAACAGCGAGAAATCCGGGGTGAATCGGGCCGGTGTTCGCCTCGACATCGGCTCCTGGCCCGGTCTATTGTCCCGCCATGGCGCATGTCATCGAACGCGACAGTTGGGCCGAAGCCCCGACCGCTGGATAGGCGAGCTGCAGTGCGGCCAATTCGGCGCCAATTCCTGCCTGATCTTCAACTACCAGCCGACGATCGGCGGCGGCCCGCGCCTGCACAAGCACCCCTATGCGGAAATCTTCGTCATCCGCTCCGGCACCGGCCTGTTCACGATCGGCGACCGGGAAATCGAGGCCACGGCCGGCCAGATTCTGATCGTGCCGCCCGACACGCCGCACAAATTCACCAATCTCGGCCCCGGCCCGCTCGAAAGCACCGACATCCACGAGAACGGCCACTTCATCACCGAGTGGCTGGAATGATTCTGATTGGGCCTGTCCGAAGCCTGACCGCAACCTAGTTCCATCCATCTGGCAACGATGGAGATCGACGCATGCAAACACGCGCCGTCGAGGTCGAGGGGTTGGCTATCGCGATCCGGGAAGCAGGACCGTTCGATGCGCCCGGCCTTCTGCTGCTGCATGGCTGGCCGCAAAGTTCATATGCATTCGAGGCAGTCATCGACCGGCTGGCCGAGAACCAGCACGTGGTCGCGCCAGACCTGCCGGGCATCGGCGGCTCGTACGACGCGCCCGGGACTGGCGAGAAGAGATATCTGGCAAGATTGATAAGGGGTCTGATTGGCGCTTGCGGCCTGCGGCAGGTCATCGTCGCCGGTCATGACGTCGGTGGCCAGATCGTCTTCGCGCTGTTGCGCGACTTGCCCGAGGAATTATCCGGCGCGGTGATCATGAACGTCGTCGTCCCCGGCGTGGCGCCGTGGGAAAATGTCATCCGCAATCCGCATATCTGGCATTTTGCCTTTCATGCGATCCCGGCTTTGCCGGAGATGCTGGTAGGCGGCCAAGAGCGCGCGTATTTCGATTTCTTCTTCGATATCCTTTCCAAGGAAAAGACCGCGATCCCCGCGGAAGCCAGGGACATCTATGCAAAGGCCTATTCGCGGCCGGAAAGCCTCAAGGCCGGCTTCGACTGGTACCGCGCCTTTGCCGAGGACGCCAAGGTCAATTCCCGCCCATCCGCGATGCCGATCACTACGCCGGTTCTTTATCTCAGGGGTTCGGCCGAATCCGGCGACATCGCCGATTATCTCGACGGCTTGAGGTCCGCCGGTCTGTCGCGGGTCGAAGGCGACATCATCGCGGATAGCGGGCACTTCGCCGCTGATGAGAACCCCACGGCACTCGCTGCAAGATTGGTACGCTTCCGTGAAGAAATCAGTGCCTAACTGGCACCAAGTCTAACCAGCACCGCCCGCGGGATGTCGTATTCGCGGATCACGGCATCATGCTTGCGCAGGCCGCAAAGCTCGCGCTGGATGAAGTAGGCGTGGACGGCCGCCGCCGCTTCCTTGAGCAACCGGTTGCGATGCTCGCCCTCGCCACCCTCGCGCAATCGGACAAGGCTTTCCTCGACACGCCGGCCGGCGCGGCCGAGCGCTGCGGCTTTTTCGGCGAGGATTTCGTGGCCGAGCAGGTCAAGCGCGCTCTCCTGCGCGCCTGACCGTCCGAAATTGGTGGGCATGCGTACCGACATGACGCCGTTCTACTCCGCCGGCCGCGTCTCTTCCAGCGCGCTTTCCTCGTTGAACAGGAAGCCGCCGGACTGCCGTTTCCAGAGCCGCGCATAGAGCCCGTCGAGCGCCACCAGTTCGTCATGCGTGCCCTGTTCGACGATGCGGCCGCCGTCGAGCACCACCAGGCGGTCGAGCGCCGCGATCGTCGACAGCCGGTGCGCGATGGCGATCACGGTCTTGCTTTCCATCAGCCTGGTCAGATTCTCCTGGATCGCCGCCTCGATGTCCGAATCGAGCGCCGAGGTCGCCTCGTCGAGGATGAGGATCGGCGCATCCTTGAGGAAGACGCGCGCGATCGCCACGCGCTGCCGCTGCCCGCCGGAGAGCTTCACGCCGCGCTCGCCGACATAGGCCTCGTAGCCGGCGCGGCCTCGGTTGTCGCGCAGTCCCAGGATGAAGTCATGCGCCTCGGCTTTCCTGGCCGCGGCGATAACCTGCGCGTCGGTGGCATTCGGCATGCCGAGCTTGATGTTGTCGCGCAGCGAGCGGTGGAACAGTGCGGTATCCTGGCTGACGACGCCGATATTGCCGCGCAGCGAGTTCTGCGTGACCCCGGCGATGTCCTGGCCGTCGATCAGGATCTGGCCGCCCTCCAGGTCGTAGAGGCGCAGGATCAGGTTGGCCAAGGTCGTCTTGCCGGCGCCCGACGGGCCGACCAGCCCGACCTTCTCGCCCGGACGCACAACGAGATCGATGCCGTCGAGCACGCCTTGCCCCTTGCCGTAATGGAAGGTGACGTTCCTGACCTCGATGCGGCCGCCGGTGACGACCAGTTCCTTGGCGTCCGGCGCGTCGGTCAGGCCCAGCGGCTGCGAGATCAGCGCCTTGGAGTTCTCCAGCACGCCAAGATTTCGCAGGATGCCGTTGAGCTGCATCATCAGCCTTCCCAGCAGCATGTTGAGCCTGAGCACCAGCGACAGCGTGAAGGCAACGGCGCCGACCGTGATCGAGCCTTCGACCCAGAGATAGATGGCAAAGGCTGCGATCGCGGTGATCATGATGCCGGAGAGCATGGTCAGCGCCATGCGCACGCCGGTCAGCCGGCGTGTGAACGGCCGCAGCGCGTCGAGATAGATGTCGAAGCCGCTGCGGATATAGCGGTCGTCGCCATCGGCTGAAAACAGTTTCAGCGTTTGCACGTTGGAATAGGAATCGACGATACGGCCGGTGATCATCGAGCCGGCCTCGGCCGTCGCCTCTGCATGCTTGCGGATCGCCGGTAGATAGAGTTTCGCCAGCCAGCCGAAGGCGGCGATCCAGATCACCACCAGCACCGCCAGCCGCAGATCGAGACCGGCGACCAGCGCCAGCGTGGTGACCGTATAGACGATCATGAACCACACGACCTCGATGAAGCTTTCCATCAGGTCGCCCGTCGCTTGCCCCGCCTGCCAGACCTTGGTGGCAATGCGGCCGGCGAAATCATTCTGGAAGAAGGCGTAGGACTGGCGCGAGACATGCCGATGCGCCTGCCAGCGCACCAGATTGTAGAAGCCGGGCGTGATCGTCTGTTCGTCGACCAGCGCCGACAGGCCGACCACGGCGGTGCGGATGACGAGCACCACCGCGCCCATGAACAGCACCTCTGGCCCAGCGGCAGCCCAAAGCGCGTGCCAGCTGCGTTCAGCGGGCAGTTGGTCGAGGATATCGACCAGCCTTCCGACGAAATAGAACAAGCCGGCCTCGACCAGCGGCGCGATGCCGCCGATGATCAGCATGGCGAAGAAGGCGAGCTTCGCCTGGCCGACATAGTGCCAGAGAAAGCCGCCGACGCTGACGGGCGGCCGCAGATTCGCCGGCTCGCGAAACGGGTAGACCCAGCGCTCGAACCAGCGATAGACGGCCTGCATCATTCGGCGGCTTCACCTTTCGTCGCCAGATCGTCGGCGACCGGTTTTTCCTCCAGCAGGAACCCGCCCGACTGGCGCCGCCAGAGCTGGGCGTAGAGCCCGCCCCTGGCGATCAGCGCCTCATGCGAGCCGTCCTCGACGATGCGGCCCTTGTCCATGACGACGAGCCGGTCCATCGCCGCGATGGTCGACAGGCGGTGAGCGATGGCGATGACGGTCTTGCCCTGCATGAGCTTGTAGAGGTTCTCCTGGATGGCGGCTTCCACTTCTGAATCGAGCGCGGACGTTGCCTCGTCGAGAATGAGGATCGGCGCGTCCTTCAGCATAACGCGGGCAATTGCGATGCGTTGCCGCTGGCCGCCGGACAGCTTCACGCCGCGCTCGCCGACAAGCGCCTCATAGCCGCTCTGCCCATGGGGATCGGTCAGCCCCGCGATCACATCGTCGATCTGGGCGGCTTTGGCGGCGCTGAACATCGCCTCGTCGCTAGCCGTCTGGCGCCCATATTTGAGGTTTTCGCGAACGGATCGATGCAAGAGCGAGGTGTCCTGGTTGACGAAGCCTATCGCCGTCCGAACGCTTTCCTGCGAGACGTTGCGGATGTCCTGCCCGTCGATCAGCACCTTGCCGTCTTGGACGTCGAACAGCCGCAGCACGAGATTGACCAGCGTCGACTTGCCGGCTCCCGAACGGCCGATCAGGCCGACCCGCTCGCCCGGCGCGATCTTCAGCGACAGATTGTCGATGACCCCGCCTTTGCCGTCCTTGCGCCAGTAATTGAAGTTCACCCGGTCGAACTCGATGCCGCCGGCGGTCACGACGAGGGCCGGTGCGTCGGGCTGGTCCTGCATGACGATCGGCAGCGCGATCGTCGTCATCGAGTTGCTGGCGACGCCGATCTGCCGGAAGACGTTGGCGCCGACGTCGAGGATCCTGCCGGAGATGTTGGCGATCTGCAGCGCGAACGGTATCGCGGTCGCGACGGCCGCGGTGGTCAAGGCGCCGGCGTTCCAGCCGACGAGCGCCAGCCAGCTCACGGCAATGAGCAGCGCCGCGTTGAGGATGAACAAGGCTGACCACATCAGCGTGAAAACGCGCATCAGCTGGTTGAATGTGTCGGCGTGCTCGACGACTGCCTGCGAGACATATTTGTCTTCGTGCTCGCCGGTCGAGAATGTCTTGAGCGTCAGGATGTTGGTGTAGCTGTCGACCATGCGGCCGCTCACCTGGGACCACCGCTCCGACAGTTGGGACGAGCGTTGCGTGATCCTGGGCATCGCGGACCAGAAGATCAGGCAATAGAACACCAGCCACACCGCCACGACCGCCAGAAGAAGCGGATCGAGCCGCGCCAGCACGACGATGGCGACCGCAACGAAGACCAGCGCATACCAGACGGCATCGACGGTGAGGTTGACGCTCATCTCCATCGAATCGCCGCTCTGCATGACCTTGGTTCCGATGCGGCCGGCGAAGTCGTTCTGGAAGAACGACCAGTCCTGGCGCACGACATGCCAATGGCTCTGCCAACGGATGAGGTCGATGAGGTTTGGCGCGATGGCATGGTTGCGGATAAGCGCGTCGATGACCATCGACAGCGGGCGCAGCAGCACGACGATCGCCATCAGCACGAGCAGCGGCCCATGCGCCGCGAAGAAGTCGCCCGGCCTGGTGCTGGAAAGCAGGCCCACGATCAGGCCGACAAAAATCGGCAGCATCGCGTCCACGATTGCCGCGACCGCAACGATGACGATGCGCAGCCAATAGGCGGTGCGAAACTGCCTTATGAAATACCAGTAGAACCGCCAAAGCCCCATTGGCGGCTGCCTGTCTTCGGCCAGCGCCACCGGCGAATAACGGCTTTCGAACCAGGTGAAGATGCGGTCGAGCATTTTTCTCTCATAGACGCCGGAAACTGCAATCGCGATCGCGTTACTCAGCTGCCATCTCGGATTCCGACGCCTTGGCATCAACCTCGGTTGGCGCGTCATCGAGCAGGAAGCCGCCGGACTGGCGCTGCCAGAGCTGCGCATAGAGCCCGCCCTTGGCGACGAGTTCCTCATGCGAGCCTTCCTCGATGATGCGGCCCTTGTCCATGACGACGAGCCGGTCCATCGCCGCGATGGTCGACAGACGGTGCGCGATGGCAATGACGGTCTTGCCCTGCATCAGCTTGTAGAGGTTCTCCTGGATCGCGGCCTCGGCTTCCGAATCGAGCGCCGAGGTCGCCTCGTCGAGGATCAGGATCGGCGCGTCCTTCAGCATGACGCGGGCGATCGCGACGCGCTGGCGCTGGCCGCCGGACAGTTTGACGCCGCGGTCGCCGACATGGGCGTCGAATCCCTTGCGGCCATTGTGGTCCGAAAGTCCGCCGATGAAATCGAGCGCCTCCGCCCGGCGCGCCGCCTCGGTGAGCATCTCGTCGGTCGCGTCGGGCCGGCCGTAGAGGATGTTCTCCCTCACCGAGCGGTGCAGCAGCGAGGTGTCCTGCGTCACCATGCCGATCTGCGCGCGCAGCGAATCCTGCGTCACCGCCGCGATCTCCTGGCCGTCGACGAGGATCCTGCCGCTTTCCAGGTCGTAGAAGCGCAGCAGCAGGTTGACCAGCGTCGACTTGCCGGCGCCCGAGCGGCCGACGATGCCGACTTTCTCGCCGGGCTTCACGGTAAGCGACAAGTTCTCGATGACGCCCTTCTGCTTGCCATAGTGGAAGCGGATGTCGTCAAAGCGGATCTCGCCCTGGCTGACACTGATGTCCTTGGCGCCCGGCCTGTCCTCGACCAGGCGCGGCAGCGAGATCGACTGGATGCCGTCCTGCACCGTGCCGATGTTCTCGAAAAGCCCGGACATCTCCCACATGATCCATTGCGACATGCCCCACATTCTGAGGACAAGGCCGATGACCACGGCGACGGCGCCAATCGTCACCGCCTGCCCCAGCCAAAGCCATAGCGAGATTGCCGTGACGGAGAACAGAAGCAGCGAATTCAGGATGTAGAGCAGGCCGTAGAGCACCGTCACCAGCCGCATCGAGCGGTAGACGGTGTCGAGGAAGCTCGCCATGCCTTCCCTGGCGAAGGTTGCCTCGCGCCGCGCATGCGAAAACAGCTTCACCGTCTGGATGTTGGTGTAGCTGTCGACGACGCGGCCGGTCATGGTCGAGCGCGCATTGGCCTGCTCCTCGCCGACCTTGCCGAGCCGTGGAATGAAAAAGCGCAAGAGCCCGATATAGCCGACCAGCCAGACGGCGAGCGGTGCGGCCAGCCGCCAGTCGGCCGAGCCGACGATGAACAACATGCCGAGGAAGTAGACGATGACGTAGTTCAGCACGTCGATCAGCTTGATCACGCATTCGCGCACGGCGAGCGCCGTCTGCATCAGCTTGGTGGCGATGCGGCCGGCGAACTCGTCCTGGTAGAAGGCCATCGACTGCTTGAGCAGATAGCGATGCACCTGCCAGCGGATGCGCATGGGATAATTGCCCATCAGCGTCTGCTGGTTGAGCAGCGAATGCAGCCATACCGTGCCCGGCAGCGCGAACAGCACGACGAAAGCCATGCCGGCGAGCTTCCAGATCTCCGTCTGCAGGAAGGTTTCGCGGTTCTGCGCCGACAGCCAGTCGACGATGCGGCCGAGGAAGCCGAACATCCAAACTTCGGTGAAGGCGATCGCCGTCACCAGCACCGCATCGACGACGATGTAGGGCCAGGCGCCGCGCGTGTAGTGCACGCAAAACGCGATCAGCGTCCTCGGCGGCTCGACCGGCTCCGCGGCAGGGAACGGATCGAGCCTGTTTTCAAACCAGCGGAACATTCCAGGCACTCGACTTATCTGTGCGCTCACGCGGCGCGGGATTGATGGGCAAGGCTTTGCGGCCGCGCGGCATTGCGGGCCGGCGACACGGAATCATCCGAGTCGCCGGCCCTATCCCGCGCAATATAAGGTTTCGCCGGCATTTCGCCGACAGGTTCGTTTGACGATCCTGACGGCCCCGAGGTTCCCGACGAAAGGCCGGAGCCTGCCCGGTTCCTGTCGCCCGGCCGGATCAAACGGATGATCCGGCGCACCAGCGTGGGCCGGCTGTGGTCGGGCACCGCGCGCGAGAAATCGACGTCCGGCAGCATGCCGCGATGCGGCCTGCGCTGTTCCTCGGCATGCACCGCCGACGAATAGGTCTCGCCGATCAGCAGCGCCCAGGTAGCCACCTTGCGCTCATGCAGGCTTCTTGACCCCGGTATCTTGTAGGGATCGAACATCGGTCCGTCCTCCATATGCAAATGCGTTAAAAAGGGTGATGCGGCCTCGACCACCGGCATTCGGCCGAAGGCGCGGATCGAATCGGCCGGAACCGGACGACGAGCGTCAGCCTCGGCACGACGGTAACCGTCGGTCTTGACACGACGGCAAGCATCGGTCTTGACACGTTCAGCGGGAGCGCGGCGCCCCTTTGGCAGTTTGAAAAACATCGCAAGATTCCTTCGAAGGCCGAAAACTGGGTTCGGCGGGAATCGGTGCGATGAGGACTTAAAGTGTCAGAAGAATCGTCGTACCGAAACCGCCTGCGGGCATACGTGAGCCCCGGAGAGGAGCTGGATGTGCATGGTCATCATGTGTTCCCCTCCATTCGGTTCGGGTTGACGATGGTGGGCATATACTCGACTTCGCAGAAAATGGCCACCCGCCAGTCCAGAAATCGCCAAAAGCCGGAGGTTCCTGTGGCCGATCTGCCACTTATTAGCAGTATGCGGAAATGAACGATCGTCTCCGCATCGCGCTCTACCAGCCGGATATCGCCGGCAACACCGGGACAATCCTGCGCTTCGCCGCCTGCCTCGACATCGGTGTCGATATCATCGAGCCGGCCGGCTTCCCGCTCTCCGACCGGGCGCTGAAACGGGCCGGCATGGATTATCTCGAAATGGCGGCGCTTTCCCGCCATGCCGACTGGCACGCCTTCGAGGAATGGCGAAAGACCAACGCGCGCCGCCTGGTGCTGCTCACCACCAAGGCCACCAGCGCCTATACGGACTTCGCCTTTGCCGCCGGCGACATTCTGCTGTTCGGCCGCGAATCCGCGGGCGTGACGGAAGAAGTCCACCAGGCGGCCGACGCGCGACTGACCATTCCGATGCGGGCGGGCGCCCGCAGCATCAATGTCGCGCTGTCGGTCGCCATGGTCGCGGGCGAAGCGCTGCGCCAGCTCGGCTAGGACGCGCCGGGTTTCCTCGCTCTCCCGAACCGCCACCCCTTCCGCCGTCATTTTCGTCCAGGCGCACATCGCCTTCTCCTGCATTTGCCATATCGTCGCTCTTTCGCTACAAGTTCAACTTAACTTGAGGTCAAGCGGGAATTTGAGAATGGCTCCGGCAAGGGAATTGACGGTCGGCCAGGTGGCCGTGCGCAGTGGCGTGGCGGTATCGGCGCTGCATTTCTACGAGGCCCGCGGGCTGATCCGCAGCCATCGCACTTCGGGCAACCAGCGGCGCTACGGCCGGGACGTGCTGCGGCGCGTGGCGATCATCCGCGTCGCCCAGGAAGTCGGCATCTCGCTTGCCGGGATCGCCCAGGCGTTCCAGTCCCTGCCCGAAGAGCGCACGCCGACGCGCGAGGACTGGAACCTGCTTTCAACGGCCTGGCGCGACGATCTCGACCAGAAGATCGCCCAGCTCAAGAAATTGCGCGACGGCCTGACCGACTGCATCGGCTGCGGCTGCATGTCGATCGACAAGTGCCCGCTGAGGAACAAGGAAGACCGGCTGGCCCGGGAGGGGACGGGGGCGAGAAGGCTGGCGGTGCGCTGACGGTCTGTCGCCAAGGTGCATTGAGATTCAGGTCAGGCCGAGCCGGAGTCGAAGACGGGCGCGAAGCGACCAAACTAGGTGACTTCCGAAAACCGGAGCGTACTTAAAGTACGTAAGCACCGGAAGCGCAGGAAGCCGCCGTTTGCAGGCCGGCCTCATCAATGCACCTTAATCAGCCGCCGGCAGCCGCCGCATGGTGAATTCGATCACGTCGCCTGGACGTTCGAACCAGCTTTCGATCTCAGTCCAGTAGGCCTGTTTCGGAAAACGCTCGAACCACTCCTTGGCCTTGAGGCGCGCATCCGGGCGCGGCAGCACGAAGGTTTCGCGCAAGAAACCGTCGCGCGGCTGGTTTTCGCGCTCAGCCCGTGAGCGCTCCAGCCTCTTCTTCAAGCCATCCAGCGGCGGTCTTGCCGGGGTGCGCACGAAGGAACTCCTTTGCACCTGGATCAGACAGGACTTGACCCTTGTCCTCAAGAGATTAGGGATCGCGCGCAGAAAAAACGAGTCATTTGTCAGGCAAGTGAGCCTGTGACTGGAGACCGAATTGGAAAGACCTGATCTTCCGGTGGGCCTGCCGGCCGATATCGAGCAGAAGAAGATGAAGGCCCGCCTCTGGTTCGAGGCCTTGCGCGAGCGCATCTGCGCCACCTTCGAGCAGATCGAGCAGGAGCTCACCGGCCCGCAAGCATCATGGTCGCCCGGCCATTTCGAGAAGACCCCCTGGGAGCGCGACGAAGGGCGTGGTGGCGGCGGCACCATGTCGATGATGCGCGGTCGCGTCTTCGAGAAGGTCGGCGTTCACACCTCGACCGTCCATGGCGAATTCTCGCCCGAGTTCAGGAAACAGATGCCCGGCGCCGAGGAAGACCCGCGTTTCTGGGCGAGCGGCATCTCGTTGATCGCCCACCCCTGGAATCCCAACGTGCCGGCCGTGCACATGAACACGCGCATGGTCGTCACCACGCGCCAGTGGTTCGGTGGCGGCGCCGATCTGACGCCGGTGCTCGACCGTCGCCGAACCCAGGACGATCCCGACACGATTGCCTTCCATCGCGCCATGCAGTTCGCCTGCGAGAAGAACGCCGCCGTCGCCGACTATCCCAAATTCAAAGCCTGGTGCGACGAGTATTTCTTCCTGCCGCACCGCAACGAGGCGCGCGGCATCGGCGGCATCTTCTTCGATTGGCTGCATTCGGACGAGGACAGGGGCGGCTGGAACGCCGATCTCAATTTCGTCCAGGATGTCGGACGCTCCTTCCTTGTCGTCTATGCCCATCTGGTGCGGGGCAACTTCAACCAGGACTGGACCGACGGCGAGCGCGACGAACAGCTGATCCGGCGCGGCCGCTACGTCGAATTCAACTTGCTTCACGATCGCGGCACCATCTTCGGCCTGAAGACCGGCGGCAATGTCGCCTCGATCCTGTCCAGCCTGCCGCCCGAGGTAAAATGGCCGTAACGATCCGGTGAGCCCCGGCCATGGCCGCATTGCTGTCCCATTCGCCGAATCTTGGCAGGCAATGTGGCAGGGACGATATCTTTTTCGTCTAATATCCTTTTGAAAAAATTGAGCTAATTAAGGCCGACGGGTCGGGAAGCGCCGGCGGTCGAAGCGGAGATCACCTGTCTCCGCCGGCCGTGACCCGACGCGACTTGACGGCCCTGACCAGGAGGGTGCCTGACCAAACGGGTGCCCTTGTTTCCAAGAGAGTATTCCATGCGCAAGCTTATCGTGACGGCAGCCGCCGCCGCCTTTCTCGCCTCCGGTGGCGCCGCATTCGCGGCGGTGAAGCACACCACCGGCACCGTCAAGAGCTTTGATGGAACGGCCATGAGCCTTGTTCTGGACGATGGGTCGACATTCAAGCTGTCCAAGGCCTTCAAGGATCCCGGCGTTCAGGCCGGCGAGAAGGTCCGCGTGTCCTGGGACATGAGCGGCAAGAACAAAATCGCCGAGGCCGTCAAGATCATGAAGTAACGACCTTGCTCTGAAGGTCCAGTTCTCAGGCAGCGGGGAAAGGCGGGGCATAGTGCTCCGCCTTTCCTTCCATTCCTGGATTGGGGACTTTCGATGCAACCGAACCGTCCGACACGTGTTATGGTAGTCCGGCAGAGCAACCGGAAGAGGCGCGCCGCCGTTTCCCTCCCGGACTGCCAAGAAAAAAATCAGGGGCGGCCGGCCGGCCAAGGTCGAACCACCCGCGCTAGGAAAGGAAGAGTCATGAAGGAATTCCAATGCGGATCGCTGGTTCCCGGCTGTGACTGGCACACGCGCGCCGACGAGGAAGCGGAGGTCATGCGCCGCGCCGTCGAGCATATGCGCGAAACGCATGGCGAGACCGTTATTCGCGAGACCATGATCGAAGCGATCCGCTCGCGCATCCAGAAAGTTCGCGACGCCGCCTGATCGGTCCAGATCGCAGGCTTCCAAACGTCACCGGCCGACAGGCGCGATGGCGGGTCGTTGGCTCCGGCGCGCGTCCGCCCTCCTCGTCGGCGATCCTCCGATCGCCGGCGAAGGCACTGTTTATGCTTAATTCCAGCGAATTCTTATATTCGTAACAGCTTAGGTAACCTGGCGGTAACGGTCTGCGTGCGATTCTCCCGCGCATGATCCGGCCAGAGGCGGCTGCCCGAGAAGCTCTTCGCCATCAAGGCGCTGTCCGGAATGGTGGGGCGAGGTGCTTCGCGCATGCGCGAGCGATCCGACATCCGAGGCGGTCTCTGCACGGCGGTGCTCCTGTTGTGCGCCTTCCTCTTGGCGTCCGCTGCGACAGCGCAGGAATGGACCACCTCGCTCGTCGATATCCATCAGGGTTCTCCGCTCAGCGACCGCGCCAGGGGCCTCGGCAACGGCGGCTATGAGCTGCAGGGCGGAAGCTGGGTCTCCTTCAGCCGTTGGTATCACGCGAGCTGGGTCGATATGCATGTCGATCTTCTTACCCAGATCACGCCCGATACCGGCTTTCTCTGGGGATTTGGCACCGGGGAACAAGGCGAGAAATACAGCATCGAGCCCAGCCTCAAGCTTGGTTTTCTCACTCAGGTCCATCCCAATCCGAACAGCACCCTGTCCCTGTCGGTCACCTCGGTCATCGGCGGCAACCTGACCGAAAAGCCCTGCGAAGCCGACTACGGCGAGTTCGGAACCTACAGCGTCAACTGCCGGCTGGCGGCCGGCGAGACGGCCCCCGAGGAAACGCTGAAGTATCTGGTCAGCGCGAAGCCGGAGAGCATGCATCTCTGGCTGAACTATCGTCTCACTTTCTGATCGGAGGGCCGCGAATGAAATCATCTTGTCCCGAAACTCACGATCGTCCGTCCTGGTTCTGTCTGACTGGAGAATGAACATGTCGGTTAAGTCCTTGAAGTTCGGCCTCGCCGCTGCCCTCGCCATCCTTTCGGCGCCGATGGCATCGGCTCAGGAAGCTCTCAGCCCGGACGAAATGGCTGCACTCTGCCATGGTGGCGGGTCGATCTGCGTGAGCGCAACGATCCCGGTCGCGCGGACGACGCAAGCCGTACAGAGCTGGATGAGCCCCGACGTCGGCGCCGCGTGGGCAGCCGGCTACAAGGGCAAGGGCGTCACCATCACCATGGTCGACGACTTCAGCAGTTCGTCGCGCTTTTCCGGCAATTTCGGCATCGGCGTGCAGACCCAGCGGCACGGTGAATGGACGCGCGAGGAGGCTGGCATGATCGCTCCGGCGGCGACCATCCGCTCCAAGGATTTCTCGACGGGCACGGCCGTCCCGCTGGCCGCCGGCCGCAACGTGCTTAACCTGAGCTACGGCATGTACACAACTGCGGGCTACAGCACGAACCAGATCTGGTGGGCTCCAGAGGAGTCCTCGATCATCTCCTACGCCACCAAGGGTTCGGCCATCGTCTCGAAGGCGGCCGGCAACGACGCGGTCGCTGTCGGTGGGGTCACGGGCGGGCAGCAGGACTACCTCGACCTTGCCCTGATCGGCAAATCGACGGCGATCTTCGTCGGCGCATTGTCGACGAACGGCACCACAGCCAACAAGGCCCAACTCGCCTGGTATTCCGACTATGCCGGCTCCAACACGGCTGTGCAGAGCCACTTCCTGGTGGTCGGCGTCGAGGGCAACAAGACCGGTCTTTACGGAACTTCGTTCGCCGCGCCGATCATCTCGGGCTACGCCGCGATCATCGGCAGCAAGTTCACCAAGGCAACGCCGGTTCAGATCACCAACGACCTGCTCAACACGGCCCGCACCGACACGCTGGCCAATTACGACCCCTCCGTCTACGGCAAAGGCGAGGCAAGCCTTTCTCGCGCGCTCGCCCCTGTTGCGATCCATTGACAGCCGCGAGCGGTTTCGACGTTTCAAGTCTCCAGCGCCTGCGCGGCGCGTTCCATCAGCGCGCCGCGTTCCAGGGTGAAGCCTGACTCCATCCATTCCTTCTCGAGGTTCTTCAGCGTGGCGCCGAGCTTGGGCCCCGGCGACGCTCCAAGCTCGGTCAGGTCGGCGCCTTTGATCGGGAACACCGGCTTTTCCCACTTGAGCGTGAAATTGAGCAGGCGTGAAAAGCCGCCGGCTTCCATCATCGCCTGATTGTCCTCGACGGCACGCGTCCGAGCGGCGGCAAGCGCCAGTCGAATACGGTCGAGATAGCCGTCGCGATCGCCGTAATAGAGTTTCTTGGCCAGTTCGGTCTCGGTCGCCTTGGCCTCCGGTGCAACGGTCAGCGCCCAATGCCGCAGGCGATCGGCATCCTCGTTCGAAAGTCGCAGCCTCTCGCCAAGCCTCTTCATACGCACGGCATCGGGCGGGACGATCGCCTCCAGCCTCAGCACCGGATCGGCGATCCAGCCGAGATCCTCTCCAGCCTTGATCAGGCCATGGATGGCGTCGATGCCCCATTTCTCGCTTTCCGGCAGCACGGCGGTGAGCACGCCAGCCTGGCGCATCCACAAGAGCGCGCGCGAGGGATCCGGAGCCGACAAGAGCTTCTTCAGTTCGGACCAGACGCGTTCGGCCGAAAGCCGCGCAAGTCCATCCTTCAGCCTGGCGCAGGCCTTCAGCCCTTCCGCGTCCGGCCGTCCTTCGCCATACCAGGCAAAGAAGCGGAAAAAGCGCAGGATGCGCAGATAGTCCTCGCGGATGCGCGCCTCCGCGTCGCCGATGAAACGCAGCCGCCGCGCTTCGATGTCGGCGATGCCGCCGACGAGGTCGACGACCGTGCCGTCCGCTTCGGCATAGAGGGCGTTGATGGTGAAGTCGCGCCGCTCGGCGTCGGCTTTCCAGTCACGTCCGAAAATAACTTTTGCCCGCCGCCCGTCGGTCTCGATATCGGCGCGCAGCGTCGTCACCTCATAGGGCTTGCCGCCCGCGACCACTGTGACCGTGCCGTGATCGATGCCTGTCGGCACCGTCTTGAAGCCGACGGCCTTGGCGCGTCTGATCGTTTCCTCTGGCACCGTGGTCGTGGCGATGTCGACGTCGGCGACCGGTTGGCCGATCAGCGTGTTGCGCACCGCGCCGCCGGCGACACGCGCTTCCTCGCCGCCCTCCTTCAGCACGGCAAGCAGCTTCTGCAGATGCTTTTCGGCCAGCCAATCGGCCCTACCCGAGAGAGACACCTCAGCGCTCACGCATAGAGCCTTTCATAGAGCGTGCGGACGATGCCGGCGGTGACGCCCCAGATGCGCTGGCCGCCATAGGGCATATCGTAGAAGAACCATTCGAGGTCGTTCCAGAAACGGCTGTCGCGCGCGTGGTTGGCGGGGTCCATCAGGAAACTCAGGGGCACCTCGAAGGCGGCATCGACCTCGTCGGCATTGAGCGTCAGCGAAAAACCCGGCCGCACGATGGCAAGCACCGGCACGATGCGGTAGCCGCTGCCGGAGACGTAGTCGGGCATGCGGCCGATGATCTCGATGAAATCCGGCTCGAGGCCGATCTCCTCGAAGGTCTCGCGCAGCGCCGTGGCCTCGGGGCCGGGATCGGTCGGATCGATCGTGCCGCCTGGGAAAGCCACCTGGCCGGAATGGCTGCGCAGCTTCTCGGCGCGCTTGGTGAGAAGCACCATGGCGCCCTTGGCACGGTCGATCACCGGAATCAGCACCGCCGCGTCGCGCAGCGGCTTGACATGTTTGAGCCTGGGATGGCCGGGATTGAAGCGATGGTCGCCGAAATCGTCGCCAGGGACGATCGCCGCCTGCGCCGCGACGCGGGCACGAAAGTCAGCGATCGAAAACGGCGCCGGCGTCACTTGGTCCATCACGCGCTCAGCCGCTTCAGTTTCTCGGCCGGCATGATCGGATAGACCTCGCCGCCCGAGCGGACGGCGAACATCGCCCTGCCGTCGATGTCGATCTCCTCGCCATGCTCGACCAGTTCATACATCACCGGCCGCGCCACCAGCGCCTCCAGCCGTCCGCGCACCAACACATAGGGCTTCAGTCCGCCGGTTTCGTCTTCGTCGACGAAGCGCAGCGGATGGCCGGGGCCGGCGGCGACGACGTCGCCGACATTGGTGCGGAAGGTGATAACCTGGTCGTTCCCACTTCCGGACACGTTCATTTCGACGGCGATGAAGGGGGCGTCGACGACGCGGATCCCGACCCGCTCGACCGGCGTCACAAGGTAGGTCTTTCCGTCGGCATCCTTGCGCAGCACGCTGGAAAAGAGCTGCACCAGCGGCATGCGGCCGATCGGCGTGCCGAGATAGAACCAGGTCCCGTCAGCCTTGATCTCCATGTCGAGATCGCCGCAGAATTCCGGATTCCAGCGCTCGACCGGCGCCGGCCCCTTGCCGGCCCGGGCCGCGCGCGAGATCAGCGCCTCCAGGCCGCGTGCCTCGGTGGCGCCGGTCAGGCTCTGCTCGCCCGGGCTCCGTTCGCCCAGTGTTTGTTCACGATGTTCGCTGCGTTCGGCCATGGTCACGAAATAGTCACTGTTGTCCCGATTGTCAGCCTTGTCCGTCCAAGTCTGTGATTTAAGTTCGAATACAGGCGCCAGGCGAGGCCGAATCGCGGCATTCTGCGGCATTGAGAATGCAGGCCGGTATTTCCAACCACAAGGATCGAACGGCATGAGCGTGATGATCAAGGAAAGCCCGATCAGCGAAAAAGCGATGATCGAGGAAGCCGAAAAGGCGCTGGCCGACATCTCCAGGGTCCGCGACGCGGTTGGCCGGGTGATCTTCGGCCAGGAGGCGGTCGTCGAGCGCACGCTGGTGGCGCTGCTGGCGGGCGGCCATGCGCTGCTGGTCGGCGTGCCCGGCCTCGCCAAGACCAAGCTGGTCGAAACGCTGGGCATCGTGCTCGGCCTCGATTCGCGCCGCGTCCAGTTCACGCCCGACCTGATGCCGTCGGACATCCTCGGTTCCGAGGTGATGGAGCAGGACGAGTTCGGCAAGCGCTCCTTCCGCTTCATTTCCGGACCGATCTTCACGCAATTGCTGATGGCCGACGAGATCAACCGCGCCTCGCCGCGCACGCAATCGGCGCTGCTGCAGGCGATGCAGGAATATCACGTCACCATCGCCGGCGCCCGCCACGACCTGCCCGCGCCCTTCCACGTGCTTGCGACGCAGAACCCGCTGGAACAGGAAGGCACCTACCCGCTGCCGGAAGCCCAGCTCGACCGCTTCCTGATGCAAGTCGACATCCTCTATCCGGAGATCGAGGCGGAGCGCCGCATCCTGCTCGAAACCACCGGCGTCGACGAAGCCAAGGCCGACAATGTGCTGCAGCCGGCCAGACTGAGGGAAATCCAGACGCTGATCCGTCGCATGCCGGTGCCGGAAAGCGTCGTCGAGGCGATCCTCAAGCTGGTGCGCTCGGCCCGGCCCGGCCAGGGCAATGCCGAGACGGACAAGCACGTCGCCTGGGGGCCAGGGCCCCGCGCCAGCCAGGCGCTGACCCTGTGCGCCCGCGCGCGCGCCCTATATGATGGCAGGTTGGCACCTTCGGTCGACGACGTCCGCGCCTTGGCCGAACCGGTGCTGCAGCATCGCATGGCGCTGACTTTCGCCGCCCGCGCCGAAGGCACTTCCGTGCGTGACGTGGTGGCGAAGCTGGCAAAAGGCATCTGATGGGTCGAATAGGCGAGGTCCAGGCACCGGTTGCGACGCGCGATGCGCTCGCCCGTGGCCGGTTGCGGGCTTCATTGGTGCCGGACCTGCTGGTCGAGGCGCGCCGTATCGTCAACACGGTGATCGCCGGCTGGCACGGCCGCCGCAAGCGCGGCATCGGCGAGAATTTCTGGCAGTTCCGGCCCTATGTCGAAGGCGATTCCTCGCGCATCGACTGGCGCCGCTCCGCCAGGGACGACCACACCTATGTGCGCGATCGCGAATGGGAGGCCGCGCACACCGTCTGGCTGTGGGCCGACCCATCGCCTTCCATGCTCTACAAATCGGCCGGCGCCGGCGTTTCCAAGGAATCGCGCGCGCTGGTGCTGGCGCTCGCCTTGGCCGAGCTCTTGTCGCGCAGCGGCGAGCGCATCGCCTGGCCGGGCCTGACGGACCCGTTCACAGCCCGCAACGGCGCTGAGCGCATCGCCGCCCAACTGAGCCACGCCGCCGCGCTTCCCGCCAAGCCCGATCTGTCGGCCATCCGCCGTTTCTGCGACATCGTGCTTGTCAGCGATTTCCTCGATCCGGTCGAGGAAACCATGGCCTGGCTCGACGTGCTGGCGCGCCACGGCGTGCGCGCGCATCTGATCGAGGTGGCCGATCCGGCCGAGGAAACCTTCCCCTATGCCGGCCGCACCGAATTCACCGATCCCGAGACCGGCGACAAGCTGACCGCCGGCCGCGCCGAGATGCTGGCCGAGGAATACCGCCTGCTTTACCGGGCCCGCCGCGAGGAATTGGCCGCCTGGTGCAAGCGTCTCGGCTGGAGCTATACCGTCAACCACACCGACCGCCTCGCCTCCGAGGCGCTGGTGCGCATCCACATGGCGCTGACCGCCGACGGTAGCAATAATGTCGGAAAGGCGGTCGCATGAGCTGGCTGCCGCTTTCCTTCGGGGCGCCCATGGTGCTGTGGGGACTTCTGGCGCTGCCGGTGATCTGGTGGTTGCTGCGGCTCACCCCGCCCAAGCCGCAAACGGAAGTGTTCCCGCCGTTGAAAATCCTCGCCCGGGTCCTGAGGCGCGAGGAAACCCCGCAGCAAAGCCCGTGGTGGTTGACGCTGCTTCGGTTGCTGATGGCGGCGCTTGTCGTGATGGCGTTGGCCGAGCCGGTCTTCAATCCGCGCGAAAAACTGCCGGCGGAAGGCGCGGCCCTGGCGCTTGTCATCGACAATGGCTGGGCAAGCGCCGCCGACTGGAACAAGCGCGTGGCCACCGCCGAACGGCTGATCGCCGATGCCGGCTCGAACGGCGTGCCGGTCGTCATCGCCTTCACCGCCGAGAAGCCCAATGCCGAGATCGGCCCCTTCGATGCCTCGGCCGCGCTCGACCATCTGCGCGCGGCAAAGCCGCGGCCAATCCCCACCGACAGGCCCGCCGTCTACGCCCGCGTCGCCGCCGCGTTGGAGCGCCTGCCCGGCGCCAGCGTTGCCGTGCTCGCGGATGGCCTTGCCGCCAAAGGCGACGAGGCCGCTTTCAAGACGCTGCTCGAAAAGAACGCGACACGGCTGGTTTGGGCCATTTCCGACCGGCCTTCGCTGACCGGCCTGATTGGCGCCGACAACCAGGTCGACGGCTTCGCGCTGACCGCCATCCGCGCGCCGGGCGATCCGGCCCCGGCGCAGGTCACCGCGGGCGCCTTCGACGACAAGGGCCGCCGCATCGCCGATGCGACGCTGACCTTCGCGCCTGGCGAGGCCGCGACCACGGCCACGATGGCGGTCCCGTTCGAACTGCGCAACGATTTCGCCTCGATCGCGCTCGACGGCGAGCACCAGGCCGGCGCCGTGCGCGTGCTCGACGAGAGTTCGAAACGCCGGCGCGTCGGCCTGCTGTCGCAGGCCGAGGCCGACCAGGCGCAGCCGCTTCTGTCGCCGCTCTACTATATCCGCCGCGCCCTGCAGCCCTTTGCCGATCTGGTCGAGCCGTCGAGCGCCGATCTCGCCGACGCCATTCCGCAGCTTCTCGACCAGAAGCCGGCGATGATCATCATGGCCGATGTCGGCACCATCCCGGAGCAGGTCAAGCAGCGGCTGGTCGACTGGGTCGACAAGGGCGGCACGCTGGTGCGCTTTGCCGGCCCGCGTCTTGCCGCGGCCGGCAACGACGACGACCTTTTGCCGGTCCGGCTGCGCAGCGGCGAGCGCGCGCTGGGCGGCGCGCTGTCGTGGACGACGCCGCAGGCGGTGACCGAATTCCCGAAGAACGGCCCTTTTGCCGATCTTTCACCGCCCTCCGAGGTGACGGTCAGCCGGCAGGTTCTGGCCGAGCCGACGCCCGACATCGTCGAGCGCACCTGGGCGACGCTTGCCGACGGCACGCCGCTGGTGACGGGCATGAAGAAGGACAAGGGCACGCTGGTGCTCTTCCATGTCACGCCCGAGGCGACCTGGTCGAACCTGCCGATCTCCGGCAGCTTCGTCGAGATGCTGCGGCGTGTCGTGCAATTGTCGCGCAACCAGGGCGCCGCGATCGCCAATGCCGAAGCCGCCGCGGCATCGCTCGCGCCCTACCGCATGATCGGCGCCGACGGCACGCTGACGCCGCCCTCGCCCGATGCGCGACCGCTGGTGCCCGGCGCCGGTCCGCTGCCGGTGACGCTGGAAAACCCACCAGGCCTTTACGGCTCGGAGACCGGTGTGTTCGCGCATAATCTTCTCAACGCTTCGAGCACATTCGCGCCGCTGGCGCGCCCGCAGGTTTCGCTGCCGGTGACAACCGTCCCCTATGCCTTCGACGAATCGGAGAACCTCAAAGGGCCGTTGGTCGCCATCGCGCTCCTGTTGATGGTGCTCGACACCTTGGCGGTGTTCTGGATGGGCGGGCTGCTGGCGCGCCGGCCGCGCCGCGCTAGAGCTGTAGCAACCGCCGCGGCCGTTCTGGTCGTGCTCGGTGGGCTCTTCGGCCACGCCGACGTTGCCCGCGCCGACGATTCGAAACCAGGCGACGCCCAGGCGATCGACGACATTTCGAAAACCCGCATCGCCTATGTGATCACCGGCGAGCCCGGCGTCGATTCGATCAGCCGCGCCGGCCTCGAAGGCCTCACGCGCTTCCTCATCGAGAAGACCGCGCTTGAGCCCGGTCCGCCGGCGGGCGTCGACATCGCCAAGGACGAGCTGTCCTTCTTTCCGCTGATCTATTGGCCCATCGACGCGTCGGCGCCTATGCCCAGCCAGGCGGCGATCGCCCGCATCGACGCCTATATGCAGCAGGGCGGTACGGTTCTGTTCGATACGCGCGACCAGTTCTCGAACGGCATCGGCGCCGGCTCGGCAAGCCCGGCGACCGAGCGGCTACGCGACATCCTCGGCAATCTCAACGTGCCGCCGCTGGAGCCGGTGCCGTCGGACCACGTGCTGACCAAATCCTTCTTCATCCTTCCGGAGTTCCCCGGCCGCTTCAATGGCAGCCCGCTCTGGGTCGAGGCCTCGCTCGAGGCCAGCAACACCGAGAACCGCCCGGTGCGCACCGGCGACGGCGTCTCGCCGATCATGATCACCGCCAATGACTTCGCCGGCGCCTGGGCCATCGACGAGAACGGCGATCCGATGCTGCCGACCGTACCGCCGGATCCGATGCAGCGCGTCTATGCGCTGCGTGCCGGCGTCAACATCATGATGTACATGCTGACCGGCAATTACAAATCCGATCAGGTGCATGTGCCCGTGCTGCTCGAACGGCTGGGGCAGTAGGTCATGAACTGGTCGATCTCCTTCGAACCGCTGGTTTCCTGGCCGCTGTTTGGCCTTCTCTTCGTGCCGTTGCTGCTGCTGGCGCTGGTCGGCCTGTGGTTCCGCCAACGCGGCTCGGCGCTGCGCTTCATCGCGTTGCTCGCGCTTGCCGCGGCATTGCTCAACCCGGTGTTCCTCGCCGAGGAACGCGAGGCGCTGAAGAGCGTCGTCGCTCTCATCGTCGATCGCAGCCAGAGCCAGGACATCGGCGACCGCGCCAAGCAGACCGACGAGGCGCTGGCCGGGTTGCAGCAGCGTCTTGCCCGCTTCAAGCAGTTCGATGTCCGTGTCGTCGAGGCCGGCAAGTCCGAAGCCGCCGACGAGCGCACCGAAACCAGGCTGTTCAGCGCGCTCGAGGGCACTTTCCGCGACGTGCCGCCGTCGCGCATCGGCGGCGCGATCATGATCACCGATGGCGAGGTGCATGATGCGCCGGCCGGCGCACCGGAGTTCAACGCGCCGCTGCATGCGCTGATCACCGGCAACGAGCACGAGAAGGACCGCCGCATCCGCTTCGAGAACGCGCCGCGCTTCGGCCTCGTGGGAAAGCCGCTCGACATGACCTACCGCGTCATTTCGACGGAAGGCGATGGCGCTCCGGTGGACGTGCGCGTCTCGGTCAATGGCGAGCAGGTCTCGGTCGAGCACGCGACCGTCGGCCAACCGATGAAGCTCTCGGTCACCATACCCAATGCCGGCCGCAACATCGTCCAGCTCGGCATCGACCGGGAGCCCGGCGAACTGACCGACGCCAACAACCGGGCGATCGCTTTGGTCGACGGCATCCGCGAGAACCTGCGCGTGCTCTTGGTTTCCGGCGAGCCGCATGCCGGCGAGCGCACCTGGCGCAATCTTTTGAAGTCGGACGCATCGGTCGATCTCGTCCACTTCACCATTCTGCGCCCGCCGGAAAAGCAGGACGGCACGCCGATCAACGAGCTGTCGCTGATTGCCTTCCCGACGCGCGAGCTGTTCGTCGAGAAGATCAAGGATTTCGACCTGATCATCTTCGACCGCTACCAGCACCGCGACGTGCTGCCGATCCTGTATTACGATTACATCTCCGAATATGTCGAAAAGGGCGGCGCGCTGCTGATTGCCGCCGGCCCCGAATATGCCGGCGAAAACTCCATTGCCCGCACGCCGCTGAACGCCGCGCTGCCGGCCATGCCGACCGGCGAGGTGGTGGACAAGGCATTCTATCCGCGCCTGACCGATCTCGGCCAGCGCCATCCGGTGACGCGCGGGCTCGACGGCTCGGCGAGCGAGCCGCCGCATTGGAGCCGCTGGTTCCGCACCATCGGCGTCAAGAATCCGGAAGGCGAAGTGGTGATGAAAGGCGCCGACGATCGGCCCCTGCTCCTGCTCGACCGCAAGGGCGAAGGCCGTGTCGGCATGCTGCTCTCCGACCAGGGCTGGCTGTGGGCGCGCGGCTTCGAGGGCGGTGGACCGCATGTCCAGCTTTATCGCCGCATCGCCCACTGGCTGATGAAGGAGCCGGAACTGGAAGAGGAGCGGCTGACCGCCGACGGCCGCGGCATGATGCTTGAAATCCGCCGCCAGACGATGAGCGACGACCCGGGTCCCGCCCAGGTCATCACGCCGTCCGGCAAGGCGATGACGGTCAAGCTCGAGAAAGCCGAGCCCGGCATCTTCACCGGCAGTCTGCAGACCGGCGAGATCGGCCTCTACCAGATCGGCAATGGCGACCTTACCGCGCTTGCCCATGTCGGCCCGATCAACGCGCCGGAATTTTCCGACGTGATCTCGACCGAGGACAGGCTGAAGGCGCCTGCCGAGGCGACCGGCGGCAGCGTGCGGCGGCTGGCTCCGTCGTCGACGCTCGGCAATCTCGCCGGCGGCGTGACGCTGCCGTCGATCATCCCTGTCCGCTCTTCCGCGGCCGCTTCGGGCGACGACTGGATCGGCCTGCGCACCACCGACGACAGCACGCTCAAGGCCGTATCGCGCGTGCCTCTGTTCGGCGGCTTCCTAGGCCTCGGCCTGCTGCTGCTCGCCATCGGCTCGATGTGGTATCGCGAAGGGCGGTGACACCACTTTCTTCCTTCTCCCCTTGTGGGACCCCCTGTGGGAGAAGGGAAACTTCTCCGCCCTACTCTTCGGGCTCGGTGGTGAACAGCAGCGGATAGCCCTTGGCCTTGCCGGCGTCGGTCGCCCGCGTCGCCTTGGTCTCGGCGATATCCTTGGTGAACACCGCGACGACGCAGACACCGCGCGTATGCGCGGTGATCATGACGCGGTGCGCCTGGTCCTCGCTGAGTTTGAACTCGCCCTTGAGCACTGTCACCACGAACTCGCGCGGCGTGAAATCGTCATTGACGAGGATGACCTTGTAGAGTTTGGGCCGCTCGGTCTTCGGCTGCGGCTTGACGCGGGGCTTGATGACGGTTTCTGGCATCGGATCCGGCGGCGAGGAACTGAGTTCTCGCTCTCATTTTGTCACGCTGAAAAACACCCGTCCAACCCTCCGCGTGGATAGCGACGGATTGGACGTTCGATATTATGTGGGGAAGCGCCGCCGATGGGTCAACGGTCCTGGCGTCCGACCGGACGACGCAACGGGGTGCCCGATCTGCCTGAACCGACGTCGCCATCCATGCCCGAGCCGCGCTCCATGAAAGCAAAGAATATCCAGCCGGCCAGGCCGATCAGCGTTATGCCGGTCAGCACGAGCAGCATCCAGGACTGTGCCGGGGTGATGTAGTCGAAGCTCGAGGAGATCAGTGGAGCGAAAAGCTCGGGTTCGGTCCTGCCGCTGGCGGGATCCGGCACGGGGCTTGCGGTAAAGATGATCAACGATCGTGCCGCCCCGGTGGCGATCAGGCCGCCGAGCGTCAGCGAGCGCATCAGGGACGAAAACCGCTTCCTCATGCGGATTGTCCTACAGCACCGGCATTGCGATCGGGTTAAGGATCGGGAGCGGCGCGGCGAAATCTGCCGACGTCAGGCTTCGGTCGCCGGAAGACCGCCCCAGCCGGAACTGGCCGGAGCGGTCTTGAAGGATCAGGAGTGAAAGCCTGGATTAGGACTTCTTCGCCGGAGCCTTCTTGGCCTTCTTGACCGGGCACTTGTGCGTCTTGGTCACCTTGCAGGCCTTCTTGGCAGCGACTTTCTTCATCGGCTTCGCAGCGGTGCTGTCGGCCGGAGCAGCCGTGGTGGTCGCGGTCGAGGCAGCCGGGGCGGCGGTCGTCGTGGCGGCGGCGTTGCCGAGAGCCGGCATCGCGAAAGCGAGAGCAACACCGAGGCCGAGGGCGGAGAGGATGGACTTCTTCATGGCTTCATTTCCTTTTTCTTGCAGGTCTGGATGAGCGTCACTGAGCAGGATCGATCGGTGTCACTCCAAGCAGCTTCAAAGCGTTTGCGAGCATCCGGATTCCCTGCGCCTGTTTCTTGTTGGCGCAGAACCGGTTTCCCTTTCTTTGCAGTGCTTTCGCCGCGGTGACCTGCGTTGCCGCGGCATGGGTTTCGAGGGCTTCGTCAACCTGACGGCTCAGATTGGTGCAACGCTCGGTCCGGGTGAGCGGCGCGACCTTAGCGGTGGAGGCGCCGGCCGCTGCTGTGATGAGCGATATGCTGAGCAAAGCACCCGTCACGCTGATCCAGAACCTCTGCATTGGTCTTGTCCGTTACTCCGGAAACTTGCGTCGCAGCCGATGACCTGACCGCCACGGCACCGGTTATGCTCTTGAAATTTTTCACCAGTTTTTCCCGACTGTAGAATTTTGTTTCTGGATTGTTTCTGGGGAATCCGGCCGGCGCGACGATCGAGGCCACTGGCCAAGATGTGGCCCGAATTCTATCGTGTGAGAGACCGGCGAGGGATGCACGGCCAACAGAATCATAGGTTTCGAGTGAAATCGGACGCACACATACTGATCGTCGACGACGACAAGGGCATACGCGACCTGCTGCAGGAGTTCTTCCAGAAGCGCGGGCTGCACACGACGGTGGCTGCCGACGGCATCGAAATGGAAGCGGTCCTGCGCCGCACGCCGGTGGACCTGATCGTTCTCGACGTGATGCTGCCAGGCAAAAGCGGGCTTGAGCTTTGCCGCGAGATCCGCGCCAACTACACCACGCCGATCATCATGCTGACCGCGGTCACCGAAACGACCGACCGCGTTGTGGGCCTTGAAATGGGCGCCGACGACTACGTGCCAAAGCCCTTCGACCCGCGCGAGCTTTTGGCCCGCATCCGCGCCGTGCTGAGACGCAACGGCAGCGCCGAGCCGCGTCGCCCCACGGCCAAGCAGATTTACCGCTTTGCCGGCTGGACCATGGATTGCGCGAGGCGCCGACTGACGGCGCCCGACGACGTCCGGGTGGAACTGACGATGGCGGAGTTCAACCTGCTGCAGACCTTCGTCAAGAGCGCGCAGCGCGTGCTTACCCGCGAGCAGCTGATCGAGCTCTCCGGCGGCGACACCGGCTACAGCTTCGACCGCAGCGTCGACATTCTGGTGAGCCGCCTGCGCCGCAAGATGGAAGACGATCCGAAGACGCCGAAACTGATCCTGACCGTGCGCAGCGGCGGCTATCAGTTCCTGCCCGAGACGACGTCCGAATGAGACGCTTCCTGCCGCAGACCCTGCCAGTCTGGGTGCTGCTCATCGTCATTGCCGGCCTCATGCTCAGCCAGGTGACGACGCTCTACATCGTCGCGCGCGACCGAGCCGCCGCCAACGGCGTCGTCGATCTCTACCGGCTGAACGACCGCGCCTATTCGCTGGTGCAGCTGATGCATGACGCCACGCCCGAAGAGCGCAAGGCGACCGCGTCCGGCCTGTTCAACTCGACCTACGCGCTGACGGTTTCGGACACGCCCGCCGTCACCTCTTCGATCGCCGGCGACGACCAGCTTGCCGAGTTGGAGGACATCCTGGTCGGCCGCCTGTCGAAGTTCGGCATCACCGATGCGCGCGTGCGGCGCGATCCGGCCACCCAGGAGGCCGATGTCCCGGACGGGCAGGCGGTGAACAAGGATGTCGGCCAGGTCGAGCGCGACCTGCTGGTCCTGGCCGCGGATTTCGCGCAAAGCGATAAGCTGACCGCCTCGCTGCGCTTTTCCGACGGGCAGTGGCTGAATTTCACCGAACCGATCACGCCGGCGGGACCGATTCTGAGCCTCGACAGCCTGCCGCTTTACTCACTGATCGCCGGCTTGATCATCATCATGTCGATCTGGTCGCTGCGCCGGCTGACCGCGCCCTATCGGATGATGGAAACGGCGGTGACGCGCATCGGCAATGACCTGAAAAGCCCGCCGATCGCCGAGAGCGGAAGCCGCGAGATCCGCGCGGCCGCAAAGGCGATAAATGCCATGCAGATGCGGCTGCGCGATTATGTCGAGGACCGCGAGCACCTCGCGGCGGCGCTGGCGCATGATCTGCGCACGCCGCTGACCCGGATGCGCCTGCGCCTCGAACTGTTGCGCAGGTCGCCCGCGCGCACGGCGCTGGCGCACGACCTTGCCGATATCGAAAGCATCGCGAGCTCGGTCATCGACTTCGCCAAATTCGAGGTAACCGAGGAAAAGGCCGAGCGGATCGATTTCTGGTCGCTGGTGGAATCGGTCGCGGACTCCTTCGACGGCGCATCCTTCGACGAAGACGTGGTCCCGTCGCGCGGCCTGATCTGCATCGCACGGCCGGTGGCGCTGCGGCGCTGCATCACCAATCTCATCCAGAACGCGGTGACCTACGGCAAGAAGGCGCATCTCGGCGTGCGGCGATCGGGCGACACGATCACGCTTTCGATCCGCGACGAAGGCCCAGGCATCCCGCAGGAGAAGTTGGCCGCTGTGTTCGGCTCCTTCGTGCGGCTGGAGGAATCGCGCAACCGTACCACCGGCGGCCTCGGCCTCGGCCTCACCATCGCCCGCAACATCGCCCGCGGCGCCGGCGGCGAGGTCGATCTTTCCAATCACCCCGGCGGCGGCCTGCTGACGGAGCTGCGGCTGCCGGTGGCAGCTTGAGTCAGGAGCGGCGTCGGTCCGCCGTCCGCGCCTCTGGATCAGTCGAACCATCCTTGTGATAGTGTGGTTCCGCCTGATCACGAGGGAAGACACGCCCATGTTCTACGCCGTCCTGGCCTATCACGTGGAAGACACTGTGCAGTCCTGGACGCCCGACGAGGACGCGGCGCTGATGAAGGACCTGCTGGAGGTCAACGACAGGCTGACTCGCGACGGCAAGCTTGGGCCTGCGGCAAGGCTTGGCCCGACGGCACAGGCGGTAACGTTGCGCGGCCCGGCCGACGCCATGGTGATCGATGGCCCGTTCGCCGAGACCAAGGAGCAGTTGCTTGGCCTCTATGTGCTTAACTGCGCGAGCCTTGACGAGGCGATCGCCGCCGCGCGCGATCTCAAGCGCGTCAACCCAAGCGCCGTCTACGAGATCCGACCGATCGCGCTTTATCTGCCCGGCGCGCCGCTGACGGTAAGCTGAGACAGGTTCCCGAGCGTGCCTCAGGCCGGTGTCGCGGCCTCGATTTCCCGTCCCAGCCGGAGCATCTCGCCGACCACCAGGTCGAGATCGTCGCGGCGCGTGCGGTGATTGGCAATCGCCACCCTCAGGCAGTGCCGGCCGTGCACGGTCGTGTCGGACAGGGCTGCGATGCCCTCCTCCTGAAGTCTCAGCATGATCTCGGTGTTGAAAGCCTTGAGCCGCTCTTCGGACGCGCCCGCCAGCCGGTGGCGGAAGCTGACGATGTTGATGGTGGTCGGCGCCATCAGCTCCAGCGCCGGCTCAGCCTCGATCAACCCGGTGAGGTGGCGGGCCTGGGCGATGTTCTGGTCGATCAGCCGGCCGAACTTTTCGACGCCATGCTCCTTCAGCGCCATCCAGATTTTGAGCGCCCGGAAGCCGCGCGATGTCTGCAAGCCGTAATCGTGCAGCCACTCTCCGGACGCGAGGCCGCGCGGCGTCGATTCCAGATATTCCGGCGTGACGGCAAATGTGTTGCGGTGCGCGGATGCGTCCCGCACCAACGCGCAGCCGGCTTCGAACGGCGCGTGCAGCCATTTGTGCGGATCGAGCGCGATGGAATCCGCCCGCTCGATGCCTGCGACGAGCGATCGGCTCTCGGGCGCGATCGCGATCAGCGCGCCGATGCACCCGTCGACATGGAACCAGAGGTCCTCTTCGGCCACCACGCTCGCCAGCGCCTGAAGGTCGTCGACGGCGCCGGTGTTGACGGTGCCGGCGGTGCCGATCACGCAGGCCGGCTTGAATCCCGCCGCGCGGTCCTCCGCGATTGCCGCCTTGAGCGCGGCGATATCGATGCGCAACGCGGCGTCGGTCGGGATCCGCCGCAACGCCCGATTGCCGAGGCCCAGCAGCTCCATGGCCTTGCGGTGGCAGGAATGCACCTGGTCCGAGGCATAGTAGCGCAGCGGCCTGGGGATGGCGCCGACCCCACGTTCGCGCACGTCGACGCCTGCCTTGACGTTGCGCGCCACGGTCAGGCCGATGATGTTGGCCATCGAGCCGCCGCTGACCAGCGTGCCGCTGGCAGAGGTCGGGAAGCCGACCATCTCCTTCATCCAGTTGACGACCTGGCTGTCCATCAGTCCGGCGGCATGGTTGCCGCCGCCGAGATTGGAACCCTGGATCGCCGCCAGGAAGTCGCCGAGCGCGCCGGTGAAGTTGCTGGACCCCATGTACCAGGACCAGAAACGCGGATGGACGTTACCCATCGGGTAAGGCATCAAATTGCAGGCGACGTCGTCATAGACGTCGGCCGCCGGCGCCGGCGAGCGCGGCAAGGGTGCGCCGAAGAATGCCCGCACCTCGGCCGGCATCCCGCGCCAGACCGGTCGGTCGCGGACATCCTTGAGATAGGCGATGGCATCGTCGAGGATCCGGTGCGACAGCGCTCCCACCTCGGCCCAATCCGGTGGATCGAGCGTTTCTTCCGCGTTCGTCGCTTCCTGAAATGTATCCATCTCGCCTCTCCCGCCGGCGCGGGTCGACCCGCGCGTAAAAGAATGACGCCGCCATGTGGGGCGGCGTCGCGGTCGGCGTTGTCAGGCTTCGAATTGACAGCTCGGCGTCGAGCGCGACAGCGCCGTTTCCTCGGCGTCCATGTCGGCCTCGATGCCGTCGAAAAGCGGCGTCGACATGTAACGCTCGCCTGTGTCGGGCAGCATGCACAGGATCACCGACCCGGCCGGCGCGGTGCCCGCGATCTGCCGCGCCACCGCAAACGTGGCGCCTCCGGAGATGCCGGTGAAAATGCCTTCCTGCTGCGCCAGCGCCTTCGCCCATTTGATGCCTTCGGGACCGGAGATCGGCACCACCTCGTCATAGTAGCGCTGGTCGATCGCCTCCTGCAGCACATTGGGAATGAAGTCCGGCGTCCAGCCCTGGATCGGATGCGGTTCGAAGGCCGGATGGCTGGCGGCCGGCGCGCCGCCGGCACCGCGCTCTTGGCGCTTGCCGCTGCCGATCAGCTGCGCATTCGCCGGTTCGGTCAGCACGATCTTGACCTCCGGCCGCTCTCGGCGCAGCACGCGGCCGACGCCGGCAACCGTGCCACCGGTGCCGTAGCCGGTGACCAGATAGTCGAGGCGCGACCCGGCGAAATCATTGATGATCTCGCGCGCCGTCGTCGCCTCGTGGATGGCGGCATTGGCCTCGGTCTCGAACTGGCGCGCCAGGAACCAGCCATTGGCTTCGGCGAGCTCGACCGCCTTCTTGTACATGCCGAAACCCTTCTGGGCACGCGGCGTCAGCACCACCTTGGCGCCAAGCATGCGCATCAGCTTGCGGCGCTCGATGGAGAAGCTGTCGGCCATCGTCACCACCAGCGGATAGCCCTTCTGCGCGCAGACCATGGCAAGGCCGATGCCGGTGTTGCCGCTCGTCGCTTCGATCACGGTCTGGCCGGGCTTGAGCTTGCCGCTGCGCTCGCCTTCCTCGATGATGTTGAGCGCCAGCCGGTCCTTCACCGAGGCCGCCGGGTTGAAGAACTCGGCCTTCACATAGATCGTCGCGTGACCCGGACCGAGATTGTTGATGCGGATGACCGGCGTGTCGCCGACCGTATCGAGAATGCTGTCGAACAAACGGCCGCGCCCGGACGTGGTTCTGATTTTCAATTGATGCAACATGGCTTTCTCCTCGATGTCCTCACGTGCCGGTTACAAACCGGCAGCTTTGGCGGCGCGGTTTCGACACCTGGCCGCGATAGGTTGCTTGATCTGCCGCAAAAGCGGCAACGGCGGCGTTCCGGCACGGAATGGGGCTGCCGGCTGCCTCCTGTCATCTTTGGTGATAGACTATGGACCAACTGGCCAGCGTTGGAGAAAGCGTGGAAACATACGTGGAATCCACCCGATCGAGCCTGAACGGCCCCGTTGGCCTGTCCGTAAGGCTGCTCGGGCAACTGACGATTGCACGCGATGGAGTGCCCGTTACCTTGCCCTCGTCGCGCAAGCTGCGCGCTCTGCTTGCCTATCTGGCGCTGGCGCCCCACCCTGTCAGCCGCAGCCGCCTTTGCGAACTTTTCTGGGACGTGCCCAACGATCCGCGCGGCGAGCTGCGCTGGTGCCTGAGCAAGCTGCGCGCCGCGCTTGACGACCCGGATCGGCGCCGGGTCGAAACCCATGGCGATACGGTGACGCTTCGCCTCGACGGTGTCCACGTGGACGCGCTGGATGCCGCCGCGGCGGTGGCCGAAGGTGTCGAGACGCTCGATCTCATGCGGTTAGAGGCGCTTTCGCAACATTTCGCCGGCGACTTTCTCGACGGTCTTGAGCTCGATCGCAGCCCGCATTTTGGCAGTTGGCTGACGGCGCAGCGCCGCCGTTTCAGCGCGTGCCATGTCGCCGTCCTGGAGCACATCATCGGTCTTGTCCCGCCCGGAGCCGACGAGGCCGGCGCCTATATCGACAAATGGCTGGAGCTCGCACCCTTCGATGGCCGTGCGCATGTGGCGCTGCTGGAAAATCTGGCCCGGCGCGGACAGATCGGCGCCGGCGAGGACCATCTTGCCACGGCGGCGGAACTGTTCCACTCGGAAGAGCTGGATTTCACGCCATTGCGCGAGGCGTGGCAGGAGATAAAAGCCCGGAACGCCGGCGCAATGCCATGCGCCCGCTCCGGGCCGGCTTTCCCGGTCTCGGAGCCGCCCGTCGCCGCTATCGAATCCGAGCCTGTTGCGACACGCCGGGCGTCGCTTGCGGTGATGCCGTTTGCGGAGAGCGCCGGCGCTGGCGACTTCCGCGGCGGGCTCGCCGACGGCCTCACGCATGACATCATCACGCGGCTTGCCAAGCTTCGCGATTTCTTCGTCATCGCCCGCGGCTCGGTCTTCGCGCTCGCCGAGAAGAATATCGCGCCGGAAGATGCCGGACGCAGGCTGAATGTCGACTATGTCACGACGGGCTCGGTGCGCAGCCGGCCGGGCCGTATCGTCGTTTCCATTGAGCTCGTCGAGGTGCGCACGGCGAGAATCGTCTGGGCCGAGACCTTCGAGCACAATCCCGACGACATCTTCATCGTTATCGAGGATATCGGCAACAGCATCGTCTCCTCGATCGCCGCCGAGATCGCGACGGTGGAGCGCAACCGCGCATTGCTGAAAGCGCCAAACTCGCTCAATGCCTGGGAGGCCTATCATCGTGGCCTCTGGCACATGTATCGCTTCACCCGCCAGGAAAACGAGCTGGCGCAGCATTTCTTCGGCGAGGCGTTGAAGCTCGATCCCACTTTCGCCCGCGCCTATGCCGGCATGTCCTTCACCCATTGGCAGAATGCCTTCCAGCGCTGGGGCGAGCGCGATCGCGAGACCGCGCTTGCCTTCGAAAGCGCCGGCCGGAGCCTTTTGGTCGACGACCGCAACCCTTCCGCCCATTGGGCCATGGGGCGGGCGCTGTGGCTGCGCGGCGAGCAGGACGGTTCATTGCTCGAGCTGGCGAGCGCCGTCGACCTCAGTCCCAATTTCGCGCTCGGCCACTATGCGCTGTCCTTCGTCCATTCGCAGTCGGGCGACCCGCAATCGGCGATCGGTTCGTCCGATCATTCGCGTCATCTCAGCCCCTTCGATCCGCTGCTGTTCGGCATGATGGGCGCCCGCGCCATGGCGCATGCGCGGCTCGGCGAACACAACGAGGCCGCGGAATGGGCGCTGAAGGCGGCCGCGAGGCCAAACGCTCATGTCATCATCCTGGCGATCGCCGCTCATTGCCTGGCGCTGGCCGGCCGGCGGGACGAGGCGCGGAATTACGCCGCCATGATCCGCAACACCTTTCCGAATTATCGCGCCGACGACTTCATCGCGACATTCCGTTTCGACCGGGATGGTGAGGCTCTCTTCCGGAATGGCGCGAAGCTGATCGGGCTGAATTGAATCCAATCGGGCCTAATGCATGTCGCGCGAAAGTGACCTCGGTTTTGCGACAACGACATGCATCAAGCAACGACCTAAAGCGCGTCGCGTGAATCCGTTTCGACGCGACGCGCTTTAATGTGACAGCGGCCCGCTGGCCTTGCGCCAGGCGTCGATGCCGCCCTGGATGTGGCGGGCACTGGCAATACCGACATCCTGCGCTGCCTGCACCGCCATCGCCGAGCGCTCGCCGAAGGCGCAATAGAACAGGATCTGCTTGCTGGTAGACTTCGCCAGTTCATGCAGCATGCCACCGGCGGCGATGTTTTCCTGCAGCCGCGCATAGGGCAGATGGATCGCGCCGGGAATGACGCCGTGCCGCTCGCGTTCTGTCTGCTCGCGCAGGTCGATCAGCGCCACGTCGGGCCGCCCGATCATCGCCAGCGCCTGCTCCGCGCTTACCGCCCAGCCGCGGCTGGCGATATCGTCCTGGTGCAGCCCGACCCGCATGTTGGCCGGCACGGCCACATCCATCATTTTCGGGTTGGACAGATTGAGATTGTTCATGATGTTCACATACTCGTCGACCGACTTGACCTGCAGGCGCGGATTGAAGGCCTTTTCCTCGCCGATCGTCGACACGGTCTCACCCTTGTAGTCATGTGCCGGGAAGATCAATGTCTCGTCGGGCAGCTTGAGCAGGCGGCCGAAGATCGATTCATATTGCTGGCGCGGATCGCCGTTCTGGAAGTCGGTGCGGCCGGTGCCGCGGATAAGCAGCGTGTCGCCGGTGAAGACCCGGTCCGGCAGGATGAAGCTGTAGGAATCGTCGGTGTGGCCGGGTGTGTAGATGACGTCGAGCGCCAGTCCCTCGATGCCGAGCTTGTCGCCGTCGGCAAGCCGCATCGACACCACGTCGGCCTTGGTCTGCTCGCCCATCACGGTCACGCAATGCGTCTTGTCGCGCAGCGCGCCGAGGCCGGTGATGTGATCGGCGTGAAGATGCGTGTCGACCGCCTTGACCAGCCTGAGGTCCAGCTCATTGACCAGTTGCAGATAGCGCTCGACCTTCTCCAGCACGGGATCGATGATCAGCGCCTCGCCGCCGCGCCGGCTGGCAAGCAGATAGGAGTAGGTGCCCGAAACGGAATCGAAGAGCTGACGGAAAATCATCGTCGCATACCCCACTTCATTTACACCGCCGGGCATCGCCCGCGCGGTCATAGCAATATTCTACTGCACGGGCTTCTGGAATCAGAATGGATTTCGAAAAATATATGGCGGTAGACGACCTTCCCTGCGGCGGCGGGATGCCAGCCTTCAAATGCGGTCCGGGCTGGTCGATCAGCTCCCTCAAAAAGCCTTGCTGAGACGGGCCTGGCCGCGGACGGTGAAGGCATTGTCGGTCTCGTAACCCGCCTCGAAGCCGGCATTGAGCGTCATGCCGGCGCCCACCTCCGCGGCGACGTCCGCGCCGGCAAAGCCGCGCAACACAAATCTTTTGCCGCCCGCGGGAAAAGAGATGTCCTTGCCGAGCAATGTCGCCGAAACGTCATCGCTGCTTTGCGCGATCGCGTCGATCCCCGCTCGAAGCGTGGTTTGCCAGGTCTGGCTTGGCATGCTGACGGGCGCCAAAGCCAGCGCGAGCTGGCCACGCGCCTCGAAGACGTTGACGTTGCGCCGCGCGACCGCGAGATCGCCGTCCGAACCGGTCTCGGCGTAATCGTCGAAGAACAGCCCGGCGTAACGCAGCCGCACGCTGGGTATCAGCGTACCGGACGAAACCGGCAGCCGCGTGCCGAGCGTAACCGACGGGCTGAGGAAGACGCCGTTGAAATCCGCCTGCGCCGTCTCGATGCCGTCGAGCACCAGATTGTTCGCGACACGGCGGCGGCTGCGCTCCTGGAGCACGCCGGCGACGAATGCCGCTTCGGCAAAATTGACCCCTCCGTCATAGCCGAGATAGCCGCCCGCGAACACGCCGCGATGGACGATCTCCTGCGCGTCGTCGTCGACCTCGGTCGATCCGGCGGCGCCTCCGATGAACAAGCCACCGAGGAACCCGTCGCCCGAGCGCGTTTCGGCGCCGGCGACCATGCCGCCAAGCGCCTCGCTGAATCCGGCCGATGCGCCGGAACCGCCCTGGGAGCGTAGCCCGCCGAATGTCGAGATCCAGGCGTCTGGACCTTTATGCGGCGCAGGCAAATCGTCGCTTGGAGCGGACATGCGCGCCTCCGCAACACCGGCTATGCCGTCGACAAGGTCCTCGACCAACGGCCCGCTGCTGGCAAACCCGGTGATGTCCACCACCGCCACGCTGGAGCCGCTCGTCACGAACGGCCTGCCGCCGGTCAGCACGGTTTGCGGCAGGCCGCTCCCTGAAAAGCTCATGACGGCATTCAGTGCAGGGCCGAAGGTGACGGTGTTGCCGCCGCCGGAAAAGACGATCGGCCCCTGAATGGCCGTCCCGCCCAAAAGATTCAGCACCGCGTCGGGCGCGCCGAAATAGATCGCCACGCTCTGGTCGCCGAAGACTCGGCCGGAATTAGTGACGACAGAGTTGCTGCCCTGGGCGGCGATGGCAACACCGCCCACGCCCCCCACGATGACCGAACCCGAATTGACGATCGTGGCGTTGCCGAACAGGGTGCCTATGCCTGTCGAGGCTGTCCCGAAGACATCGACCGTGCCGCTGTTGGCAATTGCGATGTCATTGCCGCTGGCGCCGATGCCGACGAAAGCCAGCCCCGACACAACGATCGACCCGGAATTTTGCAGTTGAAGACCGTTGCTCTGCCAGATGATCCCGGCGGCGGCGGTCCCATAGGCCTCGATCGAGCCGCTGTTGTCTATCTCCAGGTCCGGCCCATCGCCGATTATGCCTGCGGCGGCCGTGCCTGAAACGCCGATAAAGCCACGGTTGTCCACCCGCCCGCCCAGGGCGTCGCTGATGATGCCGTATGTGGCGACGCCAAGCGCTTCGATCGAGCCGTTGTTCACGATGTGCGCATTGCCGCCCTCCGACAAGATGCCGATGGAGGCATCGCCTATCGCCAGGATGGCTCCGTTGTTGAGGATGGTCGCGCTGCTGCCTTGCGAATGCACATTGGCGGCGGCGCCGCCCAAGGTTGCAATCAACCCGTCATTGGTGAGCCGCTGGTTCGAGTTGAGCATCCGCACGGCATCGATGCCGGCGCCGAATGTCTCGATCGCCCCGTTCGGCTGCACGATGCCGGTATCGCCGGCAGCGGCCATCGTCTGCTGGCTGGCGACGACGCCATTGCCGATGACAAAACCTTGGGAAAACGCCGCGCCGCTTGCGAGCGAGATCCCGGCGAACATCGACAGCGCTACCGCGCCTGGAACCCCTGTGCGCGACGTCGGCATCACCCTCTCGGCGCATGGGCATACAACAGATAGATTCTGCGCTGGAAGGAACCGGAAAACAAGCCGCGGGCCGCGCGCCCGGACCGGAGACCGGGCGCCTTCGAAGAAGCCTATCGCCGCAGCACCGCGCTCAGCACGTCGCGGATGCCGATCGCGCCGACGAAGCGCGAGCCTTCGTCGAACAGCGCCACCGGCGCCGTCTGCGAGCGGTGCATGGCGAGCATTACCGTCTTCAGCGGCGTGCCGGGATTGGCCCAGAACACCTGGGCCCCCTCCTCCGGCTGGGCCTCGACATCGGCGCAGGAGACCCATATCGCCGGCTTGCCGTCGCGTTCGGCCGCGGCCACCAGGCCGTGGTCGTCGATCTTGAAGCGCGTCGTCTTGCGCCGGTCGAGCCACACCCAGCCGTCCTCGCCCTGTTCGAGATCGCGGCGATCGCGCATCACATTCCATGCCGTCAGCACCGAGAGCGGATTCACATTGGCGATGAAGTCGCGGACATAGTCGTTGGCGGGCCTAAGCACGATGTCTTCCGGCGCGCCGGTCTGGACGATGCGGCCGCCCTCCATGATCGTGATGTGGCTGCCGATCTTCAGCGCCTCCTCGAGGTCGTGGCTGACGAAGATGATGGTCTTCTTCAGCTCGGCCTGCAGTTGCAGCAACTCATCCTGCAGCTTGGTGCGGATCAGCGGGTCGAGCGCCGAGAACGGCTCGTCCATCAACAGGATCGGCGCTTCGGTGGCGAAGGCGCGCGCAAGACCGACGCGCTGCTGCATGCCGCCCGAAAGCTCATGGGCGTATTTCTTCGACCATTGGTCGAGATGGACCAGCTGCAGCTGCTTCTGCACGCGCGCCTTGCGTTCCACCTCCGGCACGCCGGCAAGCTCGAGGCCGAAGCCGACATTTTCCTCGACCGTGCGCCAGGGCAGCAGGCCGAACTGCTGGAACACCATCGCCACCTGCTTCTGGCGCAGCCGCCGCAAGGTCGCCTCGTCGCAGGTGACGACATCGACCGTGTGGTCGCCGTCCTTGACCAGCACCTGGCCTCGCGACACCACATTGAGCCGGTTGACGGCCCGCAGCAGCGTCGACTTGCCGGAGCCGGACAGGCCCATCAGCACCGATATCTCGCCTTCATGCACGGTGAGGCTGGCGCCGGCACAACCCAGCACGTTACCGGTCTTCTCGAGGATTTCGGCGCGCGTAGCGCCCTTGTCGATCATCGCCAGCGAACCTGCCTGATCGGCGCCGAAGACGATGTCCACATTCTTGAAATCAACCGCGACGGTCATTTCTTGCCTCCAACGCCGATGCGGGTCATGCGGTCGAGCACGATGGCGAGCACGACGATGGCGAGGCCCGCCTCAAGCCCGAGATCGATGCGGCGCGAGCCGAGCGCGCGGTTGATTTCCGTGCCGAGGCCGCCGGCGCCGATCAGGGCGGCGAACACCACCATCGACAGCGACAGCATGATGGATTGCGTCAGGCCGGCCATGATGGTCGGCAGCGCCGACGGCAGCTCCACCTTCCACAGAAGCTGGCGCTTGGTGGCGCCGAACGCCTCGCCCGCTTCGACGATCGCCTTGGGCACTGAAACCACGCCGAGATGCGTGAGGCGCACGGCTGTCGGGATGACGAAGATGATGGTGACGATCAGGCCGGGCGCGTTGCCGAGGCCGAACAGCGTCAGCACCGGGATCAGGTAGACGAAGGTCGGCAGCGTCTGCATCAGGTCGAGCACCGGCAGCATGACCCGGTAGACCTTCGGCTTGTGCGCGGCCCAGATGCCGAGCGGCACGCCGATCGCCATGGCCATGGCGGCGGCGGCAACCACCAGCACCAGCGTCTGCACCGTCTGCTTCCACAGGTTCTGGTTGATGATGAAGATCAGACCCAGGAAGACGCCGATGGCGAGCGGCCGCGAACGCTGCAGCAGCCAGGCGATGATCGCGATGACCAGCGCCAGAAGCACGGGCGGGACCACCAGCAGCAGATCCACCGCCCCGTCGAGGATGAAGTTCAGCCCGTTTGAAAACGCCCGGAAGATGGTGTCGAAATTGTCGGTCAGGAAGCCGAAGAAGGCCTTGCCCCACGGCCCGATGGGGATTTTGTAATCGGTCAGGAATTTCGAAATCGGATCCATCTTTCCCCTCTCGGCTTTGCCGCGCTTGCCGCACGGTCAGCTTCTCGCAGCTTAACGCATGTCACCCAAAAGTGTGCAGCGGTTTTGGGAAAATGGCATGCGTAAAACAGAGACTTAAAGCGCGATGCGCTTTAAGAAAAAGGGCAGCCTTTTCTACCTGGCTGCCCTCTTCCGGATCATCGTTCCGGATTCAAAGCAGGCTCAGCCTCCGAGCGCGGTCTTGACGGCAGCGGCCGCGTCGCCGCCGTCGAAAGTGGTGACGCCGGCAATCCAGGGCGCGACCGCGTCAGGATGCTTCTTCAGCCAGTCCGTCGCCACCGTCTGGGCGTCGCCGCCCTTCAGGATCGCGTCCATCATCTCGCCTTCCATGTCGAGATTGAACTTCAGGTTGGCGATGAACTTGCCGGCGTTCGGGCATTCGGTGGTGTAGCCCTTGCGCACATTGGTATAGACGGTGGCGGCGCCGAAGCCGCTATCGCCCATGCCGTCGAGATAGGTGATCTTCATGGCGCCCATCACCGGATGCGGCGTCCAGCCGAGGAAGGCGATCCACTCGTTGTTCTTCATCGACTGCTCCGCCTGCGTCAGCATGCCGGCTTCGGACGACTCGACCAGTTCGAAGCCTTCGAGGTTGTCCTTCGGGTTCTTGATCATGTCGAGGATGATGCGGTTGCCGTCATTGCCGGCCTCGATGCCGTAGATCTTGCCGTTGAACTTGTCCTTGAACTTGCCGAGATCGGTCAGTGTCTTGACGCCGGCATCCGCGACATAGGTCGGCACGACGATGCCGTAGCCTGCACCGGTCAGGTTGGTGCTGATCGTCTCGACCGACCCGTCGGCGGTGTAGTCCTTGATGTCGTTGGTCATCGACGGCATCCAGTTGCCGAGGAAGACGTCGAGGTCCTTGTTCTTCAGCGAAGCCATGGTCACCGGCACCGAGAGCTGGATCACCTGCGGCTCATAGCCGAGCGCGGTGAGCAGCACCGAGGCCAGCCCCGTGGTGGCCTGGATGTCGGTCCAGCCGACGTCGGAGAGCCGAACCGCCTTGCAGCTCGCCGGATCGCCGGCATAAGCGGCGGTCGTGGACAGAAGCGCCGCGAGGCCGAGGCCTGCGACGAAAGATTTCATACGCGACATGAACTTTCTCCCATTGCAATTCTTAAGGCAAAGCGAAGTCACGGTTCTTGCGCCCGCCTTGTTTCGTCAGCCAAACACCATTTTGATGTTGTTTCAAGCGGTTCAACATCACGATGAACGGCGCGCGCTGGTCATTAAGCGACATGACACCCTTTTGAGCGACATGGAGTTTTTGAACGGCAGGGAGTTTTTGGTGGACGGAGCCGGTGCCCTCTCCCCGCGCGGCGGCAAGTCGGCTTAAAAGCACCTATGGCCAAGCTTTATTTCCACTACGCGACGATGAACGCCGGCAAGACGACCATGCTTTTGCAGGCATCCTACAACTATCGCGAACGCGGCATGTCGACGATGCTGTTGGTCGCCGGCCATTACTGCAAGGGCGACACCGGATTGATCTCGTCGCGCATCGGCCTCGAATCCGAGGCCGAGATGTTCCGCGGCGGCGACGACCTCTATGCCAGGGTCGCCGAGCACCACCGGCATGCCCCGGTGCATTGCATCTTCGTCGATGAGGCGCAGTTCCTCGAGGAGGAGCAGGTCTGGCAGCTCGCCCGCATCGCCGACCGGCTGAATATTCCGGTCATGTGCTACGGCCTGCGCACCGATTTCCAGGGCAATCTCTTCTCCGGCTCGCGAGCGCTGCTCGCCATCGCCGACGACCTGCGCGAGGTGCGCACCATCTGCCGTTGCGGGCGCAAGGCGACGATGGTCGTGCGGCTGGGTCCCGAAGGCAAGGTGGCGAAACAGGGCGATCAGGTGGCGATCGGCAAGGATGTCTACGTCTCGCTCTGCCGCCGGCATTGGGAAGAGGAGATGGGCCGCGCCGCGCCCGACGACTTCATCGGTTTTGTGAGCCGCTGAGCCGGAAGGCTGCCTAGAGCCGGATGTCGTCCGAAAACCGCTTCAAGCCTTGACCGGCGCCGGCGAAACGGGCATCGCCGCTGCAAGATATTTGCCGGCGCTGTTTCATGGCCGTTCGCAAAAACAAGACCTTAAGGCATATCAGCCAAAGCTGTTCGATGATGGTGCGCGTTACTAGGCACCATGCGCATGCTTGCCTTGCCTTTCAAGGACCAAACCAATTCTTTTGTTTCGACGCTTCTCCTTGTCTTCCTTCTTTCAATCCCTTGAAGCCCCACATATATTCGCCGCCACGACACGGAAACGGATGCCGAAGCGGGAGGCCCCAATGGCGACATTGCAGAATTTCGATGCCGAAATTGCCAAGACCAAGCAGGTCGTGCAGGACATGCGCACCAAGATCGAGCAGTCCGGCACCGTGCTCGACACGCTCGCCCAGGCCGACAAGAAGATCGGCGACGCCAATTTCGACATCGAGAACGCCCGCATCGAGGACGTGCTCAAGCAACAGAAGGTCATGGAAGGCAACATCGCCGACCTGATCATCGGGCTGGAGGACGCCACCAATGTCTTCGGCGCCGAATTCGAAAGCATGAAGAACTACACCGGCTGGGAAAACTTCGTCGGTGTCTTTTCGGCGCAGCGCAAGCAGCGCATGCGCACCGACCGCGTCCGCAACATGTCGCTGGCCGGCAATCTTCAGGAGCTGCTGGCAAAGTCGGATACCATCGTCGGCATATTGAAGGCGCAGAAGCAGGTCCTCGACCAGCGCTACAAGACCTCGGAGACCAGCCTGTCCCAGGTTATCGAGCGCCGCAAGGTGACGATGACCAATCTTGAAGCGGTGCAGAAGCGCATCGAGGAATTGAACCCTCAGCTGCTCGATATCGAAAACAAGATCGCCGCCTCCACGACCCAGAAGGAGCGCACCGAGCTTGAGGGCGAACGCTCGAAAATGGCGACCGAGTACAATGAAAAGCAGGCCAAGGAACAGGAGCTGCTGGCCGAAAGCCAGACGCTGGAGCGCTACACTTCGATGTTCCAGACCTTCGTCGATTCGCTCAACAACCAGATCGCCGCGCAGTCGACGCTGATCAACAAGCTGACCATCGACACCGAGCAGCGCATCGTGCTGTACAAGGCGCTGGAGGATTCGCTGAAGACCGCCGCCCAGCAGGACGTCGCCCACAAGATCAACACGCTGGGCAGCCAGGTCGATAACACCGCCGAGGAGACGATGGCCGGCATCGGCGCCGCCTCGCAGAAGCACATCGGCGACCTCTTGGAGATGCACGAGAAGAACATGGTCGCCAGCGCCGACATCCAGCGCCGCAAGAAGCTCGCCGACGATGCTTTCGCCCGCCGCTTCGACGATGTGATGAAGAAGCACAATTCGGCAAACTACGTGCAGTCGTAGGCGGCGCCGCTGACTTCATTTCCACGGCAGCCACATGACACCTGAAAACGACGCCGCGGCACGCTATTTCTCCGCCATCACGGCGGCGCTGAGCGGGCTGGAAGTGTTCATGCGCGACGACCGCTCGCCGCTCTACCGGCACGGCATCGTCGCCAGGATCGTCGCGGAGTATATCGCGCGGCTGGACAAGTCCTTTGCCTGCTGGCGCAACCGGCTCGGTTTCATGGACACCTTCCGCATCTCGCGCGCCGAAAGCGGCTACCCCGTCTTCCAGAACCTGCTGGAGCTGGAAAACGACCGCCAGCAGGCCGATGCGCGGCTGGCCAACATCCCGCAGGCCGGCGAACTGCGCGAGGAGATGGCCGACTTCATCCTTCGCCACAAGGAATTCCCAGAGGCGCTGCAGAAGTCGATGGCAGAGCGGCTCTATCTTGAGGACGTCAAGAGCGAGGCGACCTTCGGCCCCTTCACCCTGGCGCAGACGGCAAAGGTCTCGGTCAACCCGAAGACAATGCGGCCCTATTATCTCGTCCACTGGGCCGCTTTCGACGGCAGCGCCAACCTGCCGCTGGTCTACATGGTGACGGTGGAGGACTCCTCCGAAAGCATGGTGCGCCAGCTGGTCGACGTGAACGGCAAGCTCAACGAGCGGGTCGATATCCCGCTCCCCGTCGACGGCTTGCTCAACCCGGAGCTTGCGCACCGCTTCGACGATTTCACCGAGAAGAACTCGGCCTACACGCTGTCTCCGGCGACGATCGCGGTCAATCTCGACAAGGATTTCGAGCCGCTGCATCCCAAGCAGCTGCGGCGCGTGGTGCTGGGACCCTTCTACTCGGCCGGCATCACCGACAACAATTCGACGGTGGCCGAGGTGCTGGCCAAGGTGCGCAGGCCGCAGAACGCCTGGCTGCTCACCTGGACCATCCAGGAAGTCTTCTCCAAGAGCGAGAAGCCCGGCCGCAGGGGCCTGTTCTCCAGCGAGAAGACGACGCAGGAATTCTTCATCAACACCGACGATCTCGAAGCGGCGCGCCAGGGCGTGTCGAGCTACGAGAACCACGCGCTGATCCCGCACGAGGCCTACCAGGCGCTCTACGCCGCCGGCGAGGCGCAGAAGATCTTTTCCGGTTACAAGGTCCACATCCTGTCCAACGGACAGGTGATCAGCGACGTCTGACCGTCAATCGCGGAGCATCCTTCATGGACACCGGCCTGACAACGATCTCGGAAGCCGCAATTGAAAAGCACCGCGCGACCGCGCAGAGCTTCATCACCCGCATCGTCGTGCTGGAGGACCCCTCGCGCGAATCCGGCACCGCGCTTGCCGGCACCAACCGACGCTTCGTCTCGACCGTGTCGGTCGGTTCGGTGCGCCGCACGCGCGAGGTCGAGCTGTCGAAGACGGTCGCGGCCATCCATCCCGACGACCAGCTGATGAGCATCCCGCAGCACACGCTGCTCTACCGCGCCCGCCGCGGCCTGGCGATCGCGCTCGCCATATCCGACGTCTTCGCCGAAGGCTCCGACCTCGAAAGCCTGCAGGCAAGGAACGTCCGCGCGCCGCTCGAAGGCGACGAAGCCGCGAGGTTCAAAAAGCTTCTGTCGGCGTCGGCTTACGTGTCGGCCTTCAGCTTCGCTTCCTACCTGTTCCAGCTGATCGACAGCGACAGGGAGGCGCCGAACGACAGCCCCGAACCCGACTTCCTGTTCGATACCCCGCAGGACGCGGTGAAGTCGATCGTCGCCGGCCTCGACAAGGCGATCGCCGGCTCGAAGGACGATGCGGACCTGATGACGCGGGCGCGGGCCTTTGCCCGGGTCGCCATCGACGGGCTCTTGGCGCGCAAGGGCCGCTTCGACGGCATCGGCCCATTCGAGAACGCGCATATCCGCATCGATGTCGACGATTTCATCCTCGATGGCTTCGACGTCGCGCCCGGCAAACGATCCAAGCCGCTGGTGATGACCTTCAAGAAGCCGGAGGAAGTCGTCGGCAACCACATCGCCAAATACCAGTCGGTCAAACTGGCCAAGATGCTGATGGCCTATGATTTCGAGCGCGAGCTCAATCCCTTTGTCGAGCTTGGCGGCTTCCTCTTCACCTTCATCGGCGACGGCGCGCCGGGCACCGGCAAGACGACGCTGATCCAGATGATCGCCGGCCTCGTCAATGGCTACTGTCAGGTCGCAGGCTATCCTTTTGCTTACGAGAATTTCGGCGTCGACCAGATCTCGTCCTATCAGGGCAAGTCCGGCCAGAACTGCCGCCAGTTCATCAACAACGTGCTCAATCCGCGCGTCATCGGCTTCGGCACCATCGACGACATCGACCAGGTGGCGGCGCGCCGTTCCGACGACCGCGCCTCGGCCGGCCAGCAGGAGATCACCGGCGTGCTGATGGACGCCTTCGCCGGCGCCTCGACGGTCGTGCGCGGCAACTGCTCCTTCGGCATGTTTTCCAACTATCCGGAAAATGTCGACGATGCGCTGCGCCAGCGCGCCGGCGCGCGATGGCTGGTCGATGGCCCGCAGACCCGCGACGACTATATCGACATCTTCGTGCTGCTTGCCGGCAAGAACCATAAGATCCCGCTCGGCGAGCACGAGCTCTATGCCGCGCAGGAGATCCAGCGCGCCGTCGAGGAAGCCTATGAGGAGCATGAGAAGCCGCAGGAAGACGGGCTGATGAAGGTCTATGAGCGCTACATGAAGGAGAATGGCGCGCCCAAGACCATGGCCGATGTCGGCACCTACCTGCATATGATCAAGGACGCCGAGCCGCGCTTCACCGGCCGCGCCATCAAGAACGTCACCGATGCCATCAAGATGCGCGCCATGGATATCGAGCTGCCGGACGACTGGTTCGAGAAGCCGGAAGCCTTCATGCACAAGAGCTACGACGACAAGAAGGCGATGATCGAGGAACTGCGCGGACCGTTCTCGATGGACATGGTCATGCAGGAGATCAACCGCTACGCCGATTCCGAGTTCCGTTATTCCGACAAGTCCGACGATGCCGCGGTGGAGAAGCTCCTGCGCGACGCAAGGCTGCGCGAGCGGGCGGCGCGCGAGATGGAGGAATTGAAGAAGAAGGGGCTTTGGTGATCTTTTCCTTCTCCCCGTTCACGGGGAGAAGGTGCCCGAAGGGCGGATGAGGGGCAGCGCCATGCGTGGGAGGAATGAACCGAAAGTGGCGAGAGCCCGTCAGCTTCGGAAAGTCGAAAACGATGCGGAGGAACGGCTGTGGCATGAACTGCGAGGACGGCGATTGAACGGCTACAAATTTGTTCGCCAACTGCCGATCGGCCCTTATTTTGCGGACTTCGCCTGCCGCGATGCCAATCTGGTTGTGGAGGTGGACGGCAGCCAGCATGCAGGCCGCTCTCGGGATCGATATAGGGACGAAACCATGAACGAAAACGGTTGGTCGGTGTTGAGAGTATGGCACGCAGATGTTTTGACCGGCCTTTCGAGCGTGCTGGACACAATTGTTGCAGCCCTGGATGGTCGGCTGGATCGCAAAATGATCGGTGTCGATGCGAAATTTCTGCCGGCCGCACCCTCGGAGCAGGGACGATGAGCGTCGGCGCCGCCCCTCATCCGCCCTTCGGGCACCTTCTCCCCGTGAACGGGGAGAAGGAAGAATGACCCACGCCAAAAAGCCTGATCTTCTGCGCGACAACGAGCTGATCTACGGCCGCTTGCTCGCCATCGACGAGCCGCACCTCATCCAGCGCTACAACAAGGCGCTTGCCGCCTTCGGCCTCGAACCGACCAAGCTTAAGAGCTTCCAGATCGACCGCACCGGCTTCTCGCCGGAGATCGCCGAGGAATGCGGCGACTATGACTATCTCGACCCCAACGAGGTCAACCGCCGCTTCATCATCCTGACGCCGTCGCAGATCGACCTGCCGGTGGTGCATACCGCCTTCTCCAACACCTCGCAGCTGATGTTCGAGTTCATGTCGAAGAACCAGCGCGCCATCGACGCGCTGACCATCAAGGACGTGATCTACGGCGAGATCGAGGACTCGGTTCCCAAGGTCAACGACATCGAGGACCTGCTGTCGATCAACCAGGTCGAGTTCAAGGTGCTGTCGGCAGAGGACGTGCTGGGCAAGGCGGCCGAGCTCGGCAAGCTGGTCGACCGGCTGAAGCAGGAGCCCGACGCCTGGCGCGACAACGCCATGCTCCAGCGCATGGTCGATCTTGCCAAGGTCTGCGGCGACATCCGCGAGAACGCGCTGGTGCCGGACCAGGTTATCTTCCGTCACAACGCCTACTGGACCAGCCATTTCGGCGGGCTCTACGTCTTCGTCGACCCCGATATGACGACGGTGATCAGCGATCCGGCCGCCCCCGGCTTCCGCCGCTCGCGCCCCTGGCAGGTAAGCTATCTGTCGATCAACGACGCCGACAAGGTGTTCCGCTTCCTGGCCGCCACCGGCCGGCTCGACCTGCCGCGCGCCTCATGGATCGAGGCTTCCGGCTATCTCGAGCATCGCGCAGAAATGGTCGTGCGCGCGCTGATCCGCGACGCCGAGCCCAACCGCAATCTGACCGATGTCGACAAGGTGTGGCTGCAGACCTGGATCCACGGCCATGCCGACCTGATCGCCCAGGACGGGAACTTTCCCTTCCTCAATGCCGCCAAGCGCGAAATCGCCCAGTTCGGCCATCTCAAGATCGAGGATGTGCCGCCGCGCCAGCGATTCCTGGTCGTGCGCGCCAAGCCCGACCATCCCGATGCCTGGCTGACCAACCAGTTGATCTCGGATTTCGTGCCGCAGGACTTCGTTTCGCGTTACGTCTTCAACAAGCCGGGTTTCTACAAGGACTATGACGGCTTCAGCGACGCCTGGAGAAGCCATGTTGTGGACGTTCTGAAAACCACATATTTGAAGGAAAAGGCGGCGTTCCGCGCGCGCCTTTACGGCCTGACTGACTAGAGCGAAATGAGCCGTCATTTCGTTCTCACTTGTTGTTTTGGCGCATGATGTTATCCAAAAAGTCTGCAACTTTTTGGCATCATGCTAGGGGGTGCCACAGCCATGCTCGACCCGATCGTGAACTTCTTCACCCAGATATTCCAGTGGATCGGCCGCGGCATCGGCTTCGTCATCGGCGTCATCCTGTGGCCATTCATGTGGGTCGGCCGCTGGTACGGGCAACGCGGCTGGATTCTGAAGGCCGTGGTCGGTCTTGCCCTCCTGGTGCTGATCGGCCTCTACGCCAATTTCTTCTACGCTACCCAGTGGTGGAACAATTTCAACCCGAACTATCCCGACACCTACACGTTCGAGAAGCGGAACGTGTCGGCGGGCGAGCAGGTTTCGGCCGGCAGCGGCACCGATACGGCCAAGACCTGCGGCAACTCCGCCATCGCCCAGGTTGCCGCCGATCTGACGGACTTCAACGTCAACCAGAATGCCTGGATCTCGTCGATGATCCTCTACAAGCTCGGCCTGTTCGGCATCGATTGGGACAACACGCCCTGGATGGACAACAAGGCGTCCTTCCAGCGCGGCATCAACCAGGCGGTGCGGCGCACCGCGACCGAGCTTGCCGACAATCTCGGCCGCGTGCGCACGACCTCGCAGATCGACGCCGACCTGCAGGACGCGCGCGGCAATCTGCAGTTCGACGAATACACCTGGTATTTCGGCCTGAACCCGTTCGGCCCCAAGACGCCGACGCCGAGCTATTATCGCGACGCTGTGCGCAAGCTGCGCTCCTTCAACGCCCGTCTCGCCACCTGCCAGGCGACCTTCGACGCCCGCGCCGACAATCTGAAGCAATATATCGACCGCATCGCTTCGGACATCGGCTCGACCTCGGCCATCCTCAAGGAACGCGCCGAAAACCACAACAATGGCTGGTTCGATACCCGCGCCGACGACCGCTTCTGGTTCGCTTATGGCCAGCTCTACGCCTATTACGGCCTGATGAGGGGCGCCCAGGCCGACTTCGAGGATGTGATCAAGGAAAAGCACCTGCAGAATCTGTGGGACACGATGGACCAGCAATTCGTCTCGGCGCTGCGCATCCAGCCCTTCATCATCGCCAATGGCCGCGAGGATGGCTGGCTCCTGCCGACGCATCTGACGACGATGGGTTTCTACATCCTGCGGGTGCGCTCCAACATGGTCGAGATCAGCAACGTGCTGACGCAGTAGCAGCCTCTTCGGCCAAGACAGGGATGGTGGATTTGCGCCGTCGCTTCTGTCGCTTTTCGCGTATTCAGCGGCTGTTTTGAGACGGCGGAACGGCCTTCGCTCTGGCTTCTATACGCCGCAAACGACTGGGGTCGAAGACCCGAACAGGGTCGCACCGGGAACAGCAATATTCTTTCTTTACAGGAAACATAGTTGCATGAAAGTTGACGCCCAGGCAGCGACAGGGTTAGAAAACACCCTTGCGCCCGTGCGGCGTTCCAAACATGCACAATTGATCAAAACAGTCCCTTCCAACGCCCAATCCAGAGGAAAGCCGTCATGGCCGAAGTGAAGTCCGACATCGAGATCGCGCGCGCCGCCAAGAAAAAACAAATCCAGGAGATCGGCGCCAAGATCGGCATTCCGACCGAACACCTTCTGCCCTACGGCCACGACAAGGCAAAAATCTCGGCCGAGTTCATCAAGTCGGTCAAGGGCAACAAGGACGGCAAGCTGATCCTGGTCACCGCCATCAACCCGACGCCGGCCGGCGAAGGCAAGACCACCACCACCGTCGGCCTCGGCGACGGCCTGAACCGCATCGGCAAGAAGGCGATCATCTGCATCCGCGAAGCCTCGCTCGGCCCGAATTTCGGCGTCAAGGGCGGCGCCGCCGGCGGCGGCTACGCGCAGGTCGTGCCGATGGAGGACATGAACCTCCATTTCACCGGCGACTTCCACGCCATCACCACCGCACACAATCTGCTCTCGGCGCTGATCGACAACCACATCTACTGGGGCAACGAGCTCGGCATCGACACCCGCCGCGTCGCCTGGCGCCGCGTCATGGACATGAACGACCGGGCGCTGCGCGAGATCATCTGCTCGCTCGGCGGCGTCGCCAACGGCTATCCGCGCGAAGCCGGCTTCGACATCACTGTCGCCTCGGAAGTGATGGCGATCCTGTGCCTGGCCACCGATCTCAAGGACCTTGAGAAGCGCCTCGGCGACATCATCGTCGCCTACCGCCGCGACAAGTCGCCGGTCTATGCCCGCGACCTCAAGGCCGACGGCGCCATGGCGGTGCTGTTGAAGGACGCCATGCAGCCCAACCTGGTGCAGACGCTGGAGAACAACCCGGCCTTCGTGCATGGCGGCCCGTTCGCCAATATCGCGCATGGCTGCAACTCCGTCGTCGCCACCACGACGGCGCTGAAGCTCGCCGACTATGTCGTCACCGAAGCCGGCTTCGGCGCGGACCTTGGTGCCGAGAAATTCTTCGACATCAAATGCCGCAAGGCGGGCCTGAAGCCTTCCGCTGCGGTCATCGTCGCGACCGTGCGCGCCATGAAGATGAATGGCGGCGTCAAGAAGGAAGACCTCGGCAAGGAAAACATCGAGGCGGTCAAGAAGGGCTGCGCCAATCTCGGCCGTCACATCGAGAACATCCGCCAGTTCGGCGTGCCGGCTGTGGTTGCCATCAACCACTTCTATTCCGACACCGAGGCCGAGATCCAGGCGATGAAAGACTATGTCGCCTCGATGGGCGAAGAGGCGATCCTGTGCAAGCACTGGGCCAACGGTTCGGCCGGCATCGAGGACCTTGCCAACAAGGTGGTGGCGCTCGCCGAATCCGGCGCCTCCCAGTTCGCGCCGCTCTATCCCGACGCAATGCCGCTGTTCGAGAAGATCAACACCATCGTCCAGCGTATCTATCGCGGCTCGGAAGCGATCGCCGACAAGTCGGTGCGCGATCAGCTCAAGGCGTGGGAAGAAGCCGGCTACGGCAATCTGCCGGTCTGCATGGCCAAGACCCAGTATTCCTTCTCGACCGACCCGAACCTGCGCGGCGCGCCGACCGGCCACACCGTGCCGGTGCGCGAGGTCAGGCTCTCGGCCGGCGCCGGCTTCGTCGTCATCATCTGCGGCGAGGTCATGACCATGCCCGGCCTGCCCAAGGCGCCGTCTTCGGAAAAGATCTTCTTGAACGAGGCCGGCCAGATCGAGGGCCTGTTCTAAAACTTCGTTCGAATTGAACGACCAAGGGCGCCGCCTCATCGCGGCGCCCTTTTTGTTTCGCCGGCCTTCATGCCACCGTGGGCGAGCCGAACTTCTTGATGCCGGCGACCGACATCGAGACGAACTGGTCGAGGATGGCGAAGAAGATATCGAGGCTGAAGCCGAACAAGAAAGCGAAGGTGAACAGGCTGAATCCTATGCCGGTCACCTCGCCGCCGAGCTTGGTCCCCGGCGCCATGAACCAGGCGAGGATCATGCCGGCAAGCCCGCCGAGCGCGATGCGGTGAATGAGCCGGGACAGCGACGGATTGGGCAAAAGCGGGTTCAGGATCATGCGCATGTGGAACATGATGCCGCCAAGCGCGCCGTAAAGCGCGGGCAGGATCCACAGCGCATAGGGGCTGAGGACCTCGCTGAGCGTCTTGGCCTGCAGTGTCAGCGTCGAAATCGAATTCGGCGTGATGGTGATGACGCCTTCGCACTGCAGATCGCGCGTCGCCTCATCGAAATCGGCGTTCACATCTTCGGCCTGGCCGGCGATGCCGGTGGCGCTTACGGCTTGCGTGCCGCCTTCGGTATTGCCGTTGTTCTTGCAATCGAAATCCGACTGCTTGAGCGGCTGGCTGTTCCCGGCCCCGCTTTGCTGTTGCGCCAGCGCGATTTGCTGACCGCAGAACTGGTCTATGGCCATCTGCCGGGGGTTGGAGAAATCGATTGGCGCGCCCGCCTTGGCCGACGAAGCCGAAAGCTTGCAATAGGCCCATTGCATGCCCCAGAGCGGGAATGGCGCTTCCTGTGTCATGAACCCCTGCGCCCGCACCAGCAGCGAGGAAAAACGTTGATCGAGCGAATGCAGGCTGTCGACGGAATTGTAGTAGGCATCCTTGAGAAGCGTCAGATCGGTCGCCGACGCCTGCTGGGCGGCGGCCGAGCTCAATTGCTTCTTCGTCGCCCAGACCTGCCGGATCGACTGTCCGAACCGGGCGCTGAAATCGTTGTTATCGATCTCCTGCAGTTCCGCATTGATCGAAACCCCCCTGTTGTAGACATAGGTCAGCTTGCCGATGATGATCATCATCGTCACCGACAGGGCGATCAGAAAATAGGTTGCCAGCGCGGTCCGCCGCGACATGTCGCCGGGCGACCAGCCGGTGCGGAGCGCGGCCAGCGTGGAAAACGGCACGGTGTTGGAGCAGTCGTTGAACACTGTCTGAAGCTTGACGACCTCGGGCTGGCTTGCGGTCGCGCCATTGAGCTTTTCCGCATCGCCGATGGCGGCGAAGAGGGCGCTGTCCTTGAACACGCCGTAGCGGCCATAGCCGGCAACCAGCTTTGCGTCGGCGAGCAACCCTGAGACAAGAGGATCGTGGGACGTCGTCATCGCTTCCCCCGACGACTAGCCCAGATAGCCCGGCACGAAGCCATATTGCGACGGGCATCCGCAGGGATAGCCGGGCGGCCCGGGCGGCTGCGCCCAGCACCAGAAGAATTGGGTGACGCAGATCGTCCCCGGCGCATGCGGCGGGACTTGCGCAAGAGCGGGCCATGGCAGCAGCGCCGCGCCGACGGCGAGGGCCAGGGCCAGGACGACCATGGTTCGTGCAACGCGCGCCTTCAATCCAGCCCCCAAAAAGCCAACCGCGCTTACTCACATGCGCGGTGACTTTCCGAAAATACCGGAGCGACGTCCGTGAAATGGCTCACGCTCTGCTGGATATTTGGCGCCAAGAAAAAGGCGCCGCATGCAGGCGGCGCCTTGCCGTCCGAAAGCGGTTCAAGCTAGGCGGCATTACGCTGCAAGGCACGCTGGTTCGATGCATAGATCGTGTCGCGCTCAGGCAGAGCGCCGGTCTTCAGGCAATCGATCCACTCGGCGGTCTTCAGCACCGCGGCGAAGCGCGACTGCAAGACGACGCTCACCACCCGGTGGATGTCCTCTGCCGATGCATAGCCGGCGTTGTTGGCATAGGGCACCGAGCCGCTGGCATCGGAAAGGAACTCGACGGCAAAGCCCATGTGAACCGCGTGGATGATGGTCGACAGATCGCAATTGTGGGTCATGTAACCGACGACCGCGATCGTATCGATGGCGTTGGCGCGCAGCCACGCTTCGAGATCCGTGCCGGTGAAGGCCGAAGGCAGCATCTTTTCGACATAGTGATCGCGGCCGCGCCTGGCGATCTCGGGATGCAACTCGCCGCCATGGCTGCCCTTGGCGAAGATCGGCGAGGTCTCGGGCGCCATCTGCCTGACGACGACGATCTTGATGCCGGCCGCCGCGGCGGCATCCATGGCGCGCGCAACATTGGCGATCGTCTCGGTGAATGGCGGATGTTGGATGGCGAGATTGCCGCCATTGTAGTCGTTCTGAACATCGACGACGACAAGCGCGCGGCGTGGCTGGGTGGCGGGAGCTGACATGGCGGTTTCCTTTCGATCGTGTTGATGGGTCAAAGCTAGTCGGCTGGTTCGGCTCCAGAAAGTGGCCCGATTGACATCATTCGAAAGAATTGGGACATTCGACTTTCAACGGAACGATATTTGTCATGAAGAACCCGATCATCGCCGCCGTCGCCTTCGACGGCATCAGCCCGTTTCATCTCTCCGTGCCGTGCCTGGTGTTCGGCGCGGACCGCACCAAGCTCGGACTGCCGCGCTTCGACTTCCGTGTCTGCGCGATGGAGGAGGGACCCATTCATACCGATGCCGGGCTGAGCATCCTGGTGCCGCATGGACTTTCCGCGCTAGACGAGGCCGACATCGTCATCATTCCGAGCTGGAAGGATCTCGAGGCTCCGCTGGCCGCGCCGTTCAAGGATGCGCTGCGACGCGCGCATCGGCGCGGCGCGCTGATCGTCGGCTTGTGCCTCGGCACCTTCGCCATTGCCGGCGCTGGATTGCTGGCCGGGCGCAACGCGACCACCCATTGGGCTTATACCGACCGGTTGCAGGCGCTGCATCCCGATCTCGCGATCGACGCGGACGTGCTCTATGTCGACGACGGCGACATCATCACGTCGGCCGGCGTCGCCGCCGGGCTAGACTGTTGCCTGCACATCGTGCGCGCCCGCTATGGCGCGGAGGCCGCCCTTCGGCTTGCCCGCCATGTCGTGCTCTCGCCGCACCGGCAAGGCGGGCAGGCACAGTTCATCGAGCGCCCGCTTGCGCCGACGCCGAACGCGGACCGGTTCACGCGTGCTCTCGACCGGGTGCGGGCAACGCTCGGCGAAACGCACAGTCTCGACAGCGTCGCCGATAGGGCCGGCCTCACGCGCCGTACCTTCACGCGCCGCTTCCAGAACTCGATCGGCACCAGTTTCGGCGGCTGGCTCGCCGACCAGCGCGTGGCACTGGCGCAAAGGCTGCTGGAGCAGACGGACAAATCGATGGACATGGTGGCCTTCGAAGCGGGCTTCGGCAGCGCCACGTCGCTGCGCCAGCATTTCGCCGCGCGGCTCGGAACCTCGCCGATGCGGTACAGGCGCGAGTTTTCGGGGCGGGTCGATCAGGACGAGCACATGAAGCAAGCGTCTTGAGAACAGCAAGGGGCACCACGTCAACGCGGCGCCCCTTGCATTCTCCAGTCTCATTCTTCAGGCAACGTCTTCCGGTGATGGCGCGCGTTTCCGGCCGGTGACCATCGCCCGAACCAGGTTCTCGCCATGGCGCAGGCTTGCCAGAACCACGCCGCCGACATGCAGGCCGATCAGCACCAGGATACCATTGCCCAGAACCTTGTGCGTGTCCTCAACCCAGGCCACGCCCCACCAGGCGTCGGTGGTCTGCATCCATCCGGTCAGCGCAATTCCCGCGATGCAAATCACAAGCGCCAACACCATGGCGCCGCCAGCAGGATTGTGGCCGAGATATCGCCTCTCACGGCCATGCGCCACGTCGGCGAGATACGATCGCACCATGCGCGGTCCGCGCACGAATTGATCGAAGCGCGTATACCCGGACCCGGCCAGCCCCGCGACCAGGCGCGAGGCGATCAGGACTCCGGCGCAATAGCCGGCCAGCTCATGCACCTTCATGATTTCCCCGGAAGAAAGCCACGCCACGGCAATGCACAGAACCAGCGACCAGTGGAAGAGGCGAACATAGGAGCTCCAGACCCCGACCGAGGTTTCCTGTGTCGAAACGGTGGCGTTCATGGCGATCAACCGTCGTCGGAATCGGCGCCGACCGACTCCAGCGTCTTGGGATTGAACACGCCTTCCAGCCTCTTGCCGCTGGCGTCGACCGCCTTGGCTTCGTAGCAGCCGTTTTCGGTCTTGATGCTGCGGACCTTCCAGCCCTCTCCTTCCAGCTTCTTCTGCAATGCCTCGCGCGGCTGCCACTGGTCGGTCGGCACGTTGCATCGGTCTGCTGCGAAGGCTGGCGCGGCCAGGCCCAGCGCCAGCGCGGTCAGGACGATTGTTCTCATATCGGTTTTCTCCATCGGTTGATTCCGATGCCGAAAACCTGCGACCGGAAGCTGACAGCAGCCTGAATGCCGGCCTGTTCGTGCAAATGCCGCACTTGGAGAGCAGACGCGCCGATTGATGGGGCTGGCGTTCAGGCTACTGTCAGTATCGTTCTGCATGGGATGGATGGTTAGGCTGCGGAGGCGGCGTGCGTGTTCTGTTGATCGAGGATGATCGCGTGCTGGGTGAAGCCGTGCGCGACCACGTGGCCGCCGATGGCCATGCCGTCGATTGGAGCGGCACACTTGAGGAAGCCCGTGAGCATTTGCGTGTCGTGACGTATCAGCTGATGCTGCTCGATCTGCATTTGCCGGACGGCAAGGGTCTGGAATTCCTCAAGGTTTTCCGCCGCGACGGCCACCGCACTCCGGTCATAATCCTCACCGCTCGCGATCAGCTCTCGGACAGGATAGACGGGTTGAATTCCGGTGCGGACGATTATCTGGTCAAGCCATTCGATCTGGGCGAATTGTCCGCCCGCCTGGCGGCGGTGGCGCGCCGCTATGTCGGGAACCCCAACCCGCTCATCCGGATCGGGCCGGTCGAGGTCGACACTGCCCATCGCCGCGTTCTGGTCGGCGGCAAGGAGATCCAGTTGACCGCCCGCGAATGGACCGTGCTGGAACAATTTCTCGGCCGGCCAGGCGTCACGGTCAACAAGGGTCAGGTAGAGGACGCGCTTTACGCTTTTGGCGCCGAGGTGGAGAGCAATACCGTCGAGGTCTATGTGAGCCGCCTGCGCAGAAAACTCGGCCGCGACGTGATCGCGACCGTGAGGGGGCTGGGCTATCGCCTTGTGGCCCGATGAGCTGGCGATTCAGCCTTGTCGGACGGCTGGTCGCCTCGTTGATCTTCGTAACCGTCATGTTTGGAGTTGTGGCAGCCGCCACCGGAACCTTCACGCTTCATCGCGAAATCAACGAGGCCATGGACAATTCGATGCAGGAGGCGGGCCGCAGGTTGCTGCCGCTCGTCATTGACGACCTCTTTGGACGCGAAACGCTTCAGCCTCCGCGCGAACTGGCGGAGGCCGTCTCGCAAGAAGAAGATGGCCAACGGCTGATCTACCAGGTGCGGGACAGCCAGGGTCGGATAATGCTCCATTCCCACGGCGCGCCAGCCACTCCGCTGACGACCGGGCTCACGCGAGGCTTCTCGCAAGAGGCGGGATGGCGCGTCTACACCGAGCCGGCGGTAAGCGGCACCTTGTTCGTCCAGGTCGCCGAGAGCGACGAGCGCCGCAACGAAGAGACGTTGGAAGCCGCCGCCGGCTTCCTCGTGCCGATGATTGCCCTGACACCGCTCAGCGCGATACTTGCCTGGCTGACCCTGACACGGTTCATGCGCCCGATCGGAAAGCTGCGTGCCGACATCAGCGCCCGCGATGGCGACAATCTCGCCGCGATCGACACCGAGCATCTCCCCGTCGAGCTTGCGGCAATCGCCAAGTCGGTCAACAGGCTGATGCGGCGGCTCCACATGGCAATGGAAGCCGAAAAGGAATTCACCGCCAACGCCGCCCACGAACTGCGCACTCCGATCGCCGGAGCGTTGGCCCAGGCCGAGCGGATGATCGCCGAGGCAACCGACGATGCGGGTATGAAGCGCCCGCGACAGATCAAGGCGGCGCTCGTCAGCCTGTCCAACCTTTCGGAGAAACTCATGCAACTGGCGCGCGCCGATGCCGGAATTGCCGCCGGAAAATCGGCTGATCTGGGCGCAGTGGTTGCGCTTGTGGTCGCGGATTTGGAGCAGCATGCCGAGAACAAATCCCGGTTGAGCCTCGAAAGGCCGTCAAAACGCCCGGTGGAGGTGGCCATCGACCCCGATGCGCTGGCGATCGTGACGCGCAACCTGATCGAAAACGCCCTTCGACACAGCGCCCAGAATCGAATGGTGGTGATACGGATCGACGACAGCGCGGGGTTACGCGTGATCAACGAAGGTCCCGTCGTGCCGGCGCCCGACAAGTTGCTGCGACGCTTCGAACGCGGAACGACGCCTTCTGGCGGCTCGGGTCTCGGCCTGGCGATCGTCGGCAAGATCCTACAGCAGACTGGCGCGGCACTGAGCCTGAATTCGCCGGCATCGGGCCGCGAAGACGGTTTCGAGGCGACGATCCGGTTTGCTCCCGCCGCGGCAACTCCTCCCGCCGCGGCAATTCCAGGAACCCTGCGCGACGGTTTTCCGTCAGGAAGCGCATAGAACAGCATACCGGAACGCTCGAACCGCAGTGCGCTCAGCGAGGCGCAACGCCTCGCGCCGGGTTGCCGACGACGGTGGTGTTCGCCGGCACGTCGCGCGTCACCACCGCACCCGCGCCAACGATGGCGCCCTCGCCTATGCTGACGCCGGCGAGGATGACCGCGCTGCCGCCGATCCAGGCATTGTCGCCGATCGTCACGGGCCTGGCGATCTCCAGTCCGGCCAGCCGGCCGGAGGCCTCGCGATGATGCTCGGCGCAGTAGATCTGCACATTGGGCCCAAGCAGCGATCCCTTGCCGATGCGCACCGGCGCGGTGTCCAGGATGGTGCAGGCGGCATTGAGGAAGACGCCATCGCCGAGGAACAGGTTGAAGCCATAGGCGCAATGGAACGGCGCCTCGATGCGAGCCCCCTCGCCCGCGCCGCCGAGCAGCGCCCGCAAGGCCGGAGCGATATTGCCGCGCCGCCGGGGCGGCAGGCCGTTGTGCTCGAACACCGCATCGCGCGCGGCAACGCGCAACGTCTCCAGCTCATCGTCGATGCAGGTGTACCATTCGCCCGCCGCCATCTTCATGCGTTCGCTTGTCGTCATGGTGGCACCTCCAGGTTTCGTCTGCTGCCAAAGCATAATCGCCAAAGCATAATCGATCGTCTGACAAAAGCCCCGTAGCCAAACGCTTGGCTTATGCTAGCCTGCCGTTGCGAGACCATGCGACGGTCTCAATTTGGGGGGTCGATCATGCTTTACATTCTTGCACTGCTGATAGGCGTCATTGCCGGCCTGCGCGCCATGACCGCGCCCGCCGCCGTCGCCTGGGGTTCCTATCTCGGCTGGCTCCCGGTCGCAGGCACCTGGGCGAGCTTCATGGGTCACTGGATTGCCGTCGGCATCTTCACCATCCTGGCCATCGTTGAGCTGGTCACCGATCAGCTGCCGTCGACGCCGAGCCGGAAAGTGCCGCAGCAATTCGGCACCCGCATCGTCGTCGGCGCCTTCTGCGGCGCAGTCATCGGCGCGACCGCCGGCGCCACCATCGGCGGCCTGGTCGCGGGCGCGATCGGCGCGGTGATCGGCACACTGGGCGGCGCCGAAGCGCGCGGCCGGCTGGCCGCCGCTTTCGGCAAGGATCCGCCCGCCGCCTTCATCGAGGACGCGGTCGCGATCATCGGCGGGCTGCTCATCGTGGCGGCGGTCGCATGAGCGCAAAGAGCTTCGACGCCATCGTCATCGGCGCCGGCCAGGCCGGCCCGCCGCTTGTCGGCCGGCTCGAGGCCGCCGGCATGAAGGTCGCGCTGGTCGAGCGCAAGTTCATCGGCGGCACCTGCGTCAACACCGGCTGCATGCCGACCAAGACGATGGTGGCGAGCGCCTATGCCGCGCATCTCGCCCGCCGCGCCGCCGACTACGGTGTCGCGCTCTCGGGCCCCATCGGCGTGGATTACGAGCGGATCAAGGCGCGCAAGGACAAGGTCACCAACGACGCCCGCGGCAATCTCGAAAAATGGATCGCCGGCATGAAGGGCTGCACGCTCTATCGCGGCCATGCGCGTTTCGAATCCGCCGACACTGTGCGCGTCGGCGATGAGTTGCTCACGGCGCCAAAGATCTTCCTCAACACCGGCGGCCGCGCCTCGGTGCCCAACCTGCCCGGCGTCAACGACGTACCCTATCTCACCAATGCCTCGATGATGGACCTCGATGTGCTGCCCAGCCATCTGATCGTCGTCGGCGGCAGCTACATCTCGCTCGAATTCGCGCAGATGTTCCGCCGCTTTGGCTCCGAGGTCACGGTGATCGAGAAGGCGCCGCGGCTGACCGGCCGCGAGGACGAGGACACGTCTGCGGCCATCCTGTCCATCCTCGAAAACGAAGGCATCGACGTCCATGTCGGCGCCGGCGATATAAGCTTCGCCAAACAAGGCAGCGACATCGCCGTCACCTTCTCCGCCGACAAGCCGCCGGCCATCGGCTCACATGTGCTGCTGGCGCTCGGACGCGTTCCGAACACCGACGATCTCGGCCTCGACAAGGCCGGCGTCGCGGTCGATCAGCGCGGCTTCGTCGTCGTCGACGACCAGTTGCGCACCAATGTGCCCGGCATCTGGGCGATGGGCGACTGCAACGGCAAGGGCGCCTTCACCCATACCTCCTACAACGACTTCGAGATCGTCGCCGCCAACCTGCTTGACAACGATCCGCGCAAGGTCAGCGACCGCATCGAAGCCTATGCGCTCTATATCGATCCGCCGCTTGGGCGCTGCGGCATGACGGAAGCCGCCGTGAAGAAATCCGGCCGCCGCGCGCTGGTCGGACAGCGGCCGATGACGCGTGTCGGCCGCGCGGTCGAAAAGGGCGAGACGCAAGGCTTCATGAAGATCCTGGCCGATGCCGACACCGGCGAAATCCTCGGCTGCTCGGTGCTCGGACCGGGCGGCGACGAGGCTATCCACTGCGTGCTCGACCTCATGTATGCCAAGGCACCGATCTCGACGCTGGCGCGCGCCATGCACATCCACCCCACCGTCTCGGAGCTGCTGCCGACCATTGCCCAGGAGCTGAAGCCGCTGGCTTAGAGTAAGTCCAGGAAAAGTGCGAAGCGGTCAGGCTCGGCGACTTCGCCGCAGCCGTGAAACAAAGATCTCTGAGCCCAGCCGGGCGCTCTTCCGTTTCTGCATTGCTGCGTTGCAACAATGGCGCTTGTGCGCCGGGCATATCCAGCCCCAGTCTAAATTTTGAACCGATTCAGTCCGGACATCCCATGCCGCTGCCGATCCTAGCGCTCGCCATTGCATCCTTCTGCATCGGCACCACCGAATTCGTTATCATGGGCCTGCTGCCGGAAGTCGCGGCCGACCTCGGCGTCTCGATCCCGTCCGCTGGCCTTCTGGTAACCGGCTATGCGCTGGGCGTCGTCTTCGGCGCGCCGATCGTCGCCATGGCAACCGCCCGCCTGCCACGCAAGCCGGTGCTTGTCGGCCTTGCCACCCTCTTTGTCATCGGTAACCTCTTCTGCGCCATCGCGCCGAACTACTGGCTGCTGATGGCCGCGCGCGTCTTCACCGCTTTCGGCCACGGCGCCTTCTTCGGCATCGGCTCCGTCGTTGCAGCGAGCCTCGTGCCGCGCAACAAGCGGGCGAGCGCGATTGCGCTGATGTTTGCCGGGCTGACGCTCTCCAACATACTCGGCGTTCCGGCCGGCACGGCGCTTGGCGAGGCCTTCGGCTGGCGCGCCACTTTTCTTGCCGTCGTCGGCATCGGGCTGGTCTCGGTCGCGGCCATCGCCTGGCTGGTGCCTTCGGATGTCACCGAACCGAGCGGCGGCGGGCTGATGGGCGAACTGCGTGTGTTGCGCAGGTTGCAGGTCTGGCTGGCGATGCTGATCGCCTCGCTCGCCTCCGCCAGCCTGTTCGCCGTCTTCACCTACATCAAGCCTTACCTCACCGACGTCTCCGGCCTGTCGACGGCGACCGTCACCTGGGTGCTGCTACTCTTCGGCGCCGGCATGACCATCGGCAATATCATCGGAGGCAGGCTGGCGGACTGGAAGCTGATGCCGACGGTGATCGCCACGCTGCTCGCCATGGCCCTGCTCTTCGTCGTCTTCACCGAGCTCGGCGCCATCGCAAGCGTGGCTGTCGCCATCGTCTTCCTGTGGGGCATGCTGATCTTCATCGTCGTGCCGCCTTTGCAGATACGCGTCGTCGAAGCGGCTGCCGAAGGACCGAACCTTGCCGCCACGCTCAACCAGGGCGCCTTCAATGTCGGCAATGCCGGCGGCGCCTGGATCGGCGGCCTCGCCATCTCCTGGGGCGTATCCTACGCCAACCTGCCGCTGGTGGGCGCGGGGCTCGCGCTTCTGGCCGTCGCCGTGGCCGTGCTGTCGCAGGCGCTCGACCGCCGCACGGTCCTGCAGCCACAACCGGCTGAATAAGGCTCGGCGTCTTCGCCGTAGCAGCTCGGCGTCTTCGCCGTAGCCACCCTGCCCCGACAGCACGGCACGGCTGGACCACTCGACAGCCCAATCGCAAAAATGCATGGGTGAAACCTCTTCACGCGGAGGTATCCCATGCAGAAGACGATCGAGCGCATCGCCGGCGACAGCGAGGGTGTCGTTTACGAATTTCCGGTCCTGCGCTTCGAGGGCAAGGACAAGGCGGCTCCTTCCGCCTATCTGCAGGCGGCGCTGCATGCCGGCGAGCTGCCGGGCGTCGTCGCCATCGACGCGCTGATGCCGATGCTGGCCAAAGCGGAGGCCGAGGGCCGCATCAAGGGTCCGATCACCATCGTGCCCTGGGCCAATCCGATCGGCCGCGCGCAATATCATTTCGGCGAGCATCAGGGCCGCTTCAATCTCGGCACCCGGACCAACTTCAACCGCTCCTTTCCGTTGCTTGCCGCGCCCGACGCCAGGCTGTTGCCCGATGTCAGCCTCGGCGGCGCCGATCGCCGGCTGAAGAACCGGCTCGTCCAGCTCTCCCTCGGCAACGACATCGTCCTTGACCTCCACTGCGACGACGAAGGCCTTGCCTATCTCTACATCCACACCAGCCTGTGGCCGCATATGGCCGACTGCGCGGCCGCCATGGGCGCCGAAGCCGTCCTGCTGTGGAGCGAAGACAACACCGGCACCTTCGAAGGCGCCTCGATCATGCCCTATCAGAACGTGCCAGCGAGCGTCGCGCGCTTCGACCGCCGCGCCGTCACCACGGTCGAATATCGCGGCATACTCGACGTCGATGGCGCCCTGGCCGCGGCCGATGCCGCAGGACTCTACCGCCTGCTGGTGACGCGGGGCGTCGTTCGGGACCCGTCCGTACCGAAATTCGAGAAATTTTCCGGCCCTGTCGTGCCGCTGGAAAACATCGACATGATGCCTTCGCCCAGGGCCGGCGCGATCCTCTACGACGTCAAGCCCGGCGACCGCGTCAAGAAAGGCGACAGGCTGGCGACGATCGTGCATGCGCCCGGCGAGGCCGGCGGCCGCACGGAAGTGTTTGCGCCGCAATCAGGCTTCATCCTGACCCGCCGCGCGCGCCGCATCATCCGCGCCGGAGAGGATCTTCTGAAGCTCGCCGGCGACGCCAGGAGCAGCGACGCGCGCTCCGGCACGCTGGAAGACTGAGGATCTCATCCATCGATGAGCACCTCGGATCAGAGACCGCGCAGGCTCTCCAGATGTGCACATGGACATGGTCGCCGGCGGCGACGGGCGCCGTCGTCGGCAGATCAAATTCATAGTTGCTGAGCCTAAACACGATCCCTCACCAGTCCCGCCGCGCTGAATGGCTGCTCGCCTGTCTCGGCCGGACCGCGCGAGATATCGAAACCGGCTCCCGCTCTCTCGCGCCGCGCACGAAGGTGGCAGGCGATCTGCGTCGTCCGGTGAGTTTCCCGATTCCGCTTGCCGATCCAGTCATTCGCCGCTATGGGAGTCGCCATGAACATGCGTTCGAACAAGACCGTTTGGTGGTGGGCTCGCTGACAGCGGCCTGTTCGTGCGTGTGCGCGTGAAAGTAGAGGGTGGCCGCAACGGAATGTCCGGGCGGCCATTTGTTTTTTAAAGCCATTCCCGGGTCCGTTGCCCAAAACGCTGATGGAGACGGCAATGACGACTAAAGTTCTGGACAACGGGGCGGAGCGTTTCGTCACCGCGGGTGGCGTGACGATCACCCGTGAACGCCACGACCGGCCCTATGAAGGCGCGATCGATGCCTATGTCGACGGCCTGAATTCTCGCCGGGGCGCAGTGTTTTCCTCCAACTACGAATATCCGGGCCGCTACACGCGCTGGGATACGGCCATCATCGATCCGCCGCTGGTCATCTCCGCGCGGGGCCGCACGATGCGCATCGAAGCGCTGAACAAGCGCGGCGAAGCGCTGTTGCCCGTGATCGGCAAGGCGCTTGCCAGCTTGAGCGAAGTGACGATCTCCGAGACCTCGAAGACGCTCATTCGTCTCGATGTGGCGAAACCCGGCCGCGTCTTCACCGAGGAGGAGCGCAGCCGCGTTCCGTCGGTCTTCACCGTGCTTCGCGCCATCACTGCGCTGTTCAAGACCACCGAGGACGCCAATCTCGGCCTTTACGGCGCCTTCGGCTACGACCTGGCCTTCCAGTTCGACCCGGTCGACTACAAGCTCGAGCGCAAGGAAAGCCAGCGCGACCTCGTGCTGTTCCTGCCCGACGAGATCCTCGTCGTCGACCATTATTCGACCAAGGCCTGGACCGACCGCTACGACTATTCGGGCGAGGGTTTTTCGACCGAGGGCTTGCCGCGCGACGCCCATGCCGAGCCGTTCAAGACCGCCGACCGCATCCCGCCGCGCGGCGATCATGAACCGGGCGAATACGCCAACCTGGTGCGGCGCGCCATGGAGAGCTTCAAGCGCGGCGACCTGTTCGAAGTCGTGCCTGGACAGATGTTCTACGAGCGCTGCGAGACCCAGCCTTCAGACATCTCGCGCAAGCTCAAGTCGATCAACCCGTCGCCCTATTCCTTCTTCATCAATCTCGGCGAAAACGAATATCTGATCGGCGCCTCGCCCGAGATGTTCGTGCGCGTCAACGGCCGCCGCGTCGAGACCTGCCCGATCTCGGGCACAATCAAGCGCGGCGACGACGCCATTTCCGACAGCGAGCAGATCCTGAAGCTGCTCAACTCGAAGAAGGACGAGTCCGAGCTCACCATGTGCTCGGACGTCGACCGCAACGACAAGTCGCGCGTCTGCGAGCCGGGCTCCGTGCGCGTCATCGGCCGCCGCCAGATCGAGATGTATTCGCGCCTGATCCACACCGTCGACCATATCGAGGGGCGGTTGCGCGAAGGCATGGACGCTTTCGACGCATTTCTCTCGCATGCCTGGGCGGTCACCGTCACCGGCGCGCCGAAGCTGTGGGCCATGCGCTTCATCGAGCAGAACGAGAAGAGCCCGCGCGCCTGGTATGGCGGGGCGATCGGCATGGTCAACTTCAACGGCGACATGAACACCGGGCTGACCTTGCGCACCATCCGCATCAAGGACGGCATCGCCGAGGTGCGCGCCGGCGCCACGCTGCTTTTCGACAGCATTCCCGAGGAAGAAGAAGCCGAAACCGAACTGAAGGCATCCGCCATGCTCTCCGCCATCCGCGACGCCAAGACCGGCAACGCCACCGGAACCGAGCGCACCACCGCGCGCGTCGGCGACGGCGTCAACATCCTGCTGGTCGACCATGAGGACAGTTTCGTCCACACCTTGGCCAACTACTTTCGGCAGACCGGCGCCAATGTTTCCACGGTGCGCTCGCCGGTGCCCGAAGAGGTCTTCGAGCGGCTCAAGCCCGATCTCGTCGTGCTGTCGCCCGGACCGGGCACACCGAAGGATTTCGACTGCGCCGCCACCATCAAGAAGGCGCGCAGCCGCGACCTGCCGATCTTCGGCGTCTGTCTCGGCCTGCAGGCACTGGCCGAGGCCTATGGCGGCGAGTTGCGGCAGTTGCACATCCCCATGCATGGCAAGCCGTCGCGCATCCGCGTCTCGAAGCCCGGCATCATCTTCTCCGGACTGCCAAAGGAAGTGACCGTCGGCCGCTACCACTCGATCTTCGCCGACCCGGTGCGCCTGCCCGACGGTTTCGTGGTCACCGCCGAGACCGAGGACGGCGTCATTATGGCTTTCGAGCACCGCAAGGAGCCGATCGCGGCGGTGCAGTTCCATCCGGAATCGATCATGACGCTCGGTCACAATGCCGGCATGCGCATCATCGAGAACATCGTCGCGCATCTGCCGCGCAAGGCCAAGGAAAAGGCCGCTTAGAAAAGATGGCGCAAACGCTGGACACGACAGCGGCCGCGGCGAAAGCCGCGACCCGGGAGAAGGTCGCCAGGCTTGCCTTCTGGTCGATCGTCGTCGCCTGTGTCGTGCTCGTCTTGAAGCTTGCCGCCTGGTACATCACCGGCTCCGTCGCGCTATATTCCGACGCGTTGGAATCGATCGTCAACGTGATTGCCTCGGCCGCCGCCTTCTGGGCGATCCAGGTCAGCTACAAGCCCGCCGATCAGGACCATCCCTTCGGCCACCACAAGGCCGAGTATCTTTCAGCGGTGCTGGAAGGCGTGCTGATCGTCGTCGCGGCGCTGCTGATCCTCAACGAGGTCTGGCAGTCCTGGCAGCATCCGGCTCCGCTCGAACAGCCCTGGGAAGGCCTTGCGGTCAACGGCGTCGCGACGGTCATCAATGCGATCTGGGCCTGGACGTTGATCCGCACCGGCCGGAACGCGAAGTCGCCCGCGCTTGTCGCCGACGGCCAGCACATCATGACCGATGTGGTGACATCCGTCGGCGTGTTCGGCGGTCTTGTCGGCGCCGTGCTCACCGGCTGGCAGATCCTCGATCCGGCGCTTGCCGTCATCGTCGCGCTCAACATTCTGTGGCAGGGCTGGCATGTCATCGGCTCGTCGATGAACGGGCTGATGGACCGCGCCGTCGACAATCACGAGCACATGCAGATCCGCGACATCATCTCGGCCAATTCGAAGGGCGCGCTCGAGGTCCATGATCTCAAGACGCGCATAGCCGGGCGCGCCACCTTCATCGAGTTCCACCTCGTCGTCGATGCCGACATGACGGTCGGCGCCAGCCATGTCATCTGCGACCGCATCGAGGATGCGCTGAAAGCCGAAATACCCTCGGTGCGCGTCACCATCCATGTCGAGCCGGACGACGAGGCCAAGCTGCCGAAAGGCACCACGGCGGTGCCTTTCGCCTGAGCGCTAACCAAGGCCTGTCGAGATTCAGGTCAGGCCGAGTCGAGAACGATGGCTTCCGAGAACCGGCGCGGAGCGTACTTAAAAGTACGTGAGCACCGGAAGCGCAGGAAGCCACCGTTCGCAGGCCGGCCTCACCTGAATATCGGCAGGCCTTACGGCGCGCAGGCCGACTGTGGCAGTGGCTGCAGCCGATACACCTTGTCGTCGGACCTGGTCTTGCCATTCGCCGCCTTCGAGCAGAGATCGAGGACCGCCACCGCATTGTTGGGGTTCGCGACCATCATCGTGCCGTTGGCGCCGCGCTTGAGGAAAATCTCCTTCTGCGAGATGTCGCAGGAAAAGTCGCTCATCTTCGAGCTGGCCGAACAGCGCCACTGGTCGGCCTCGCCCTGGCAGGAATAGGTCTGCGTGACCTTTTTCCCTTTCTGTCTCGTCGTCACCGAAACGGCGATATCGGCGCCGTCGGGCCAGTTCGCGGCATCGCCGCCGGCGGCGAAGGAGGCAAGCTCGACAGGTCCGCGGAAGATGCGGATCGATTGCGTGAGCTGGTTGGGATGCGACTTCAGATGCGCATCGTCGTAGTCACGCCCGAAGCAGAAGGGCTGATCGGGCTTCAGCCGCACGCGCAGCGGATCGCCAAGCGCCGGGTCGATCGGATCGATGCGCGCGAACTCCGCCTTGCAGCTGTCGGCCGGCATCGGATCCAGTTTGAAATTGTCGTCCTCGCTGCCCAGCGCCTGCTTGGCGTATTCCGCTTTGCCGAGCTGTTCTTCCGAATCCGGGTCGAGATAGACGTCTTGCGACAGGCCGGACAGAAGCAGCTTTCCCTTGTCGTCGACTTTCAGCGAAGCCAGCGTGCGGTCGCAATCCATGCCGCAGTGGACGCCGCTCGCCTTGTCGCTTGGATCCTCCTTGTTGCACCAGCTGCTTGCCCATTCCGGCTTCTTGGCGCCGCGCGCCGTGGTGGTGAGGAAGCCGTTATAGGAAGTATCCTGGTTGGCGGCCGGTTCTTCGTTCGGCCGGCTCACCGGGTCATGGCCGTAGAGGAAGAAGATGCGAGCCACCTTCTGATGCGGATGCGCCTTGAGATGGGCGGCGTCGTAGACGCGGCCGAAGCAGGCGTCGGCGCCGGTCGGGCTGAGCTCGGGAAGCTTGGGCGGCTGTTCGGCGCGCGCCGCGCTGGCAAAAGCGGCAAGGGCGGCGCAAAGCGCCACGCCCGCCATGGTCCTCGCCACCATGGTCCTCGATGTCATGTGATCCTCCTCCACCGACAGGGCCGGGATATGCTAGTCTAGGAGTGCCGCCTGGACCACGCAAAATCGCGCGAGCGGGCGGGCGAACGGAGGATACGATGCTGCGCCGTGACATTTTTCGTGCCGGTCTCGCAGGCGCCACGGGCCTGTTCGGCCTGAGCCGGGCAAATGCGGCAACACCTGAGGGGCGGCTGAAAGTCGCCTATCACCTCAGCGACGCGGACAAGGTCAACTTCGTCCTCGGCAACATCAAGAACCACTATGAAGGCACCGGCGGCAATGTCGATATCGTGCTTGTGGTGCACGGTCCGGCTCTGGCTGCCTTCAAGTCCAAGGGCGCTTCCGGCGCTGTTTCCAGCCGCTTCGCCGGCCTGGTCCAGCAGGGACTTGTCCCGCAAGCCTGCGGCAACACCTTGCACGGCATGGATATCACACTGACCGACCTGCTGGCGGGCTTCGAGCTTGCCGAGAAGGGCGGCGTCGTGAGGCTCGCCGAGTTGCAGCACCAGGGCTATGTCTATCTCAGGCCCTGAATGCGCGCGGACTTGAAGGCCAGGCCGACAATGGCCTACGAAGGATGGCAGCCCGGAGGCCAGCCGACATGACGACACTTGCCATCCTCGATCTTGCCGGCAAGGCGGTGCTGGTCACCGGCGCTTCGACCGGCATCGGCGCGGCCCTTGCCCGTGCTTACGCGGCGCAGAAATGCCGCGTGGCGCTGCATTACAACGCGAGCCTAGCGCCCGCCGAAATCGTGGCCGGATCCATCCGCGACGATGGCGGCGAGGTGTTTCTGGTCCAAGGGGACTTTTCGAAACCTGCCGACGTCGAGCGTGTCGTCGAGGAGAGCGCAAACCATTTCGGCCGGCTCGACGGCCTGGTCAACAATGCCGGTGGCATGCTCGGCCGCGTCGCTTATGCCGATCAGGACGAGGCGCAGTACGACGCGGTCATGGACCTCAATGCGCGCTCTGTCCTGACCGCCTCGCGCAAGGCGATACCGTGGCTGAAGCGCCAGGGCGGCTTCATCATCAACACCACTTCGATCGCCGCCCGCAACGGCGCCGGCGGCGGCGCCGGCCTCTATGGTTCGTCCAAAGCCTTCGTCTCCAACGTGACGCGCGGCATGGCCAAGGAATTGATCGGCTTCGGCATCCGCGTCAACGCCGTGGCGCCGGGCACGATCCTGACGCCCTTCCACGAACGCTATTCGAACGCCGAGCAGATCAAGGCGATGGTCGCCACCATACCGCAGGGCCGCGCCGGGACGCCTGAGGATTGCGTCGGCGCCTATCTGTTCCTGTCGTCCGACCTGTTGAGCGGCTACATCATCGGCCAGGTGATCGAGGTCAACGGTGGCCAGTTGATGCCGTGAGCGGTCGACTGCATACTCGGTGCAGCGCGCAACCTGGAGGGAGAGCAAAGGCATGTACGGACTGATCGGCAAGATGCGGGCGGCGCGCGGCCAGCGCGATGCGGTCATGGACGTGCTGCGCGAAAGCACCGGCGCCCTCCCCGGTTGCCTGAGCTACATCATCGCCATCGATCCGGTCGACGCCGACGCGATCTGGGTCACCGAAGTGTGGACCGACCAGGCGAGCCACAAGGCCTCGCTGCAATTGCCGGAAGTCCAGGCCGCGATCGCCAAGGCGCGTCCCTTCATCGCCGGCTTCGAGTTCCAGGTCGAGACCAACCCGGTCGGCGGCTTTGGACTTCCCGCGCCGGAAAAGGCCGGCTGACTGGGGAACAGCTCTATCGTTTGTTGGAGCACCTAATGCGGACCGTGAGCATCCACCATGCAAGACTAATTTATCACGTCTGGTAGACCAGGCCGCCGGAGGTGAGCCGTTTATCATCACCAAGGCAGGCAAGCCGTTGGTCAAGGTCGTGCCTATCGGTCAACCTACCGCTGCACAGATACGGCGTGTGGGCTTTATGGCTGGCCAGTTTTCCAGCCCCGAAAGTTTCGATCGCATGGGTGGCGAAGGATCGAAGCGTTGTTTGGCATGGACAAGTGAGGGTGTTGCGGCCCTGCCAACGAGGTGCCACGGGGGTTCGCATTCCCGGCTCCGGGTCTAAGACCAAAAGGTGGACTCCTCACCAGAGCGCCCTCGGACGCGGCGCTTCTGGAGCGCATGGCGCGGAATCTCCTTCGTCATGGCCTTGCAGTCGGCGCGCTTCCTGGTCGTGCTGCTCATTGGGCCAAGCGTAGCCAGACTGGTGGCGCGAAACGTCAGGGGCTGATCCGGGCTATCCAATGCCAAAGCATTCCAGCAAAGTGCTCGGCGGTTTTCCGTCCGGAATTGCGTAAAAACAGAAAATTGGAGCAGGTCGGCAATCCTGTCGGGATGCTGAATTGCTCTAAAGAAGCAGGGGAATTGCCGATGAACCGCCGTTTGAACGCCGTCGATCTTTCCGGCCGCATCGCCGTGGTGACGGGCGGCGCGCAAGGCATCGGCCTTGCGGTCGCGCGACGCCTGCTGTCGTCGGGCGCCGGTGTCGCTATCTGGGACGTCGACCAAGCCGCGATGGCCAAGGCCGCCGCCGAACTCGCGTCGCTCGGCCGCGTCGAGGCCATCCTTTGCGACCAGTCGCAGATCGAGGCCGTCGACCGCGCCGCCACTGAGACCGAGCGGACGCTCGGCCCCGTCGATCTCCTGGTCAACAATGCCGGCATTGCCGGGCCGGCGGCGACGGTGGTGGACTACGATCCCGCCGCATGGCGCCAGATCGTCGATATCGATCTCAACGGCGTCTTCTATTGCTGCAAGCGCCTGGTGCCCGGCATGATCGCGCGCAATTACGGCCGCATCGTCAACATCTCCTCGGTGGCCGGCAAGGAAGGCAATCCCAATGCCGCCGCCTATTCCGCTGCAAAAGCCGGCGTGCTAGCGCTGACCAAGTCGCTCGGCAAGGAGCTCGCCGGCCACGACATCGCCGTCAACGCGCTGACCCCCTCGCCCGCTCGCACCCGCATTCTGGAGCAACTCACCGAGGCCCAGGTCGCCTATATGCTCGGCAAAGTGCCGCGCGGCCGCTTCGTCGAGGTCGAAGAGGCCGCCGCCATGATCGTCTTCATGCTGTCGGACGAGAACTCCTTCACCACCGGCGCGACCTTCGACCTCTCCGGCGGACGCACGACCTACTGACCGCAAACTCCGGCCTCAGCTGATAACCAGGCTTGCGATCCGGTCGCCGTCCAGCGTGAAGGCCATGTCGCCCTCGCCGTTGAAGCCGTTGCCCATCACGGCGACGCGGGCATGGTAGACGCCGTCGCGTTGCGCGACGCGCACGATGCGAAGGTTGGACTGCACGCCGATATTGTCCGACTGGTTCCACCGCGCGATCCCGTCGCGGCCACGGAAATCGCGACCCCAGTCGCTGAGGAAAGCATCGTCGGTAAATGCGGCCAGAAAGGCTTCGGTATCGCCAGCATTGGTGGCTTCGACAAAGCGGCGTATCGCGTCGGGCGTGGTCATCAGTCCAACCTGTGCATGAGGTCGTCATCCAGCCAGCGCCCGAAGAAATAGACAAGCTGCTTGTGCCACCACGGCCAGTCGTGGCTGACGTCGCCGCCCCAATAGTCGACCCAGGCCGGGATGGATTTGTCGCGCAGCACCTGTTCCAGTTCGCGCGTCTCGACCAGCATGCGCTCTTCCCAGGCGCCCTGCCCGCAGCAGAAGATGAGCCGCAGCGCCCTGAGCCGCCCGAGCAGCTTCTGGTCGACGATGCCGGGCAGATAGTCGAGCGGCGAGTTGAAATAGATGTTGCCTTCAAGCGTCCGGCCGAAGAAATCGCGGGCCGAATAGACGCCGGACAGCGAGATCACGCCGCTCGCCAGCTCCGGGAAGCGGAACACGAAGTTCGACGAGTGGTAGCCGCCCATCGAGCAGCCGCAAAGCAGCGGCTTCAAGGCGCGGCCGCCATTGGACTTGGCGGCAACCGCCTGCAGCTCCGGCAGCGCTTCCTCGCGCACATAGCGGAAATAGGCCTCGTGGCGGGCGATGCGATGCGCCGCGTCGGCATGCTTGTTGAAGAAGGATTCCGAATCGATGCCGTCGAGCGTGAACAGCTGGATGCGGCCGGTGTCGATGAACTCGGCGAGCGCGCCGACGCCGCCGGAATCCTCGAACTGGTAGAACCGCCCCTGCGAGGTCGGGAACACCGCCACCGGGCGCCCGGCATGGCCATAGCGCTTGTATTCCATGTCGCGGCCGAGATTGCGGGCATGGCCCTTGTGATAGGAGACGTCCATCGGCTCAGGCCTTTTCCGCGTGGATATAGTCGACCGCCTGGCGCAGCGCCTTCGGATCCTTCGAACGCATCTGGTAGGCGTAATTGCCCATGGCGCGGCTGAAGACCTCTTCGATGGCCTGGTGGTGGACGATCTTGTCGCCGTGGGCGGCTAGCACGTCCGCATGGCTGTGCAAATAGTCGATATGGCGTTTGCGGCTGGCATAGGCGGTGAAATACTTGCCCTTGTAAGGGCCGCCGGCGGCATCCTTGACCACCATGTCGGCCCAGGCGGCATAGACGTCGATGTCGAACGTGTAGTTGATGGCGTCCGTCATCCAGGCGCCGGGCGGGCGCATGTTGACCTCGAGCGCGATGATGCGCTTGTCCCTGGTTTCGAACAGCTCGATATGGAAGAAGCGCTCGCGCACGTCGAACGCTTTCAGGATCTTGCGCCCCGCCTCCTCGACCTCCGGGCTGATTTCGGGGAAGCAGGTGTAGCTCATGTGGCGGTCCTTGTTGACCGCATCCATGATGCTTTGGTCGTAACGGTGACTGGCCGCCAGCACCACCTCGCCGTCGCGGTTGACCAGCCCGTCGAAGGTCACCACCAACCCTTCGATGAACTGCTCCATGACGAAAGTGACGCCCTCCGGCTTGTCCCTGAAGAACTGGTCGAGCTCCCTGGCGTTGGAGATCTTGAAGGTGTTGGAAGCGCCGGAGCCCGAATCTGGCTTGACCACCACCGGGTAGCCGACACGGCGGATGAAGGTCATGGCGCCGGCGCGGTCGGAGCATTTGCGCTGCGGAATGGTCTCGACGCCGCTCTTGCGGAAGAAGGCGCGCATGCGGCTCTTCCGCTTCAAATTCTTCACGAAATCGACCTTGGTGCCGAAGATGTTGAAGTCGGTTCGGATGTTGGCTTCGAGTTCGAGCCAATGCTCGTTGAGCGACTCGAAGCGGTCGATGCGGCCCCATTTGTGGATGAAATGCCCCATCGCCCGGAACACGGCATCGTAACTTTCCATGTCGGCGATGCGGTAATATTCCGAAAGCGCCGCCTTCAGCTTGCCGTTCAAGATCTCGTAAGGCGCATCGCCGATGCCGAGCACGGTGGCGCCGGCTTTTTTCAGCCGGTCGCAGAACTCGGCGCCGTTGGCCGGGAAATGCGGCGAGAAGAACACGAAATTCATGGGCGACCCCTCCCCGAAGCTTCGCTCGGTAGCGAAGCCTTCGAAGCCAAGTCTGGCGCATTTGCGAGGCGCGGGGAAGAGCACCCGCAGCGGCGGCGTTGTCAGTCAAGGCGCACTCGGCCATGCGTCCCGCTTGCCTCCGCCGGGCCGCTCCTGTAAGAGAGCCGCCATGACCATGCGCGCCCGCTCCGTCGCTTCCTCTCGCACCGGCTTCGCCGGCGAGACCGCGCGCGCGCTCGCTTCGACCCTGCTTCTTCTCGGCCTTATCGGCGATCGCCGGGTTCGCTGAAGGAGCGCCCGGCGGTCGGTACCCGCCGCCTCAGGCGCATGCTCCTTGGCAAAATCATGATCAAGCGAATGAAATTCTGGTAGAGGCGACGCTCGCCACCAATCCGCCCAAGGCGAACGCGAGGCGCCCGGAGAAGAGACGATGAACGCACGAGAAGAAATCCGCGCCGGCGAGGCTGAAGCCGGGAAGCGCGCGGCCGGCCACATGCCGGATGCAGCACGCAAATACCAATCTTACCCCACGGTCGGCCTGACCGACCGCACCTGGCCGAACAAGGTGATCGACAAGGCGCCGATCTGGTGCTCGGTCGACCTGCGCGACGGCAACCAGGCGCTGATCGATCCGATGGGCCACGAACGCAAGGCGCGCATGTTCGCCATGCTGCTCGACATGGGCTTCAAGGAAATCGAGATCGGTTTCCCCTCGGCCTCGCAGACCGACTTCGACTTCGCCCGCTGGTGCATCGAGGAAGGCGGCGTGCCGCGCGATGTATCGCTCCAGGTGCTGGTGCAGTGCCGGCCCGAGCTCATCACGCGGACCTTCGAGGCGCTCAAAGGCGCGCACCGCCCGATCGTGCATTTCTACAATTCGACCAGCGAGCTGCAGCGCCGCGTCGTCTTCGAGAAGGACGTCGCCGGCATCAAGCGCATCGCCACCGACGCCGCCAAGATGATCACCGACATGGCGGCCAAGGCCGGCGGCGGCTACCGCTTCGAATATTCGCCCGAAAGCTTCACCGGCACCGAGCTCGAGGTCGCGCTGGAAATCTGCAACGCCGTCACCGAGATCGTGAAGCCGACGGCCGACAACAAGCTCATCATCAACCTGCCCTCGACGGTCGAGATGTCGACGCCCAACGTCTATGCCGACCGCATCGAGTGGATGTGCCGCAATCTCGACAACCGCGAGAACCTGATCGTCTCGCTGCACCCGCATAATGACCGCGGCACCGGCATCGCCACCACCGAGCTCGGCCTGATGGCTGGCGCCGACCGCGTCGAAGGCACGCTGTTCGGCAATGGCGAGCGCACCGGCAATGTCGACATCGTCACGCTGGCGCTCAACATGTTCACCCAGGGCGTCGACCCGGAGCTCGACTGCTCCGACATCAACCGGATGAAGGATGTCTACGAGTATTCGAACCAGCTGAAGATCCCGGAGCGCCACCCTTATGTCGGCGAACTGGTCTACACGGCTTTCTCCGGCTCGCACCAGGATGCCATCAACAAGGGCATGAAGGCGCTGAAGAAGGCCAACACGCCGATCTGGGAAGTGCCCTATCTGCCGATCGATCCGGCCGATGTCGGCCGTACCTACGAGGCGATCATCCGCATCAACTCGCAGTCGGGCAAGGGCGGCATCGCCTATGTGCTGCAGGCCGATTACGGCCTCAATTTGCCGCGCAATCTGCAAATCGAGTTCAGCCAGGCGATCCAGGCGATCACCGATGCGGAAGGCAAGGAAGTTCCGGCCAAGCGCATCCACGAACGCTTCCTCGAAACCTATGTCGACCAGCCCGGCGCGCGCCTGAAGTTCCTCGACCATCGCACCTTCCCTGACACCGAGGTGAAGGGCCGGCGTATCGTTGAGGCGGAGATCCTCGACAACGGCAAGGAAGTCACCATCACCGGCTCGGGCACCGGCCCAATCGACGGCTTTGTCGATGCGCTTTCGCGCCATGTCGGCATCGACATGTCGGTGCTCGACTATTCCGAGCATTCCTTGCAGCGCGGCTCCAACGCCTCGGCCATCTCCTATGTCGAGATGGAATATCCGGGCGGCAAGCTGTTCGGCGCCGGCATCAACACCAACATCGTCGCCGCCTCGCTGGAGGCCGTTGTTTCGGCCGCCAACCGGATCATCGGCGGCTCGAGCAGATGATGCGAAACGATCAGGCTCGGCGGCAGGCTTGACCGGGTAGATCTGTCCAAGCGTGGCGCATTCCAATTGCGCCACGCTTCAGACACAGACGCGAAAGCTGCCATTCGTTAACCTGCGGGGGAATTTCCGGTGGCTTACGCGAAAGCATAATAGAAGCATCCTTGTGCGCCGGCGCGAGCGCTATATTATCGCGCCCTAACCTGTGCCGACTTCGAAAGGTTCGACACTTGGAGCATGCCCCGCCTGCCGCCCCCGCAGTGCGCGAGACATTGGAGCGACTGCTAGCCAGCGAAACGTTCGGCCGATCCGAGCGTGCCCGCAGGCTATTACGTTATCTGGTCGAACGCGAGCAGGCCGGCGAGGCGGACAGGCTGAAAGGCGTTTCAATCGCCATGGACGTCTTCGGCAAGGACGGCGATTTCGATGCCTCCACCGATGCCGTGGTCAGGGTCCAGGCCGGCCGCCTGCGCGAGCTCCTCGAGCAGTACTTCGCCAATGAAGGTGTCGCCGAGCCCGTGCGCATCGCGATTCCGCGTGGCGGCTATGTCCCTTCCTATGAGCTGAATGCAATCCGTTTGCCTGGCGACGCCAGGTCCGCCTCCGGCGCCATCGCACGATCAGGCGCATCTGCCAACGCTGCTCCGGCCGCGGCCGAATATCTCAATGGCCCGACGCTCGGCGAGCCTGTAGCGCCCATGGCGCCCGCAGCACCTGCCCAGTCGCTCACGCGGCAGTTGCGGTTCTTCTGGGCTGCCATGGTCCTGGTCATTGTCATGCTCGGCGTGCTCATCGCGCGTCAAAGCAGTGCCTTCCTCAACGGCGGCGACACGACCGCGACAGTCGAAACGGCGCGCCTGGCTGGCACCGCCGCCCAGCCGGCATTCGACTCGCTGCCGCTGATCTACATTGCGATGAAGGCGGATGGAGCGGAAGCAGCTCGCGTCGCGTCATCGCTGCGCGCCGGGCTTGCCGGTTTCGACACCATCGATTTCATCGGGCGTGACCCGGATTCGACGCGCGATCGGTCCGCCGATCCAATCAGTTTCGTTTTCGAAATTGTCCCCGGGCCTGCTGCCGGCGACGTCACGGTGGAATTGCAGAGCGTCGCGACCGGCCGGGTTCTCCTGTCGCGCAACCTGACATCGGCCGAGAGCGCCTCCGGTGCGGTTGAAAGCAACATCGCCAGCCTTCTCACCTCGACCGTTCCCGCGTCGGGCGCGATCTACAGCTACATTGACCAGAGCGACATCCGGACCAGCCAGATCGGATGCCTGGTGCTCGACGACCGCTATTATCTCGACATGAGCGCCGCGACCCACGAGGCTGCGTATCGCTGCCTGGAGAAGCTGGTCAGCGAAGGCACCAAATCGTCGCTTGTCTACGCGGAACTGGCCTCGCTTCATACGGAAGCTGTCACCAACCACTACGCGTATCCCGCCGGCGCTTCGCTGGAAAAGGCCATGTCGCTTGCCCACCGCGCCGTTCAGATGGGGCCGATGAGCCCGCATGCGCATCTCGCCTTCGGCTACCTCAACTCGCGTCTCGGCAACACCGACGAAGCGATCCGGTGGATGCGAAAGGCCTACGAACTCAACCCGTACGATCTCGGCATGGCCGCCGGCTATGGTTACGGTCTGATCTTCGCCGGCAAATATGATGAGGGAACGCCAATCCTGGGCCACGCGGTCGAGGCCTTCAGCGGCCATCCGACCTGGTGGGACTATGGCCTGTTCATCGGAGCCTTCATGCAGGGCGATATGAGAAAGGCGGCGGTCACCAGCGAGTCTTTACGCACGACCGCATCCAAGCCGCACTACCTGGCCGCGCGCCTGATCGGCGCCAGGATTTCAGGCCGCGACAAGCTGGCGGGCGAGCTTGCCAACAAGCTCACCGCCGAATTCCCGAAATTCGCCGCCGACCCGCGCGCGACATTCGTCGACCGCAAATACCCCGCCGATCTCACCGACCGGCTGGTGCAGTCCCTGCGGGCCGCCGGGATCGGCAACCCGAGCTAATCCACTCCGCGCCTGTGTTTGGGCCACACGATCACCGGAGCGCGAAAGTATGATGCTGTGATCCAGCAAGTATTAGGACATGCTTGCGCGTCGAACGCCTGACGGCGCCGCGGTCGCGAAAATTTTACTGGCCATGGGTCTGGATCGGGAGCAATTCAGCCACAATTTGAAATTGCTGCCTGTCTTCTTCACCGCTCCATTTTCATGCTTCCATTCCCTTATGCCGCCGTGGGCGGCGCTGGTCCGAAGACGATCGTCCTTCTGCACGGCTTCGGAGCCTGTAGTGAGATCTGGCGTGACGTCGCGACCTCGCTGGCGGCGGAGGCGAGAGTGCTGGCCTATGATCTGCCGGGCCATGGACAATCACTCGAATGCGAAGGCACGGGCGGCGCCAAGCCGGCCGCGCGGGCCATCCTGGCCGATCTTGCCGCGCGCCAGTTGGGCAAGGTCAACCTCGTCGGTCACTCCATGGGCGGCGCGATCGCGACACTGATGGCGCTTGCCGACCCCGGCAGGGTTGCTTCGCTCACTCTGTTGGCGCCCGGCGGCTTCGGCCCGGAGGTCAACGCAGCCTTGCTGCGCCGCTATGCCGCCGCGGCCGGCAGGAAGCAGGTCCGCGCCAGCCTTGCGGCCATGTCGGGTCCGCGCAGCGCGCCGCCCGACCACGTGGTGGATGCGTTGTGCCGGATGCGCACCCGGCCGGGCCAGTTGCAGACCCTGATCGATATGGCGGCCGCGATGACAAGGGATGACCGGCAAGGAGTGATCCCCCGCGCACAGCTGGATACGCTTGACATGCCGGTGATGGTTGTCTGGGGAGCGGAGGATCCGCTGTTGCCGGTCGAGCAGGCGGAGGCGCTGCCGTCGCATTTCCGCCTGCACCATGTCCTTGACGCGGGTCATATGCTGGTCGAGGAAGCTCCGGACCTGATTGCCGAAATCGTGCGTCGCAACACGCGCCGGCACGGCAGACGGTTGCGTCCGCCTCTGGGCGCGGCGGCGAGCTGATCGCTGATTGTCCTGCGGGATTGGCTCTTCCGGACCGACCTCGAAAAATATCCGTAACCCGCTTCCGCCGGACCGCAGCAGTCGCACGGCTCGTCGTCGGCAGTGCATTTTGCCCGCGATTGTGTTAACTCGCTGTTAACCAACAACGAGGCAGCCGCCATGAAGGATGCAGGCGACAAAATCACCCCGATCGAGCCGTCGCGGAAGCTCGCCGATGCGGTACGCGACATCAAGAACGCCTTTGCCGACCGCGACGATGTGATTGTGGAGATGCGCGACGCGCACCGCATGCGCCTCGATCTTCTGGCAACCGAGCTCGCCCCGGTCTTTGCCGATGTTCCGGCCGACATGGACAGCTTCGACTTCGCCGTCTCGTCCGGCCTGCAGCCGCGGCTATGGATCGACGCGGTGAGCCACGTCGCCATGGGACGCGACCGCCGCACCTATCGATTCCTCAAGGATACGCGCGTCGGCCGCGTGGTGCTGGCCGAATCGACCGAGCTGAAAGCCGTTGCCGATGCGGTGACGCGCTACGTGGCGGAACGTGTCGTCGAGCGGCAGCGCATGATGGAAGGGAGCATGGAGAGCGCCGTTCCGGGCCTGCATCGCCCCATGGTCAAGGAAGCGGAGCCGCCGATCCGATCCGAAACCCGCCGCGGCAATGGTTGGACGACGTTCTTCGCCGGCCTCGGCCTGATCGCCGCCGGCGCCCTTGTCGGCCTGGCGGTTTCGCTGGCGTTGTTCTGGGATCGCATCGTGCACATGAAGATCAGCTTCTGACGAGTTCACGGTCCTTCACGACCGGCACGTCGAGATCCATCGTTTGCAGATCCGAAGGCGGCAGCGCCGGCCCCGTCAGGCCGCGCCGGATCAGGCGGAGACGCCAGTCGCCTTTTTCGCCGTCGATTTCGAACAGATTGTACTGAGCGGCCGGATGCTTGCCGCCCGGTGCCTGGCCTGCGGCGGCAACCCCAACCACGGGCACTTTGGCGCCACGTGCGCCGATGGTGAACAGCGACGGCAGATGCGAATGGCCGTGCAGGACGAGTTCCGCGCCATGCCGGCGAATGACCTTGTGAAAGCGAGCGATGCCGAACAGCCGCTTATGCTGCGGTACGGCGCCGCGCACCGGCGGGTGGTGGATCATGATGGCGCGGAAAAGCCCTTGTTTCGCCGCATCGTCGAGGATGTTGCCGAGCCGCTCGGCCTGCCCCTCCATGAAGAAGCCGTTGGCCATGAAGGGCGCGGTGGCGCGCGCCGTGGTGACGCCGATCAGCGCGACATTGGCGCGCACGCGCAGATACGGAAAGGAATTGCGGTCGACCGGACTGTTGACGCCGTCGCCTGTCATCCAGGGAGCCCACGCCCGGCAAACCTTGTCGAAGGCGCCCGGCACATAGGCGTCGTGATTGCCGGGGACCACGGAGACGTCATGCGGCGATCCGAGCGTCTCCAGCCAGTGCTTGGCCATCTCGATCTCGCCGTCGAGCGCCAGGTTGACGAGATCGCCGGTGACGGCGAGGTGATCGGGCGCGCCGGCCTTGATGTCGGCGACGATGGTGTCGATCACCGCGTCATGCATATGGCGGCGGCGATTGCGCTGCCAGTTGACATAGCCCAGCACGCGCTTGGACGCGAGGTCGCGATAGGTTACATCGGGCAGCGGTCCCAGATGAGCATCGGAAATATGCGCGAGCCTGAACATGGCCCCTTCTTAAGCGACGCCGGCAAGGCTTTCCACTCACCGTTTGCTGTTCGCCCAAGGAGGTTCCGCAAAAGTGTCCCACGGTTTTGCGGTCAGAACCTGCGAAAAACAAGGAAAGCCAAGCAGATGTTCGTGGGGCAACCCACGAACATCTGCTTGGGGATCGTTGGATGAATCGCCGAACCGATTCGGAAGAGGCATTCCGCCAGACCGGCTGGCCGGGGTTGCGGGCAAGGCTGTTCCATTTTTACTTCCTGTTGCGCCGCCCGATGACGCTTGGCGTGCGCGGGCTGGTCTATGACCGCGCCTCCAACTCCGTCTTCCTGATCCGCCACACCTATGTTCCCGGTTGGCAATTGCCGGGCGGCGGCGTCGAGGTCGGCGAGACCCTCGAGGAAGCGCTGGCGCGCGAACTGGCCGAGGAAGGCAACATCGCTCTGACCGCTCCGCCGGTGCTGAAGTCGATGCATTTCAACCGCCGCCCCAGCAAGCGCGATCATGTCGGCCTTTATCTGATCGAAGCTTTCCGCCAGACAGCGCCGAAACTGCCCGACCATGAGATCGCCGAGGCGGCTTTCTTTCCGCTCGATCGTTTGCCGGAAAATACGACGCCGGCGACACTTCGACGGATCGCTGAAATTCTTGGAGCCGAATTACCCTCCCTCTACTGGTGACTTGATCGCGGCGATTTTTCTTGCGTTTGAAATTCAAAACTCTATCATTTCTGAAACGCGGGGAAATATGATGCTGATAGACAACATGGAAACGGTGAATATTTGGCGCTACGTTGGAATTTACATTACTATTACAATCGTATTGTATCTCGCATGGATCGCCTTTGTGTATATGGTTCCATCCATGGAGTCAGCTACGGCAACACCCGTTAATCTAGCCATAGTATTCGCATCCACATCTTTCTCTTACTGGGCATTTATAAAACGACACGGAAGGCTTTTTGAGCGAAACGAGTACTGGAAAATAGTCATATTTTCGACAGTCGCATCGCTGCTGTTTTCAATGGTTTGCCTGCTGTTTTCAATGGCGGTAGGCATCGCGCCGGCGAGCTTGGAACACGTCTCCGCCTGAGCCTGGGTAATGGTTCTGGCAATACTTGCGCTGTTTGGTTTTTGCATCAACGCCATCGGCTTCAACAAACGGTTCGGCAAAAGGTTTTTGAAGGCCAACCGCGGCAGACGGGCTCAACTCGATGCGGAGCCCTTTCAATAACCTGCTCGCGGTCGATGGATTTCAAGCCGCCTTCCTGAACCTGTTACGGTCATGCGGCGCGGCATAATCAAGCTCAGGCCCTGCCGGAACGATTCCCGTCGGATTGATCGACCCGTGGCTGCCGTAATAATGCGCCTTGATGTGATGCAGGTTGACCGTGCCCGCGACGCCGGGCACCTGATGGAGATCGCGCAGATAGTTCGACAGGTTCGGATAGTCGGCGATGCGGCGCAGGTTGCATTTGAAGTGGCCGACATAGACCGGATCGAAACGAACCAGCGTCGTGAACAGCCGCCAATCGGCCTCGGTGATGCGTTCGCCGGCCAGATAGCGCTGGTTCGAAAGCCGCTCCTCGATCGTATCGAGCGCCGAGAACAATTCGCCGAACGCTTCCTCATAGGCTTTCTGCGCGGTGGCGAAACCGGCGCGATAGACGCCGTTGTTGATCGCCGGATAGACCAGCGCGTTGATCTTGTCGATCTCCGCCCGCAGCGCCGCCGGATAGAAGTCGAGACCGGCATCGCCCCATTCGTCGAAGGCGGAATTGAGCATGCGGATGATCTCGGAGGACTCGTTGTTGACGATGGTCTGCTGCCTTTTGTCCCACAGCACCGGCACCGTCACGCGGCCTGAATAGGCCGGATCGGCCTTGGCATAGATCTGGTGCAGGAAATCGAGGCCGTAGAGCGTGTCGCCGGTGGCGCCGTCCTCGGCTTTGAAGGTCCAGCCGTTCTCGCCCATGAAATGATGCACCACGGAGACCGAAATGATGCCCTCGAGCTTCTTCAAGGCACGGAAGATCAGTGTACGATGCGCCCATGGGCAGGCGAGCGAGACATACAGGTGATAGCGGCCGGGTTCCGCCTTGAAGCCGCGTGCGCGCCCTTCGGCCGGTCTGCCATCGCGCGTGATCCAGTCGCGCCATTGCGACTCCGTCCGCACGAACCGCCCACCGCTGTCGGTGTTCGGCGCGCGATCCCGCCATTTGCCTTCGATCAGCAATCCCATGCGAAAAATCTCCCTTGCGGTTGGAGATTATCTAGGTTGATGACCGGGCCGGCGAAGCCCACAGGCGCTGAACAGTTCGTCAAATGACGAACCGGTCGGAGACGGACAAGTTCGTCGCGCGAGGCAAAGAAAGCCGGAAAGCACCGATTGCAGCGGCGCAGAATTGGTGCTAGCGGAGGCGCCCATGTTCGACTTTGCCTCGATCCGGTTCGACCGACGACGAAAGGGCGCCCGCGCTTAAGTAGCGCTGACTGGCGAACGCTGCCGCTTGCAGCAAACCTTCCTCGCATACCGGAACGCAAAGACCATGAGCCTTGCCGACGTGAAATACCTGCCGGAAACCCCGGCGCATGACCCTGAAATCGAAGCCATCAACGACGAGGCCTTCGGCCCGGGTCGTTTCGTGCTTGCCGCCTACAAGATCCGCGAGGCCGGCGGACATGACCGCTCGATGTCCTTCGTCGCCGTCAAGGACGGCACGGTCATCGCTTCCGTGCGCATGACGCGCGTGGCCGCTGGCGCCGGTCGCGCCATGATGCTCGGCCCGCTTGCGGTGCGCCCCGCCTACAAGAATCTCGGCATCGGCCGCAAGCTGGTGGCGATCGCGCTGGAGGCGGCCAGGAAAGCCGGCGCGCCGGCCGTCATCCTGGTCGGCGACGAGCCATATTATGGGCCGCTGGGCTTCAAGCGCTTTCCGCGCGGGCAGATCACCATGCCGCGCCCGGTCGATCTCGACCGCCTGCTGCATCACGAAATCAAGCCCGGGGCCGTCGCTCGCTTTGCCGGCGATGTCTGTCACGCCAATACGGCGAGGGTTGCCGAACTTGCGCCGGCCTTGGCGCGGTCGGCTGCCACGGCGCAGTCGTCGATCGATCCGGCTATGGCGGTTGCGCCTCCCTTGCGCGCCTCGTAGCATAATTCGAAATCCTGGGAGGCTTGCATGAACCCGAACGGCCAGATCGCGATCGTCACCGGCGGCGGATCGGGCCTTGGCGAGGCGACGGCGCGCGCGTTGGCGGCCAAGGGCGCCCGTGTCGCCATCCTCGACGTGGGCATCGAGCGCGCGGCGAAAGTCGCGGCCGACATCGGCGGCATTGCCGTCCAATGCGATGTCGGCAGCGGCGACGGCGCTGCCGCCGCGATCGCCGAAGTGGCTGAAAAGCTTGGGCAGCCGCGCATCCTGGTCAATTGCGCCGGCATCGCCATCGGCGTGAAGACGATCGGCAAGGACGGACCGCATCCGCTCGACCAGTACCGCAAGGTGATCGAGATCAACCTGATCGGCACCTTCAACATGATCCGCCTCGTCGCCGACCGGGCGGCGAAACTCGATCCGCTCGCCGGCGGCGAGCGCGGCGTCATCGTCAACACCGCCTCCGTCGCCGCCTATGACGGCCAGATCGGCCAGGCCGCCTACGCGGCTTCCAAGGGCGGCGTCGTCGGCATGACGCTGCCTGTGGCGCGCGATCTCGCCCGCTCCGGCATTCGCGTCTGCACCATCGCGCCCGGTATCTTCAAGACGCCGATGATGGCAGGCATGCCGCAGGAAGTGCAGGATTCGCTCGGCGCTTCCGTGCCCTTCCCGCCGCGGCTCGGCGAGCCGTCGGAATATGCAGCACTTGCCCTCCACATCGTCGAGAACCAGATGCTGAACGGCGAGACCATCCGCCTCGACGGCGCCATCCGCATGGCGCCGAAATAAGCGAGGATGAATGGCTCGCCGACAGGCGCCGGTGCTGCCGCCGGAAAGACCGGCCCGCTCGCTGGCCTCAAAGTGATCGAGATGGCCGGGCTCGGTCCGGTGCCGCTTGCCGCCCTGATGCTGTCCGAGATGGGCGCCGAGGTGCTGCGCATCGAACGTGCCGACGCTGGCCAGCCGCTCCTGAGCCTACCGCAAGAATACGATCTCGACCGCCACGGCCGTTCCATCCTCAAGCTCGACCTCAAGCGCCCGGCGGGCGCGGAACTGGTGCTGCGCCTTGCGGCACAGGCCGACTTGCTCGTCGAAGGCTTCCGCCCCGGCGTGATGGAGCGGCTCGGGCTGGGACCGGATGCCGTTCTCCAGCGCAATCCGGCGCTGATCTATGGCCGCTTGACCGGCTTCGGCCAGGACGGGCCGCTGTCCGGGCGAGCCGGGCATGACATCACCTATCTCGCCTATGCGGGCCTCCTGCACGCGGTCGGCAGGCAGGACGCGCCGCCGGTGCCGCCGCTCAACCTCGTCGCGGATCAAGGCGGCGGCGCCATGATGCTGATCGCGGGCGTGCTCGCCGCTCTCTTCCAGCGCTCACGCAGCGGAAAGGGCCAGGTGGTCGATGCCTCGATGATCGAGGGAGCCTCGATGCTCGCCGCACCCATTCACGCCTATATGGCGGCGGGTCTGTGGAGCGACAGGCGCGGCGAGAACCTGCTCGATTCCGGGGCGCCTTTCTACGATACCTATGAGACGGCGGATGCAAGGCACGTTGCCGTCGGCTGTCTCGAACCGCGCTTCTTCGACGAATTCGCCAGGCTGCTGCCGCTCGACGGGCATTTTGTCGGCAGCCAGTACGACAAGTCGTCATGGCCCGCGATGCGCACCGCCATTGCCGGCCGGATCAAGGCAAAGACGCGCGACGAATGGGCCGAGCTTTTCGCCGCGACGGACGCCTGCGTGGCGCCCGTCCTGTCCCTGGTCGAAGCCAGGAGCCATCCGCACAATCGCGCCAGGCAGAGCTTCGTGAAGTCCGGCGAACTCGATCGCCCGGCGCCGGCGCCGCGTTTCTCGCAAGGCGCACAAGCGCTTGCCGCAGCTCCGGCTGTCGCCGATCGCGAGCCCTTAGGCATATTGACCCGTTTCGGCTTGAGCGAAGAGGAGATCGGAGCGCTTGCAAAGGCGGGTGTGTTCGTTCGATAACCGGAGAACGAAAATCAGCTTATCTCGGGTGCGCTTGTGACCGAACCGAAGAAGGACGTCATCCGCGAGACCGACGCAGAAGCGATCAGGCTGGCGAAAACCCTGATCCGCGCGGCACGTTTCGGCGCGCTCGCGGCGATCGAGCCTGGCACCGGCGCGCCGCTGGCAAGCAGGGTTGGCGTCGCCACCGACATCGACGGCGCGCCGCTGATCCTGATCTCGATGCTGTCCGCGCATACCGGTGCGTTGCTCGCCGATCCGCGCTGTTCGCTGCTGCTTGGCGAGCCCGGCAAGGGCGACCCGCTGGCGCATCCGCGCATCAGCCTGGCATGCCGGGCCCTGCGGCTGGAGTGGGGATCGGCCGATCAGATCCGCGCCGAACGGCGCTACCTCAACCGCAATCCGAAGGCGAGGCTTTATGCCGGGCTCGGCGACTTCTCGTTCTTCCGGCTCGAGCCCGAACGCGCCAGCCTGAACGGCGGCTTCGGCAAGGCCTTTCTTCTCGACCGCGACGATTTCATCAACGGCGCCGCCCTTGTCGAGGAGTTCGCCGGCAGCGAACAGGCGGCACTCGATCACATGAATGCCGACCATCGCGACGCGCTTGCCCTTTATGCCCGTCATTTTGGCCGCGCCGAAGGCGACGGCTGGATCGCCACCGGTTTCGATCCCGATGGCATGGATCTCGCCGCCGCCGATGCGACCTGCAGGATTTTCTTTCCCCGGTCTCTGCAAAGCGCGCGCGAATTGCGTTCGGCGCTTGTCGAGATGGCAAAGGCGGGACGCGCCGCGGAGCAAGAGCGATAGTTGATCGCGCTGCGGCGAAAGCAACGCTTGAGATTTGGACGAAATGATCTACCCTTGTAGTGACGCTGATTCAGCAGCGCCCATCGACATCTGAACATCGCGGAATCAGGCACCATTGCCCCCTGGCGCCTGGATGAGCCAAGACCCTTGGGGGATCTATGATCTCAAATAAGCTAATCGCCAATGCGGAATCGGCGGCCGCCTTTCTCACCCTCATGGGCAACGAAAAGCGCTTGCTGATCGTGGCCCATCTGATCGACGATGAAATGTCGGTCGGCGCCATCGCCGAGAAGGTGCAACTCAGCCAATCCGCGCTGTCGCAGCATCTCGCCAAGCTGAGGGCGCTCGATCTCGTCGAAACCCGGCGCGACCGCCAGATGATTTACTATTCCTGCAAATCCGAGGCGGTGCGCGAATTGCTGCGCATGCTGGAAGGCATTTTCGGCGACGGCGACCTCTCCCAGATGGCCTATCGGCTGCGCCGCGCCGGGGCTTGACCCGCGCCATCCAAAGCCTCTTACCTCGCTGGCATTTTTTGCCGGCGAGATTTGCATGAACCTCATCCCCATCGACGATCCTCAGGACCCGCGCGTCGCCGCCTACCTCGATATCCGCGAGCGCGATCTCGTCGGCCGGCATGGCCGCTTCGTCGCCGAAGGCAAGGTGGTGCTGGACCTCCTGTTGTCGACCGGGCGCTTCGCCGCCGAATCGGCCCTGATCCTCGAAAACAGGCTGGCGGGCGTGCGGGAGATCTTGCGCAAGGCGCCTCCCGAGTTTCCGGTCTATGTCGCCGCGGGTGAGGTCATGGACCGGATCGCCGGCTTCCACATGCATCGCGGCATCCTGGCGATCGGCATGCGTGGCGATCCGGCGCCCGCCGAAATTCTGGTGGAGACCTTGCCCCGGCGCGCATTGGCCGTCGTCCTGGTCGGCATATCCAATCACGACAATATGGGGGCGATCTTCCGCAATGCGGCCGCCTTCGGGGCGGGCGCGGTGCTGCTCGACCGGACGTGCTGCGATCCGCTCTACCGCAAGGCAATCCGTGTTTCGGTCGGCGCAGCACTGAAGGTTCCCTTCGCCACCTTCGGCGATACCGGAACCTTCACCGCGACGCTCGATCGGCTCGGTTTCAGCCAGTTCGCGCTCTCGCCACGCGGAAACATCGACATCCGCGCCGCGGAACGCTCGGCGCGCCTGGCGCTCTATCTCGGCACCGAAGGCGAAGGCCTGCCCCGGGATCTGCTTGCCCGGCTGCAAACGGTGAGGATCGCAATGGCGGAAGGTTTCGACAGCCTGAACGTCGCCGCCGCGTCGGCAATAGCCCTGCATCGCTTTTCGAAAGCCGGCGACGCATTGGCTGAATAACGGCGGTCGTGTCGTTCAGTTGGCCGAGCCGGCCTTCTGCAAAGCCCTCACCCGGTCGGCCAGGCTGACGCCGCGCCCATTTTGCTGCCCCTCGCCCGCCAGGGCCTTGGCGATAGGCGAGTCCGGCCCGTCCAGCTTCATCGTCAGATTGACCACCTCGGCGGCCAGCTCGTTCATTTGTTCGCGAAGGCCGGCGCCGGAGCGCGCGTCGCCCGCCGCTTCGGGCATTGCCGTCCCGGAGGCTGCAAGATCGGTTTTCAGCCGCTTGTTCTCGCGCGCCAGCGCCGTCAGCCTTGCCTCCAGCCGTTCCCGGTCGCCCTCGAGCCTGGCGATCGCCTTGTCGACATTGTCGCCTTTCGTATCCGTGCCGGCAGCCAGCTGCGCCACGCCGTTCGCGGCGCTCTCCTTCGAACGTTCGCGCATTCGAGCGAGATCCTTCTCGCGCCGGTCGAGCTTTTCCTCGCGGTCGGCAAGCGTGGCAAGCAGCCGCTCGACCTTCTTGTCGAGCTCGGCCGTTTTCTTCTTCTCCGCCTTCAACGCTTCGCGCGCGGCCTTGCTTTCCAACGCGATCTCCTGATTGCGCCGGTCCGCCTCCTTGCGCTGGCCCTTGAGCAACGCAATGTCGCTGGCGAGCTTTTCCAGCTCCGATTCGCGGGCAACCAGTTCGATCTGGCGGTTCGAGGACGAGAAGCTGGCGTCGTCATACATCTGCTCGAGCTTCTGCAACTCCAGCGCGCGTTTTTCCAGCGCCCGCTCCGTCTGTACGTGCTTTTCCGACAGCCGGTGCAGATCCTCCTCGCGCTGCCTGAGCTCCGCATTCTTTGCCTGCAGATCGGAGAGCGCCTGGTTCTTGTCTTTCCTTTCGACCGCCAGTCCCTTCAAGGCCTCGCGCCCGCGACCGATCTCCACCAGTTGTTCGGCCGCCTTCTCCTGAAGGTTCTTGACGGTTATCTCCAGCCGGCGCGTCGTCATGGCATATTCCGCACGGACCCGGTCCTTGTCCGCCTGAATTTCGGCTGGCGTCAGCGGCAGCGAAGCCTCGAGGCGCCTGCGCGTCAGGACGACGGCCCGCCGCCAGACCGCCGGCGCGACCAGCGACACCAGAAAAACGGCGCAAAGGAAACCGAGTACGAAGAACAGAACCGACTGGACCAAGGCGTGCTATCCACTTTACGGAGCGGCAATCGCTGGATTATGCCACCTTGGCATGGCGGAAATTCAACGCCGCGGCAAGAGTTTGCCGCAGCGCGATCAGCACTGTCCGAGCGATTGTAGCGAGCGCAATCCGATCAGAACGGGTTCCAGGTCGGCCTTTCGGTGAGCTTCAGATAACCGAGATTGACCCCAAGACGGGCACCTACGCCGGTACGGATCGGCACAATCAGCACCCGGTTGCTCTGCAATACGTTGAAACCGACGCCCGCAATGACATAGGCGGAGCCGGCAACGCCGCCGAAGCGGTTATAGAGGCTGCTGATGTCGTCGAGGTTGTAGACCAGCATCATCACCCGCGATCCCTCGCCGCCGAAATCCCAGCCGAGCGACGGACCTTGCCAGAACACCTTATGGTCGCCGGCGTTCTTGGTGTAGAGCGTCCCCTCGCCATAGGTCAGGCCGCCGATCAGGGCGCCGGATCCTTCCTCGCCCAGCAGGTAGCCGTTGGGCAGGCCGTAGGAGGCAAAGATCTTCTCGACGACGGTGGCCAGGCCGCCGGACGTCTCGCCGAAGAATTTATGACCGGAATCGACGATCTCCTGAGCGGTGTACTGTTGGGCCTGTGACGCAGCGGTCGAAAGGACAAGAGCCCCCAGGAGCGTGATGGTCATGGCGAGGACACGGACGAACGTCCGGTCGTAGTATCGGGAAAACATGCTTCCAATCTCCGTCAGGGAGCACTTTCGCCGACGCCTCGCACCCCTGCGGCTCTTGCCGGCCGTTCGGGGTGGCTATCACGGGCAAACTATGCCGTAATCCTTTTTCAACCATTAAGCTCCCACACGAAGATGGCGGTTCGAAGGCTGCGCTTGCGCCCCGGCGGCGGGTTTCCCCCGCGAACACACCATTTTCGCTGTCGGCAATTTTGGATTTGTTGATGCGCGCTCAGGCCCTGTGTATTCAGAAAGCCTTGGAAAAGAGCGTGATTCGTGCGGGCAGGCGCGAAAACGGTCGCTCGGCCATGAACAAATGACTTAAGCAGGGATTTCGCCGATGGCCGAGCTTTTCACTCTTTCCGCGCCAGATCTCGCTGCGCTGCTTTGCAGCCGTGTCTGCCACGACATCATTTCGCCGGTGGGCGCAATCAACAACGGCCTTGAGCTGCTCGACGAAGGCGGCGCCGACGACGACGCCATGAAGCTCATTCGCCAGAGCGCCAAGAACGCCTCGGCGCGATTGCAGTTTGCCCGCATCGCCTTCGGCGCCGCGGGTTCCGCCGGCATGATGATCGACACCGGCGATGCCGAGGCCGTGGCCATCGCTTTCCTGAAGAACGAAAAGCCGGAACTGGTGTGGAACGGCCCCCGAGCGCTCTTGCCCAAGAACAAGGTCAAGCTGCTGCTTAACCTCATTCTCGTCGCCAACGCGGCCATACCGCGCGGCGGCAAGCTGGTGGTCACGCTGGAAAGTCTCGAAACCGAGCCGCGTTTTTCGCTGGCGGCCGGTGGCCCGATGCTGCGCGTGCCGCCGAAATTCCTCGAACTGCATTCCGGCCACAAGCCGGAGGAGCCGATCGACGCCCATTCGGTCCAGCCTTACTATACGCTGCTTCTGGCGCGCGAGGCCAATATGACGATCTCGATCCACGCGACCGCCGACGAGATCGTGTTGACGGCTGCATAAGAAAAGCCGAAGTATATTCTATTGCTAATATTTGTGCTGGCAGTGCAGGTCGAGCAATGCCGGTCGCAATGCATGTAACGGTGCTGCGCGTCAAAACGGCGCGAGACGCTCGTTTGGAAAAACTTTACCTAACGGCTTTTCGGCTTCTTTACCGGATTGGCCTATGGTGCTTTCCGGTTGCCGGAAGTTGCCGGTTCGGCAGATGGCAAAGAGGACCCCGGATATGAAGCGCTGCCTGTTCGTCGATGATTCGAGCGTCATCAGGAAGGTCGCAAAACGCATTCTTGGCGGCTCGGACATGATTGTCGTCGAGGCCTCGACCGGGGTCGAGGCTGCCGAGATTTGCGCCGGCGAGATGCCCGATGTCATCGTCATCGACGGTGGTCTTGCCGACATCCAGGCGGTCGACCTCATTCGCCGTATCCGCGCCATCGAAAGCTCTGCCCGGCCGCAGATCCTGATCTCGCTGGTCGAAGTCGATGTGGCTGCGATCATGCGCGCCAAGCGCGCCGGCGCTCAGGGCTATCTGCTGAAGCCCTTCAACCGTGCGCAACTGCTCGAAAGCTTCCGCGTCCTGAAGATAGCTGCCTGATTCGCCGAGACCGTTTTCAAACAAAAACCCGGCCTGAGCCGGGTTTTCGTTCGAATCACTTGGATCGTTTACGCGCTGACGCGGATATCTTCCGGTTCGCGCAGCACATAGCCGCGGCCCCAGACCGTCTCGATGTAGTTCTGGCCGCCGGACGCCGCGTCGAGTTTCTTGCGCAGCTTGCAGATGAAGACGTCGATGATCTTCAGCTCCGGCTCGTCCATGCCGCCATAGAGATGGTTGAGGAACATTTCCTTGGTGAGCGTGGTGCCCTTGCGCAGCGAGAGCAGCTCCAGCATCTGGTATTCCTTGCCGGTCAGGTGCACGCGCTGGCCGCCGACCTCGACCGTCTTGGCGTCGAGATTGACCACCAGGTCGCCGGTGGTGATGACCGACTGGGCATGGCCCTTGGAGCGGCGCACGATCGCATGGATGCGCGCCACCAGCTCGTCCTTGTGGAAGGGCTTGGTCATATAGTCGTCGGCGCCAAAGCCCAGGCCGCGCACCTTGTCCTCGATACCGGCCATGCCGGAGAGGATCAGGATCGGTGTCTTGACCTTGGAGAGGCGCAGCGTCCGCAGGACTTCATAGCCCGACATGTCGGGGAGATTGAGATCCAGAAGGATGATGTCGTAATCGTACAGCTTGCCGAGATCGACACCTTCTTCGCCGAGATCGGTCGTATAGACGTTGAAGCTTTCCGATTTCAGCATCAGTTCGATGCTCTGTGCGGTTGCACTGTCATCTTCAATCAGCAGAACACGCATTTCATTCCCCTTTTCTGCTGCCGGACCGTGTCACGACCCGTCCGGGACCGGAGCAGTGATTGCCTGAACAGAAGGTGCCACCGACTGGTTAACAAATCCTAATTTCGTGCCATCCACGATACCAGATTTTTTAACCCCTTTCTACACCCACTTGAATCTAATAACGAATCACAGACCAAAACCGCTAACGCACCACATTAATAAGTCAGCCTAAGTGACTCCAGAGACTCGCTGGCCCGGGCTTCCCGCCGCAACCGGAATTTTTACCCGGCCTTAAGTCCTCGCCCGTATGATTAACAATGCCCGTAAACGAATGGTTACCGTCGGCAAAAATCTTTAGGGCTTTGTTTCCCATAGCCCAGGGAAAGCCGGGGGAAACGGGCGGCGCTTGGGTCGTTCCGGGCGGACTGGGCGGTATTGCAGGTGTGCGTTTGCGGAGTATCGAATCATGAAGTCACGTGAAAACCTCGTTCGACTGAAGCAGTTTCAGGTGAATGAGAAGCGGCGCCAGCTCTTGCAGCTGGACATGATGATCGCCGAGTTCGAGCGCATGGCCGTCGAGCTGGAAGCGCAGATCATCGCCGAAGAGAAAAAAGCCGGCATCACCGACATCAACCATTTCGCCTATCCGACCTTCGCCAAGGCGGCTCGCCTGCGCCGCGACAACCTCAGGAACTCACAAAGCGACCTCGCCCAGCAGCGAAGCACCGCCGAATCATTACTCGGCGAAGCTGAAGCGGAGCTGTCCAAGGCCGAGATGCTGGAATCGCGAGACACCAAGATCCGCGAAACCGAAATTGGCGGCCGCAGCGCCATGATCGGTTGATCGCCTGGCATATTTGCAATCATGCCGGAGAGACCTCCGGCATCTTCAGAACCGGCAATCGGCAGAAATCGGACTCGCCGTCTTCACGGCACAGCCCCCATCTCGCCATGATCGGCCGATGCCCGGGCCCGGGCATCCTTGATTTCCGGCGCATGCTCTTCCGCCCAGGAGCGTATCTGGCTAAGCAGCCCCGCCAGATTCTGGCCAAGTTCCGTCAGTTCATATTCCACGCGCGGCGGGATGACCGCAAACACCTCGCGCCGCACGAGGCCGTCGCGCTCCAGCACGCGCAGCGTCTGCGTCAGCATCTTGGGCGTGATGCCTTCCAGCTTGCGCGCCAACTCGCCATTGCGCAGCCGACCGCGCCGCAACGCGCAGACCGTGAGATAAACCCATTTGCTGGCCAGCATTTCCAGCACCGTATGTGACGGGCAGGTGCGCCGGAACGCGTCGTAGCCGAATGGCGATCTGTCTTCACTATCCATGAGGTACCTATATATAGAAAAGGTACATACTCGACAATCGAATATTACTATCCAAATGATAGCGGCACATTCATCGAACAGGAGGCGTTCATGCGTGCCGTTATCCAGACTTCCGTCGGCGGATCCGAGGTGCTTTTCGTGGCCGAGCAGCCCGACCCGGCGCCCCGATCCGGTGAAGTGCTCGTCCGCGTCAAGGCGGCGGGCATCAACCCGGTCGACGGCGCCGTGCGCGGCGGTTTCTATCCGTTGCTTGGCGAACCGCCTTTCATCCTGGGCTGGGACATTTCGGGGGCCGTCGCGGCGCTCGGCCCCGGCGTGACCGCCTTCAAGGTCGGCGACGACGTGTTCGGCATGCCGCATTTCCCCAAACAGGCTGGAGCCTACGCCGAGCTCGCCGCGGCGCCGGCGGACGAGATCGCCGCGAAGCCCGCCGCCATCGACCATGCGCAGGCTGCGGCCTTGCCGCTGGCCGGACTGACGGCCTGGCAAGGCCTCGTGCGCCATGGCGGCCTGCAGGCGCGGCAACGCGTGCTGGTTCACGCCGGCGCCGGCGGTGTCGGCCATCTGGCGGTCCAGATCGCCAAGGCGCACGGCGCTTATGTCATCGCTACAGCCAGCCCGAACAAGCTCGACTTCGTCCGTTCGCTCGGCGCCGATGACGTCGTCGACTACACCAAAGGCAACTTCGTCGAACAGGTCGGCAATGTCGATCTTGTGCTCGACCCCATCGGCGGCGACCATGTCGGCGAGTCGCTGAAGGTGGTGCGTGATGGTGGCGTGCTGGTGTCGCTGCTCGACGTTCACGACGCCACCAGGGCGAAGGCCAAGGCGCGCGGTGTCCGCGTCGAGCGCATGTCCGTGGTGCCCGATCGCGAGGGCCTTGTCGAACTCGCCAGGCTGGTCGACGCCAAAAAGCTGATGCCGCACGTGGCCAAAGCTTTCCCGCTCGATCAGGCGGCGGCCGCCCATGCCTTCCTTGCGACCCGACCCATCGGCAAGGTCGTGCTGACTATTTGAGTGGAAGGCCGCTTCAAAAAGCGAAAGGGCGCGGTGTTCCGCGCCCTTACGTTTAATAGCTGTCTGGCCTAGTGGCGGTATTGCTGGATCCGCGTGGTGCGCAGCCCGGCAAGGCCGTATTCGTCGATCGATGCCTGCCAGGAGAGAAATTCTTCGGTTGTGAGCTTGTAGCGCTGGCAGGCTTCCTCAAGGCTGAGCAGGCCGCCGCGTACCGCGGCGACCACTTCCGCCTTGCGCCGGATAACCCAGCGCCGAGTGTTCGTCGGCGGCAGATCTGCAATCGTAAGAGGGCTGCCGTCAGGCCCAATAACATACTTGACTCTAGGTCTAACCAGATCGGTCATCGTACTCTCTACTAAAAACTCAAAGACCCAATCCCCGCCACAGTACCGCCACAGCTTTAAAAATTGCCTAAGCGAACCCTAATCACTAGGTAAGGATCATGAACGCCTGGTTAGGATTTCGTTTAGAATTTGAAACACCGGCCCCCAGGCCTTGGTTTTGCCGGTAGGCTCGTCTTGCGCCGCAAGCTGGCGCACACGTGGGGCTTGACCTATATTCCGGCCATTGGCATTGAGCGCCGCACAGTGAAAGCACCATGAACAGCCTCGATCTTCCCCGCCGCCCCGAAGAAACCCGCGTCGTCGTCGCGATGTCGGGCGGCGTCGATTCGTCTGTCGTCGCAGGCATTCTGAAGCGCGAAGGCTATGACGTCGTCGGCGTGACGCTGCAGCTTTACGACCACGGCGCGGCCACGCACCGCGCCGGTTCGTGCTGCGCCGGCCAGGACATCGACGATGCCCGCCGCGTTTCCGAGACGCTCGGCATCCCGCATTACGTGCTCGACTATGAGGAGCGTTTCCGCAAGGCGGTCATCGATCCGTTTGCCGAGAGCTATGTCGCCGGCGAGACGCCGATCCCTTGCGTGTCCTGCAACCAGACGGTGAAGTTCGCCGATCTTCTGGCCACCGCCCAGGATCTCGGCGCCGACGCCTTGGCCACCGGCCACTATATCCGTTCGCGCGCCAACGGCGCGCATCGCGCGCTCTACCGTCCGGTCGACGCCGACCGCGACCAGAGCTATTTCCTGTTCGCCACCACGCAGGCGCAGATCGATTATCTGCGCTTCCCGCTCGGCGGCCTGTCGAAGCCGCAGGTCCGCGCCATTGCCGAGGAGATGGGCCTGACTGTCGCCGCCAAGCAGGACAGCCAGGACATCTGCTTCGTGCCGCAGGGCAAGTATTCCGACATCATCGCCAAGCTGAAGCCGGCCGCCGCCAATCCGGGCGACATCGTGCATATCGACGGCCGCGTGCTCGGCCGCCATGAAGGCATTCTGCGCTACACGATCGGACAGCGCCGCGGCATCGGCATCGCGTCCGGCGAGCCGCTTTATGTCGTCCATCTCGACGCCGACCGGGCGCGCGTCATCGTCGGCCCGCGCGAGGCGCTGGAGACGCACAAGATCTATCTGCGCAACATGAACTGGCTGGGCGATGGACCGCTGTCGGACGTTCCGGCCGGCGGGATCGAGCTTTTCGCCAAGGTCCGCTCGACCAGGCCGCCACGTCCGGCCGTGCTTCATCACCGCGACGGCGTGACCTCCGTCGAACTGGCCGACGGCGAGTCGGGCATCGCGCCGGGCCAGGCCTGCGTGCTCTATTCCGACGACGGCAACGAGGCGCGGGTGCTCGGCGGCGGCTTCATCGAGCGCTCGGAACGGGGCGCGGAAGCCGAGGCTATGTTGTCCAGGCTTGCCGCAAGGCCGGCGCAGATCCCAGCCGAATAAGTTTCTCAGTCTTATCGTCGCCGTTTCCGGACGCCTCAGGCGGACGAACCGGTGTGGATCACCGTGCCGGCGGTCAGGATGCGCAGCACTCTGATCGCTTCCTCGCCATCGGTGCGCGGCTCGGCGCGAGTCTCGATGCACTGCATGAAATGGGCAAGCTCGCGCGTCAGCGGCATGCCCTCGCCAACCGGCACGTAGGCAGGCTCATTGGCGGTGAAGGCCCACTGGCCGCTGTCCTGCCAGACCGCGTGGCGGTAGACGGCAAGTTTGCGCTCCCAGGGCTCGACGTCGTCGAACACCGCCATCGCCTTGGTGCCGACGACCGTCAGCCGCCGCTCGCGATAGGGATTGAGGCGCGAGGCGAAGAGATGGCTGCGCAGGCCGTTCGGGAAGCGCATGTGCAGATGCGCGAAGTCGCTGAGATTGTCGAGCAGCGCCGCCCCCTCGCCCCTCACTTCGATCGGCTCGGTGCCCGTGATGGCGAGGATCATCGACAAATCGTGCGGCGCAAGGTCCCACAACGCATCGTTTTCGGTATGGAACTTGCCGAGGCCGAGCCGGTGCGAGTGGATGTAGCGCACTTCGCCGAGCTCGCCATTGTCGATCAGCGCCTTCAGCGTCTCGAAAGCCGGATGAAAGCGCAGCACATGGCCGACCATGAACACGCGGCCATTGTCTTTGGCCGCCTTCACCGCGCGCTCGGCATCCACGACCGTCAAGGCGATCGGCTTTTCCACCAGCACGTCCTTGCCGCTTTCGACCGCGCGCACCGCGGTGTCGGCATGGAATTGCGGCGGTAGCGCCATGACGATGGCGTCGATATCGGTTCGCTCGAACAGCCTGTCCGGCTCGATCGCCAGGCAGTCCTGCTCGCTGGCGAAACCTTCGGCGCGGGCGCGGTTGACGTCGGAAACGGCATGGAGCGCGCCAAGCGCCTTGAGGGTGCGGATATGGTTGCTGCCCCAGTATCCGCAACCGAGGACGGCGATGCGCGGCTTCATTCGCTCAAACTCTAGAATTTCATGGCCGAGACATAGCGACGTGCCCCGCCGAACTCAACCCCGGGACATGCCTTGAGTGTCTGTCCGGCAAAGCTTTTCTGGGATGAGATTATGCCGGCCGGATTATGCCGGCATGTCGGCCGCTTCGAAGCTTGACACGCTCACCCTCCCAACCTTATATCCGCGCGACCTTGGCGAACGCCTTGAAACACCCATCCATCCAGGACGGTTTTTCGGGCCATTTGCCACCCTGGCGGGGTAGCTCAGTTGGTTAGAGCACGGGAATCATAATCCTGGGGTCGGGGGTTCAAGTCCCTCTCCCGCTACCATTTCCCTATATTTTGGCTTTCGCGCCCGCAGTCTTCCTCTGCGGTCAACCCTTGCGTTCCTGCAGGATGTTGCCGCCGTCCACGACGAGAACGGCGCCGTTGACATAACTGGCTGCGTCGGATGCCAGGAACAGCACGGCGGCCGCGACTTCCGCGGGGTTGCCGGCGCGGCCTAGCGGCGTGTTCCGGGCAGCGACAAGTTCCTCCGGCGTCGAGGCGCCCGTCGCGATCCACCCCGGCGCCACGGCGTTGACGGTGACGCCGCTGCGGCCGACCTCCAGGGCAAGCGCATGCGTCAGGCCGACCATGCCGGCCTTGGCGGCGGAATAGGCGGCCTCGCCTTCATTGGATACGTAAGGCCCCGTCACCGAGGCCATGTTGACGACGCGCCCATGTCCGCGCTGCACCATGCCGGCCAGAAATCCGCGCGTGCTCAAAAAGGCGGTTTTCAGGCTGACATCGATGCCGCGGTCCCATTCGCTTTCGCTGAGATCGAGAAACCGCCGCTGCAACGCCGGCTGGGCGACGGTGCCCATCCCGGCATTGTTGACGAGGATATCGATTTCGCCGGTTTCGGCACGTAACCGCTCGACATCGCCGGAGAGCGTCAGGTCGGCCATGAAAGCGCGGACATCGAGCCCCTCCCCCCGCAGTTCCGCCGCTCGTTGCTCGACGCGTTTGGACGAAGCGGTGATGGTGACCGAAACACCTGCCTCGCCCAACGCACGCGCGATCGCGATACCGATGCCGTCGGCGGCGCCCGCGCCGGTCACCAGCGCCTTGCGGGATTTGCGAAACACGACCATTTGCCCTCCAGGATGCAGGTGCCGACATGCCGGCGCGGCCAATCACGCCCGCGATGAGCCGTACCGGTTCAATAACCGGCGGTGACGCCGAAATCGATCGAAAGCGCTGCCCCGGTGATCGGCGCCGCGCCCGGCTGGCAAAGATAGTGGATGAAGGAAGCAATCTCCTCCACCTGGATGAACCTTGCTCTGTCCCCTTGCGGATAGTGCCCGAGAAGCCGGCGCTTGTAGCCGTCGGGGTCGTCTGCGCCATAGGTTTTGGCCTGATATTCGATCATCGGCGTTGCCGTGTCGCCGGGGCAGACGGCATTGACCCTGATGCCTTGCGGGGCGAGCTCCAGCGCGAGAGCCTTGGTCAAAAGCACCAGCCCGCCCTTCGAGGCGCAATAGACGGCCGCCCCATTGTTGCCGACAATGCCGGCGTCGGAGGCAATGTTGACGATCACGCCTTGCGCGGCCGACAGATGCGGAATGGCGGCCGAGATCAGGAAGAACGCGCCCTTGAGATTGACGTCCAGCACCAGGTCCCACTGCTCCTCCTCGACCTCGCTTGCCGGCCCCTCCAGCCAGACGCCGGCGGCGTTGACGAGGATGTCGATGGCGCCGCCCCATTCCTTGGCCTTGCCCACCACCTCGCGGCAGGCGTCGACGGAGCGGATGTCGAGCGGCAAACCGATCACGTCCGCCCCGGTCGCGGCAATCTTCGCCACGGCGGCGTCGAGCTTGGGGCCGGCAAGATCGGCGAGCGCGATCCGCTCGCCGTCAGCGGCGAAGCGCAGTCCGGTCGCCAGACCCATTCCCCCGGCGCCGCCGGCGATGAGGATCGTCCTGCCAGCCATTCGATAACCTCCACGCAACGCAGCCCGGCAAAGGCAACCACGTCATTGGGCCATGTCGCATGGACCAGCCAGGCAAAACAATGATCTCAGCGCGATCATCCCAGTTCGAGCGTCGTGACGCCGAAAACCGTCGAGGGGGCGTTGCCGGGCTTGCCGCCTTTGTACATGCGTGTCGTCGTAAAGCCCGGAACCAAGCCGGCGGCTTGAAGCATGGTGGTGAATTGAACCTGGCCGGCCGGCACGTCGATATGCAATTCCTCGCCGGCCGTTGCGTCCGAGAGGTCCGCCACCATCGCCAGGGCCACGTCCGTCGCGTCGGCGAACAGCGGCCCGACCTTGAAACCCTCCCGGCATCGGCGCGCCACGCCGTAACCGGCGATAGCGTCGGATCCGGCTGAGAGCAGCGCAATCCGCGGCTGCCGTAGCCACTCGCCAATGAAGGCCTCGCGCGGCGCCGGGAAGCACTGGCGATCATAGGCGAACAGCCCGGCCATGTCGGCAACCGTCACCGGCCGCATGTCGCCACCGCCGGGCAAGCCGGCGGGGCGGCCGCTGTGGCGGACGGTCTCATAGGCTGGCACGAAGCCCATGCGCTGGTAGTTGGCCCGCTGCTCGGCTACCCCGTCGAGACCGATGATGCGGTTGCCGAGGCGCGCCATGCCCGCGTCCCAGACCGCTTTGCCATGGCCTTCTCCACGCCGGTCGGGCCGGCAGATGTAGAGGCCGATGAAGCCGAAGCCCGAGCCGTATGCGACAGCCGAAATGCCGGCCACCATCTCGCCCCCGGCAAAGGCGCCGATGAATCCATCCGGATCGGCCGCCCGAAACGCCGTGGCATCGTCTATGCCCGGATTCCAGCCCTCCCTCGCCGCCCAGTCGACAAGCGTTTCCACTTCGCTGGCGGTCAGGGTCCGGATTGTTCTCGGCATCGTTTCACTCTGTGGCATTGGCTGCGCCATGGCCGGCCATCAACCGTCACGATAGGCCGCCGGCCGCGGGCTGCAAAGGCCGCGCGGATTATCGGCCGACGCCAGCCGCCCCCCGCGGCCCCGATGGCGCGGAACCTGTGCCTGCTTGGCGCGACTCGTCGATTCAACGCAGGGCTGCGGCCCGACTATTGTCGGGGCGGCTTTCCCGAACCGGTGCAAAGAGTTAGCAAGGAATGCACCACTTATTCGATCGTTGTTCCAATAGGCAACTGGACACAATCGGCGAAGACTGGAAATCTTCATTTGTCGTTGCTTGGAATCGCATGGAGTGCCGCAGGAAATGCCGCTGAGTGCCGCAGAGATCGCCCGTCATCCAGCAGCGCTTCGCGGTGTCCAGGAACAGGCCAAGGCGCTCATCCATATTTACGAAACGAGCCCGCGGCTGGCCGCCGTGTTTGCCACCCAGCAGCGCTGGCTGCTCGGCCATGTCGGCCTGGCGCTGCATTTCCGGCGCGATCCCGACGACCGCCGCACCGAAATGACGATGGCACGTTTCATCGAGGTCGTACGCCGCAATTCGGTGGCCAGCCGCAACACCGCCGAGGCGTTCGTCAAGGAGATGCTGCACTACGACATCGCCGAATATATTTCGGCCAGCGGCGACGGCCGCGCCCACCCCATGCGGGTCACGGCGGGCACCATCGAGACCTTCACCGGCTGGATTTACGCGCATCTGACGACGCTCGATCGCATAGACGGCGGAACCCGGCTGGCGGCCTTCCTCGAGCGGCCCGAAATGCTGCCTGTCTTGCAGCCGCTGATCGCCGACGGATTGCTCGCCAGCGACGGCGTGCGGGAGCCCGGACAGACTTTTTCGTTATTTATCTGGCTAAACAACGGCGGTATCGTCATGGACTGGCTGATGTGCGGCATCGATCCGGAGGACGTACATCTCGACAAGATACCGACCGGCGTCATCTCGGTCAGCGAATTCGCGCACTGGCTGAAGCTCTCACGCACGCATCTGGCGCGCAAACTCCATGATGCCGAGGCGCTCGGCAGCATCGGCTGGGTCGGCCAGCGCGGTCATTCCGTGATGTGGGTTTCGAGGGCTTTCTTCGACGAGTACATGGCCGTCCAGGCAGCCAAGCTCGCCGTCGTCGACGAGGCCTTCGAAGCCTGTATCTCAGCTCCGCAACGCCGCTGACAGCCGGAGATCGGTGCAACTCGCGCAAAACCGGCCCGCACGCTGGCAGGCGCCAGCCAAAACTGCTATCCGCAACTTGCGAGCATGACAGCATCTTTGGGTGGAAGCTGGGAGGGTGCGTTGACCTATGAAGACATTGTCGGTCACCCGGCATTGCCCGCTTGCGTGCGCGCGCAAGCCATGGCGATGCAGCAGGCCTATCAAGGAAACCCGCGAGCCTCCTCGGTCTTTGCCACCCAGCAACGCTGGCTGATGGCGCATATCGGTCTTGCCCTGCATTTCCGCAGGGATCCCAGCGACTATCGAAAGGAACTGACCGCGGCGCGTTTTGCCGACGTCACCGTTCAGCATGCGGTGGCAAGCCGAAACACGGCTCATGCCTTCATCAAGGAAATGCAGCACTATAATTTCCTCGAGACCGGGCCGACGGCCGATGACGGCCGCATTCGCCCCCTGCAACTGCCCGCCATGACCCTGGAGCCGTTGATCGGCTGGATTCATATGCATCTGAACACGCTTGATGCCCTTGACGACGGGAACCGGCTGGAAACGTTCCAGGCAAGGCCGCAGATGCTTGCCAAGCTGCAGCCGCTGATCGCGGACGGTCTGATTTCCTCTGTGCCGGTGCGCGAGCCGCAACAGACTTTCTCGCTGTTCACCTGGCTCAACAATGGCGGCGTCGTCATGGACTGGCTGATCTCCGGCGTCGACCCGCGGAATGCCGGCCAGGTGCGCATCCCGACCGGCGTGCTGTCGATCGGCGACTTCGCCAAATGGCTGAAGCTGTCGCGCACCCACCTTGCGCGCAAGTTGCGCGACGCCGAGGCGCTCGGCAGCGTCGGCTGGCTCGGGCAGCGCGGCCATTCCGTCATGTGGATCTCGAACGAATTCTACGGCGAATACCTCACCGCGCAGGCGGTCAAGCTCGCCATCATCGACGCGGCTTTCGCCGCCACCGCGACGCAAAGGATGGGCTGACCGCTTCTATCCGGCCTTCAGGATGGCGGAAAAACGCGGATCGAAGGCCCGGCTGATCGGCTCTGCCGCTGCGCCCACCGCGATCGCCCAGGGATCGGTGGTGCCGAGTTGCAGTCGAGGCAGGCGGCGGACGGAACGATCCGCGATCGACGGCAGCAGCGGATGCATGGCCTGAAGCAGGAGCCGGGCCAGCGCCTCGGGCGCGCTGCTGGTGAGGATGACGGTTTGCGGATCGAAGATCGTTTCGATCAGATGCACGCTCCAGCGCAGGTCGGACGCGGCTTTCTCGACCCAGCCCATGATCCGCGGATCCCGCGCAAGCGCCAGCGCGCCGAGCGTCTCGTAGAGACCCCTCTCGGTGGGGTCGAGGCCGAGATGCTGGTAGAGCGAGGCCAGCGATGCACGGTGTTCGAGCGGCGTGGAACCGGGGCCGGCCGGCGCAAGCAACGCCATGCCGATCTCGCCCGCATTGCCGTTGCCGCCGCTATAGAGTTCGCCGTTGAGAATCAGCCCGGCGGCTATGCCGTAACCGACATAAAGGCAGACGGCGTGATCGACGCCATGCGCCGCGCCGACGATCCGCTCCGCAGTCGCGCAGGCCGCCGCGTCGTTCTGCAGGCCGACATTGAGCCCAGTGCCGGCCGCAAGCGCCTGCACCAGGGGAAATTGCTGCCAGGCCGGCATCATCCATTTGTTGTCGGGGTTCTTCAGCCCGAACGGTCCCGGCATGGCGACGCCCAACCCGACCAGCCGCCGCTCGGACTGGGCAAACAAGGAAGCCAGCTCGCGCCTGACGCGGTCGACGAGGCCGAGGATGATCTTGACGCCCGCCGAAGGCTCGTCGAGCGGCAGCCCCGCCTCGGCGCGCGCGATCACCTTGCCGACGAGGTCGACCACCACGACGCGCGTCAAATGCCGGTCGATCTGCAGCCCGATGGCGAAGGCTCCCTCGGGAACCAGCCGGTAGGGCGTGAAGGGCTGCCCCCTGCCCTTGCGCACCGCATCCAGCGCGACAACCAGCCCGTCGCGCTCGAGATCCTCAATGATGTTGGAAACCGCCTGCTTGGTAAGCTGCGTCGCCCGAGCCAGGTCGGCGCGCGAAAGCGCGCCGTTGAGCCGCAGCGCCTCGATCATGACGCGGCGGTTATGCGCGCTGGTACCCTCCTGGTTGGTGCCGCTTTTGGCACGGATCGGGCTGATGTCGTGCACCGTCGTTTCCCCTCTTGACTCCATTAAAGGATTGATCGACTAATTAAGTCAAGCGAATTGACTTAATAGGTGAGACCCCTGCGGCTCTACAAAAAGACGGCAAAAGCTTTTGGGCTCCGCCGCAGGCCGTTGGGGACGGATCCGGTCAGACGCGATGCGAATTTGGGGAAGCGGCGCAGTCCTGGCCGCCCACTCGCAGTTGTCGAAAATGGGAGAAAGACAAATGCTGAAATCGATCGGTAAGACACTTCTGGGCGCGGTGTTCGTCGGCGGACTGCTCGTCCCGCACGCCTTTGCTGAAACCACCTTGAACGCGCTCTTCATGGCCCAGGCCGCCTATAGCGAGGCCGACGTGCGCTCGATGACGGAGGCCTTCACCAAGGCCAATCCGGACATCAAGGTCAATCTCGAATTCGTCCCCTATGAAGGCCTGCACGACAAGACCGTGCTCGCCCAAGGATCCGGCGGCGGCTACGACGTGGTGCTGTTCGACGTCATCTGGCCGGCCGAATATGCGACCAACAAGGTGCTGGTCGACGTGTCGTCGAAGATCACCGACGACATGAAGAAGGGCGTGCTGCCCGGCGCCTGGACCACCGTCCAGTATGACGGCAAGTACTATGGCATGCCGTGGATCCTCGACACCAAGTATTTGTTCTACAATAAGGAAATCCTCGAAAAGGCCGGCATCAAGGCGCCGCCGAAGACCTGGGAAGAACTCGGCCAGCAGGCCAAGATCATCCAGGACAAAGGCCTGCTGAAGACGCCGATCGCCTGGAGTTGGTCGCAGGCCGAAGCCGCCGTTTGTGACTACACCACGCTGGTCAGCGCCTATGGCGGCGACTTCCTCAAGGACGGCAAGCCCGACTTCCAGAACGGCGGCGGCCTATCGGCGCTGAAATACATGGTCGACAGCTACAAGTCGGGCCTGACCAATCCGAATTCGAAGGAATTCCTGGAAGAAGACGTCCGCAAGGTGTTCGAGAACGGCGATGCCGCTTTCGCGCTGAACTGGACCTACATGTACAACATGGCCAACGATCCGAAGGACTCCAAGGTCGCGGGCAAGGTCGGCGTGGTGCCGGCGCCGGGCGTTGCCGGCACCAGCGAGGTCTCGGCCGTCAACGGCTCGATGGGCCTTGGCATCACCGCGGTGTCGAAGCACCAGGACGAAGCCTGGAAATACATCGAGTTCATGACCTCGCAGGCGACGCAGAACCAGTATGCCAAGCTCTCGCTGCCGATCTGGGCCTCGTCCTATGACGATCCGGCCGTCACCAAGGGCCAGGAAGAACTGATCGCCGCCGCCAAGCTCGGTCTCGCCGCGATGTATCCGCGCCCGACCACGCCGAAATATCAGCAGCTGTCGACGGCACTGCAGCAGGCGATCCAGGAATCGCTGCTCGGCCAGACGGCGCCGGAAGACGCGCTCAAGACCGCTGCCGAAAACAGCGGCCTCTGATCTGGCGTTCCCTGACGGGCGGGCGGCCTCATACATGAGCGCCGCCCGTGCTATTTCTGACCGGATGAAGGAAGAGAGGCGCCTCTCATGTCAGGCACCTGGATGACGACTCGCGCGTGGCTGTTGATGCTGCCGCTTCTGGTGATCATGGTCGCCGTCATCGGCTGGCCGTTGGTCGATACGGTCAGGCTCTCCTTCACCGACGCCCAGCTGGTCGGCACGGCTGGCAATTACGTCGGCTTCGACAACTACACCAAGATGCTGACGAGCTCGAACTTCAGCCGCACGCTGGTCACAACCACCTGGTTTGCGGTCATCTCGGTCGCCGCCGAGATGGTGATCGGCGTGCTTGCCGCTCTTCTGCTCAATCAGGAATTCCGTGGCCGCGCGGTCTTGCGCGGGCTGATGATCCTGCCATGGGCGCTGCCCACCGTCGTCAACGCGACGCTCTGGCGGCTGATCTACAATCCCGAATATGGCGCGCTGAATGCGGCGCTGACGCAACTCCATCTCCTCGATGACTATCGCTCGTGGCTGGGTGAGCCCGGCACGGCGCTCGCGGCGCTGATTGTCGCCGACTGCTGGAAGAATTTTCCTCTTGTCGCGCTGATCGCGCTCGCCGCCCTGCAAGCGGTGCCGCGCGACATCACCGCAGCGGCGCTTGTCGATGGCGCCGGCCCGTTCAACCGCTTTCGTTTCGTCATCCTGCCCTATCTCGCCGGTCCGCTGATGGTGGCGCTGGTGCTGCGCACCATCGAGGCCTTCAAGGTCTTCGACATCATCTGGGTCATGACCCGCGGCGGCCCGGCCAACAGCACCCGCTCGCTGTCGATCCTCGTCTATCAGGAGGCCTTCTCCTTCCAGCGCGCCGGCTCCGGCGCATCGCTGGCGCTGATCGTCACCTTGCTCGTCACCGTGCTCGCCGTCGCCTATGCGACGCTGGTCAGGAAGACCGCGGGGAGCGCCGCCTGATGGAACGCAAGAGCCCGGTCTTCACCGCTTTCATCTATGTCTGCGCGATCCTGCTCGCCGCCGTGATCCTGGCGCCGCTTGCCTGGCTCTTCGTCATGAGCATATCGCCGGCGGCCGATCTTGCCGCCAAGCCGCTGCGCTGGTGGCCGCAGGCGGCCGACTTCTCCCGTTACGCGCAGCTTCTGTCGACGGCCGAAAACAGCGCCGGCGCCGCCTTCACCGCCTCGTTGCGCAACAGCCTGGAAGTCGCCGGCATGGCGACGCTTGCCGCTATCGTTCTTGCCGTGCCGGCCGGCTGGGCCGTTTCGCGCACGCCTTCGGTGGGCTGGTCGCTGTCCATGGTGATCGCCACCTATATGCTGCCGCCGGTAGCGCTCTCCGTGCCGCTTTACATGGGCCTGTCTTATCTCGGCCTGCTCAACAACGTCTTTGGCCTTGCGCTGATCTATCTGACGATCCTCGCGCCCTTCACCACTTGGCTGATGAAATCGGGCTTCGATTCCATTCCGCGCGAGATCGAGGCCGCGGCAATGATCGACGGGGCCGGGCTGCTCCAGACGTGGCGCATCATCACCTTGCCGCTGGCGGCGCCCGTCGTGGCGACATCGGCGCTGTTTGCCGTGCTGCTTGCCTGGGACGAGTTCTTCTATGCCCTGCTCTTCACCTCGGACCAGCGGGCAAAGACCCTGACGGTCGCCATCGCCGATCTCGCCGGCGGCCGCGTTTCCGACTACGGACTGATCGCCACCGCCGGCGTGCTCGCGGCCTTGCCGCCGGTGCTGATCGGCCTCGTCATGCAACGCGCGCTGATCTCGGGCCTCACCAGCGGCGGAGTGAAAGGATAATCATGACTGCAGAGAAGAACCGCCCGGCAGGGCTTGTCGCGATCGACCGCGAGATGGCGCGCCAGCATGAGGATGCGCTTGCCTCGTTCGAGAGCAATCGAGAGGCCGCCGCCGAGGTCGCCGCCTCGATCAGGAAGAACGGCAGGCTCGTCCTGCTCGGCATGGGCGCCTCGCATGCCGTCGCGCGCGCCGTCGAGCCGCTCTATCGCGCGCATGGCATCGATGCCATCGCCATGCCGCTCTCGGAGCAACTCGGCCAGCCGCTGCCGCTTACAGGCCGGACCGTGCTCGTCACCTCGCAATCCGGTGAAAGCGCCGAAGTCCTGCGCTGGTTCTCCGAAACGGATCCGCAGGCCGACACCTTCGGCCTGACGCTGGAGGCCGGTTCCTTCCTCGGCCGTACGGTGCCTTGCCTCGTCGGCACCGGCGGCACCGAGCTTGCCTTTGCCGCGACCCGCAGCCTGACCGTGACCTTCGCCCTGCACCTCGCCATTCTCGCCGCGCTGGGCGAGGACCCCGCCGCCGCGCTCGCGGTGCTCAAGGCGACGGAGACGGTCGAGATCAATGCCGCGCTCGAGGCGCTGAGCACGGTCGCGACCGTCGTGACCTCCGGCCGCAGGCTGCAGGGCCTCGCCGAGGCGCTGGGGCTCGGCCTGACCGAATTGTCGCGCCTGCCGTGCTTTTCGCTCGAAGGCGGCCAGCTTCGCCACGGGCCGATGGAGATGCTCGGGCCCAAGATCGGCGTCGTCCTCTTCCGCGGCGACGACCCGACCGCGGAGCTGGTCACCGCCATGGCCGTTTCGGTGGTCGAGACCGGCGCGCCGCTGATCATGTTCGACGCTTCTGGCAAGCCGCCGGTCGCGGGCGCGGTCACGTTCGCCTTCAAGCCCGCCACGGGCTTGGCGGCGATCTTTGCCATGCTGCCGGTTGCGCAACGCCTGATGGTCGCCTTCGCCGATTCCCGCGTCGAGAATGCCGGAACGCCGGTGCGCACCACCAAGATCACCAGGAGCGAGTGATGCTGCCGCTCGCGGTGATCGGCAACGTCAATGTCGACCTGATCGTCGGGCCCGTCGCGCCCTGGCCGAAGGCCGGCACGGAGACCGTCGTCGATCATGACGACCTGCGCGTCGGCGGCCAGGCCGGCAACACCGCGCTTGCCTGGCAGGCGCTGGGCATCGACTTCGAGATCGCCGCCAATATTGGCGACGACCAGTTCGGGCGCTGGCTGCGCGAGGCCTTCGGACGCCGCGCGCAGAATTGGCCGGTTCGTCCCGAAGGCACGACATTGTCGGTCGGCATGACCCATCCCGATGGCGAGCGCACCTTCTTCACCACGCGCGGCCACCTGCCCCGCTTCAGCCTGGCTGACGTGCTCTCCGTGCTGAACGGCAATCGGCTTGCTGGCGGTTACGCGCTGCTCTGCGGCTCTTTCCTCACCGACGACCTGACGCGCGATTACGACGCCTTCTTCGACTGGGCCGAAGCGCATGGCATCGCCGTTGCGCTTGACACAGGCTGGCCGATCGACGGCTGGACGCAAGCGAACTGCACCGCCGCGCGCGGCTGGCTGTCGCGCTGCGCACTGGCCCTCTTCAACGAGGTCGAGACGACTACGCTGGCCGGCCTGGCAAGTCCATCGGAAGCCGCGCGCAAGATCCGCGACGGCATGCGGGACGAAGCGACGGTCGTCGTCAAGCGCGGGCCGGACGGCGCGATCGCCATCGGCGCCGACGGCGAGCTCATTCAAGTGCCGGCACCTCGAGTCGCCGTCATCGACACGATCGGCGCCGGCGATGTCTTCAACGCCGCCTTCCTGGCGGCACTGGCACAGGGGCAATCGTTGGTGAAGTGCCTGTCCGCCGCCATCCTTGTGGCCTCGCGCGCCATTTCAACCTTGCCCCGCGATTATGGCGGGCCGATCCAGTTCGAGGATGCTGTTCATGAGCGCGCTTGAAATTCGCGATGTCCGCAAGAATTACGGCAGCGTCGAAACCCTGAAAGGCATCGACATCGCGCTCGAAAATGGCGAGTTCCTGGTGCTGCTCGGTTCGTCGGGCTGTGGCAAGTCCACTTTGCTCAACATCATCGCCGGTCTCGCCGAGGCAACCAGCGGCGATGTGCTGATCGGCGGCAGGTCGGTGCTTGGCGTGCATCCGAAAAACCGCGACATCGCCATGGTCTTCCAGTCCTACGCGCTCTATCCGAACCTCACCGTCAGCCGCAACATCGGCTTCGGCCTTGAAATGCGCAAAGTCCCCGCCGCCGAGCGCGACAAGGCGGTGCGCGAGGCGGCAAGATTGCTGCAGATCGAGAACCTGCTCGACCGCAAGCCCGGCCAGCTCTCCGGCGGCCAGCGCCAGCGCGTCGCCATCGGCCGCGCTTTGGTGCGCAAGCCGCAGGTCTTCCTGTTCGACGAGCCGCTCTCGAATCTTGACGCCAAGCTGCGGCTGGAAATGCGCACCGAACTGAAGCGCCTGCATGAAATGCTGCGCACCACGGTCGTCTACGTCACCCATGACCAGATCGAGGCGATGACGCTGGCGACCCGCATCGCCGTCATGCGCGACGGCCGCATCGAACAGCTGGGCACGCCGGAAGAGATCTACAACCATCCGGCGACGCTCTATGTCGCGGGCTTCGTCGGCGCGCCGTCGATGAACATGCTGGAAGCGACCGTCGAGGACGGCAAGCTGGCGATTGCAGGCACCGATGCGCGGCTGGCGATTCCGGCTCGCTACGCCGACGCGGCCCGCAACAGTGCATCAGTTGTGGTCGGCATCAGGCCGGAAGCGCTCCGCCTTGGACCGGGCAGCGGCGCTGAACTGTCGCTGCCGGTGGAGATCGACGTCGTCGAACTGACCGGCCCCGAACAGGTCACCACCGCCCGGGTCGGCGCGCAGAACTTGACGGCGACATTGCCGCCGCGCGCCCGTGTCGCCAAGGGTCAGCCATGCGCGTTCGTCTTGGATGCGGACGCGCTCCGCCTCTTCGATCCGGCCACCGGCAAGGCTTTCTGACCAATCGCCCGCCTTCCGCCCTGCATGGCCTGATCGATAGGCGGGCCGGGTCAGCTCGCGGGTGAGGGCTGACCCGTCGCTCGTCCTCAATCGATGTCGAACGACACGCCTTGCGCGAGCGGCAGCGCCTTGGAATAGTTCACCGTGTTGGTGGCGCGGCGCATATAGGCCTTCCAGGCGTCCGAGCCGCTCTCGCGGCCGCCGCCCGTCTCCTTCTCGCCACCGAACGCCCCGCCGATCTCGGCGCCCGACGTGCCGATGTTGACGTTGGCGATGCCGCAGTCAGAGCCGTCGACGCCCAGGAACCGCTCCGATTCCTGCAAGTCGCGCGTGAAGATCGACGACGACAGGCCGGCGCCGACCGCATTGTGCTGCTCCAGCGCCTCGTCGAAATCGGAATATTTCATCACATAGAGGATCGGCGCGAAGGTCTCTTCCGTCACCGGCGAAACCTGCTTCGGCATCTCGACCAGTGCCGGATGCACGTAATAGGCGTCCGGATGGCCGTTCTCGACGCGCGTGCCGCCGGTCACCTTGCCGCCATGCACCTCAGCTTCCTCCAACGCCTTCTGCATGTTGTCGAAGGCGGCCTTGTCGATCAGCGGGCCGACCAGCGCCTTGCCTTCCAGCGGATTGCCGACCGAGACGGACTGATAGGCCTTCTTCAGCCGCGGCAAGAGCGCGTCATAGACGCTGTCATGCACGAACAGGCGTCTGAGCGTCGTGCAGCGCTGGCCGGCCGTGCCCATGGCGCCGAAGGCGATGGCGCGCAGCGCCATGTCGAGATCGGCGGTGGGCGTCACGATGCCGGCATTGTTGCCGCCGAGCTCCAGCACGGCACGGGCAAAACGCTTGGCGAGCCTAGGACCGACCTCCCGGCCCATGCGCGTCGAGCCGGTAGCCGAGACCAGCGGCACCTTGGGATGGTCGACCAGCACCTCGCCGGCGACGCGGTCGCCGACCAGCACCTGCAGCAGCCCTGCCGGCGCATCCTTGCCGAAACGCTTGACGGCGCGCTTGAAGATCGCCTCGCAGGCAAGTGCGGTCAGCGGCGTCTTTTCCGACGGCTTCCACACCACCGCATCGCCGCAGACGAAGGCAAGGGCTGCATTCCACGACCACACCGCGACCGGGAAGTTGAAGGCAGAGATCACGCCGACGACGCCGAGCGGATGCCAGGTCTCCATCATGCGGTGTCCGGGACGCTCGGTGGCGATCGTCAGGCCATAGAGCTGGCGCGAAAGGCCTACGGCGAAGTCGCAGATGTCGATCATTTCCTGCACTTCGCCGAGACCCTCGGACGGGATCTTGCCGACCTCGATCGACACCAGGCGGCCGAGCTCGTCCTTATGCGCGCGCAACTCCTCGCCGAGCAGACGCACCAGTTCGCCCCGCTTCGGCCCCGGCACCAGCCGCCAGTCCTGGAAGGCCTTGTGCGCGGCATCGATGGCCTTGCCGGCATCGGCGGCCGAAATCGACTTCAGCGCCGCGATCTGTTCGCCCGTCACCGGGCTGCGCACGACAAGGTCGCCGCCCGAAAGCGCATCCTTGGCAACGCCGAGTTTCTCAAGAAGTGCGGCCGTTTCCTTCGCTAACGTCATTTCTGTCCCTTTCAGGTTCCGCCTCTCATGGGCAGGAATGGAGCCATGCGCCATCTCTTGGACGTGCGGTCGGGCACAGTCCGGGCGCTTTGATGGCGTGGCATTACTCGTTTCAGGGAAAAACCGCCACCCCGGCATGGTCCAAGGCTGGAGCGCGGAATTGGGCCAGACAGCAAACCACGGCCAAGGTGTGTTGTGGATTCAGGTCAGGCCGAGTCGGAATCGAAGACAGGCGCGAAGCGACCAAGTGGTGGCTTCCGAGAACCGTAGCCTTAATTTAGCTGCCGCGCCACTCACGAGTGCTTCGGCCGGCGAAGGCCGGAAGTGCAGGAACGCCGCATTTGCAGATCGGCATCACCTCAAACTCAATACGCCTCAGTGCGCCTTCTGGGCCGAAGGCTTCTGACTGCTTTCCTTGATCAGCCGGTCGATATGCATGCGGATATGCGCCGCCTCAGCGGCGGTATTGGCCAAAGCGATGGCGCGGTCGAAGGCAACGCGCGCCTCCTCGTTGCGGCCAAGCTGCATCAGCAGCCCGCCCCTCAGGCCGAAGAAATGGAAATAGCCCGAGAGCCGCTCTTCCAGCGGCTCGATCATGGCAAGCGCAGCGCCCGGACCCTTCACTTTGCTGACCGCGACCGCCCGGTTCAGCGTCACAACGGGCGAAGGCTGCATCTGCTCCAGCAGACCGTAGAGCAGGTCGATCTCGGTCCAGTCTGTATCTTCCGCCGTCGCCGCCCGCGCATGCAGCGCCGCGATCGCCGCCTGAACCTGGTAGGGGCCGGGCTTGCGGTGGCGCAGCGCCTTGTCGACCAGCGCCAGGCCCTCGTCGATCATCTTGCGGCTCCATAGCGAGCGGTCCTGGTCCTCGAGCAGGACGATCTCGCCATTCTCGTCGAAACGCGCCGGCGCCCGCGCGTGCTGCAGCAGAAGCAGCGCGGTCAGCCCCATGATCTCCGGCTCGGCCTGGAAGAGCCTGAGCAGCAGACGGGCAAGCCGGATCGCCTCCTCGCACAGCGGCGCGCGGGCCGGCGCCTCGCCGCCATTGGTCGAATAGCCTTCGTTGAAGATCAGATAGACCATCGCGGCGACAGCGGCGAGCCGCTCCGAGCGCTCGACTGCGCCCGGCGTTTCGAACGGCACGCCGGCATCGGCGATGCGCGCCTTGGCGCGGGTGATGCGCTGTTCCATGGCGCTCTCGCCGACGAGGAAGGCGCGCGCGATCTGCTTGACGGTAAGGCCGGAGACGATGCGCAGCGCCACCGCGATCTGCTGCGTCGCCGGCAGATCCGGATGGCAGCAGATGAACAGAAGCCGCAGGATATCGTCGCGGTAATGCGCGCCGTCGAGCCGCTCGGCGATGTCGCTCTCGGCGTCCTCCAGATCGGAGACCTGGTCTTCTTCCGGCATCGGCGCCTGCTTGGCGCGCTTGCGCACGGCGTCGATGCCGCTGTTGCGGCCGACAAAGATCAGCCAGGCGACGGGATCGCGCGGCGGCCCGTTCTTCGGCCAGTTCTTGAGTGCCCTCAGGCAAGCGTCCTGGAAAGCCTCCTCCGCGGCGTCGAGGTCGCGGAAGTAGCGCAGCAGCGCGCCCATCGCCTGCGGACGGGCGTTGCCGATCGCCGTGCTTATCCAGGCAAGCTCCGTCATACTGCTACCTTTGTCGGATTGAAGACCGAAACGGGCCGGATCTCGTAGGAGCCGCCGCTCGGATTGACCTCGGAAAGCTCGCGCGCGAATTCGACGGCTTCGTCGAGATCGTCGCATTCGAGCGTGTAGAAGCCGAGGAACTGTTCCTTGGTTTCGGCGAACGGGCCGTCCAGCACGACCGCCTCGCCCCTGACCTTTCTCAGTGTGGTCGCCGCGGTCGTCGGCAAAAGGCGCGCCACGGGGCCGAGCCGGCCCGCCTTGGCGTATTTGTCCTGCACGTTGAGGAGCTTTGCCATGACCTCGTCGTCCTGTTCCTTGCTCCAGGAGCAGACGACGTCTTCGGAAGCGTAGCAGAGGATGGCGTAGAGCATGGTGCGTCCTTTCCGTATCAAAGGACGCGACACTAGGACCCTTCCCGACACAAGGTCGATAAAAAAATTTATCGAGGGATCCCGGACTGCCTTCGCGCCTGCCTGTCAGGCGCCGCGCGCCTGCAGCCATCTGAGCACCAGCGTTTCTTCCTCGTCGAGGCCGGATATCCGGCGTTTGCGCTTGTTGGCCCCGGCCATTTCGTCAAGCAGGCGCCCTTTGCTCCATGCCTCGAACACCAGCGGATGGATGTAGCATTTGCGGCAGACGGCACGGGTATTGCCCAACCGTTCGGCGACCTTGTCGACGACACTGTTGATCATCCGTTTTTGCTGCGTCTTGCTTTCCGGCAGCTCGGTCCCGGCAAACAGCGACGCCGCATGGATCGTGCCGCCCCAGGTGCGGAAATGCTTTGAGCTGAAATCGGCGCCGGATGCCTCGCGAATGTAGCGGTTGACGTCCTCCGAGCGCACCGGCCACCGGTCGCCATGCTCATCGAGGTATTGGAACAGCTTCTGCCCGGGCAGGTCTTGGGCGCCGCGCACGATCTTGGCGATGCGGCGATCGACCAGCTTCAGCTTCCATTCCTTGCCCGACTTGCCCTTGAAGGCGAAGCGCAGGCTGGAGCCCGTGATCTCGACATGACGGTCGCGCAGCGTGGTCAGCCCGAAACTCTTGTTGTCCCGCGCATAGGCGGCGTTGCCGATGCGGATAAGGGTATTATCGAGCAACCAGACCACCGAGGCGACGACGCGCTCCATCGGCAGACCGTGGCGGCGCAGGTCCGCATCGATCTGCAGCCGCAGCGCGGGCAGGTTTTCGGCGAAATCGACGAGGCTGGAATATTTGACGCCGTCGCGCTCCTCGGTCCATTGCGGGTGATAACGGTACTGTTTGCGGCCGCGCTGATCCCGGCCTGTCGCCTGGATATGGCCGTCCGGATCGGGCGAGATCCACACATCCGTCCAGGCCGGCGGAATGACGATCGCCTTGATGCGGGCAAGGGTCTGCGCGCTGACCGCGCGTCCGTTCGGACCGGCATAGGAAAATCCCTTGCCTTTTCTCAATCGTCGGACGCCGGGATCGGCATCGCTCACATAGCTGAGCGACGCGCGCTCGGCCGAATCTTGCGCACCGTTCCTTCGAGTTTCCTCGTTCCGCGTTGAACGGTCCGAGGACAATTGTGAATGCTGCAACATGCCGGCTCCGCGAATTATCCGTAGATAAAGCCGCTCGCCGATGACTGGTTCCGGATGCAAACGGCGGCGCGCATCATCGACGCCGTCGCGTCAGGCTGCCACCGGGATGACGTCGACCGCCTGCTCGCCGACTTGACCACCGGTCGTTTTCAAGACGCCGACGATCGGCGCCACGTCGGAATAGTCGCGGCCGTAGCCGACGGTGATATGGTCGTTGCTCGCCCGCATGCCGTTGGTCGGGTCGAACTCCTGCCAGCCGGCGTCGCGTCCGCACCAGGCCTTGACCCAGGCATGCATGGCGTCCGCGCCTTCAAGCCGCGGCTTGCCCTTCGGCGGGATAGTGCGCAGGAAGCCGCTGACATAGCCGGCCGGGATGCCAAGCCCGCGCAGGCCGGCGATCATGATATGCGAGAAATCCTGGCAGACGCCGCGTTTCAGCGCAAAGGCGTCGCTGGCCCGGGTCTGCACGGTCGTCGCCTTGCCGTCATAGGTGAAGTCGCGATGAATGCGGTTGCAGAGATCGGCCGCCGTGGCAACGGTTGACCCCGACAAACTGTCCCGCGCATAGGCCGTGATCGCCGCGTCGATGCCTACATGATCGCTGGCGGCGAGGAAATGATGCGGCGCGGACGGCGAGAGTGAGCGCACCAGATCGAGCTCCGACCTCAGCCCGTTTATATCGGGCGAGACATCGAGACCCGGCTCGGGCCGCGACACCGAAACGCGCGCGCTCATTCGGATGTCGAGCGTCTCATGCGCGTCGCGAAAGGCGATCGATGTGACGTTGTTGCCGAAGAAATCGGAAAAATCGGCACGTTCGGCCGGCGACGGCTGGAAGGACAGCGAGGCCGCGATCACGCGCTGCACGCCGGCGATCGTCTGCGGCATGACGCGCACCTGGTGCCGTCCGCCGCCGGCGGCGGCGGCATAGTCGTAATGCAGATGGAGTTTGATGTCGTAGTGCATTAAAGCAATTCCAGCAAAAGTGCGCAGTGGTTTTGCGTCCGGAATTGCGCAAAAACAAAGAGATAGAGCATTGGAGGCGATCCTTTTCGCTGGAAATGCTCTAACCGAAATAGCCTCTGGCGAGGCTGTTGTAGAGAGCGCCGATCTGGCCGGCCAAGTCGTCGAGCACCTTGGCGCTCATATCCGACGGCTCCATGACGGCGATTGCCGTGTTGAGCTGCAGGATTTCCTTGGCGGCGGGCGACATATGCCCCTCGCCGCCGATCGAAGGCAGCATGGCGATCTCGGCCTTCAGCCGCTCGAGCTGGAACAGGATCGAGCGTGGGTTGAGCGGGTCGAGCGCGAGCAGGTCGATCACCGTGCGCCGCCCGGCCTGCACCGGATACTGCCGGCGATGGGTCATGACGCTGTCGCCGATCTCCAGCATCATGTCGAGCGCGCCTTCCGGCGCCCCATTCCTTGTCAGCCGGCTGAGCGTGCCGGCGATCTGGATGCCGCGCTCCAGCCTGCGGCCGATCTCCAGGAAGCGCCACCCGGTGAAGCGGTACATATTCTCGTGCAGCAGACCGGAAAAGCCGGCGAGCTTGCGCAGCATCACCGTCATCGCCCGCGTCGCGTCGTCTCCGGGCGCGACCGTCTCCGCGAATTTGTGGATGGTCTTCGACAGATCCTTCAGCGCCAGCCAGCCGTCGGGAGAGAAGCGGTCGCGAATCTGGCCGGCGCTGTAGACCGCGCTGTCCAAAGTGCCGATCAACCCTGGCGGTATCGCCGTTTCGGCCTCGATGCCGAACGGCTCGAGATAGTCCCTGATATCGGCGAGCAGCGGCATGTCCGGATCGGACGTCTCGGCAAGCCGGACGTGATAGGCGCGCAGCACGCGCACCGTGTCTTCGGAGCGCTCGATATAGCGCCCGAGCCAGGTCAGGTTCTCCGCCGCGCGGCTGGGCAGGCTGCCGGGCATGGTGCGGGTGAAGCCGTCATGCTCTTGCGGCAACAATGTCTCGCGCTCGACCGGCCTGTCGCTGACCACCCAGACATCGGCCGCCTGGCCGCCGCGCTGCATGGCGATCGCCGTCGGGTCGAGCGAGAAGCCGACCCGGGCGAAGCCGCCGGGCATCACCGTCCAGCCTTCCGGCGTGCGCGCCAGATAGACGCGCAGACTGGCGGGGCGCGGCTCAAGCACACCGCCGACGAACACCGGCGTGGTCGAGAGTGTCACCGCTTCCTGGCCGACAAAGCCGGCGCCGTCGGCTTCGATCCGCGCGACAAGCTCCGCCCGTTCCCCCGCCGAAAGCGCCGAACCGAGGCTGGTCGCGCCATCATCCTCGAAGGCGAGCCGCGTCGACAGCGCCGGGCCGACCACCATATGGTCGATGTTGGCAAGCACGTGGTCGCGTTCGTTCTGCTGCCCGCACCACCAAGTGGCAACGTTCGGCAACGACAGATCTTCACCTTGCAGTTCCCGCGCGATCCTGGGCAGGAAGGAAAGCAAGGCCCGCGTTTCCACCAGGCCGGAACCCAGCGCATTGACGGCCGAAACAGAGCCGCGCCGGATCGCCTCGACCAGCCCGGGCGTGCCGATCTGCGAGTCCGGCCTGAGCTCCAGCGGATCGGCGAAGGCTGCGTCGAGACGCCGCCACAGGACGCCGATCGGCAGCAGGCCTGAAACCGTCCGCACCATCAGCCTGCCGCCGGATACGGTCAGGTCCTCGCCCTCGAGCAGCATGATGCCGAGATAGCGGGCGATATAGGCATGCTCGTAATAGGTTTCGTTGAGTGGTCCCGGCGTCAGGATGGCGACACGGCCGCCCGATTCCCTCGCCATGCCGTTCAGCGCATCGCGGAAACGGCGGAAGAAGCCGGCCAGCCGATGCACATGCATCTCGCCATAGATATCCGACAGCGCGCGCGTGGTGGCGACGCGGTTCTCCAGCGCGAAGCCGGCGCCGGACGGCGCCTGGGCGCGATCGCCCAGCACCCACCAGCGCCCGTCCGGGCCACGGCCGAGCTCGAAGGCGACCATATGCAGGAAATGCCCGCTCGCCGGCCGAACGCCTGCGACGGGGCGCAGATATTCGGAGCTCGCCGCGATCAGCCCGGCAGGCAGGATCCCCTTCTCGATCAGCCGGTTCGGCCCATAGATGTCGGCCAGGATGGCCTCGAACAGGTCGGCGCGCTGGACGAGGCCGGCACTGATCTCGGCCCATTCCTTCTCGTCGATCAGCAGCGGAACATGCGCGAGCGGCCATTCCCGCTCATTGGCCCCGGCCTGCTCATAGACGCGGTAATAGACGCCGGCGTCGCGCAGATACTGGTCGGCGCGGGCAAACCGCTGCCCAAGCCGTTCCGCGCCCAGATCGTCGAGCGCGTCGATGAAGAAGCGCCAGGCCGGACGCGGGCTGCCCGACGCGTCGACCATCTCGTCGACGACGCCTTCGATCGGCCGGTAGCGCTCCAGCAGGCCCTGCGCCCGCGGCCTGCCGCCTGCCCGTCTCTGATTCCCCTTGGCCATTGTCGATCAGAGTCTCGCCGGCCGCCTGAGGTCAAGGGTCATGGGAAACTCTTCAGAAGCTTCTTCGTTACGCAGCACATAACCGCCCGGCGTATGACCGCGCGGTTCGAACCGGGCAAGCCGCCGCGCTTCGGCCTCGTTGCCGTTGACCGGGAAGGTGTCATAGCTGCGCCCGCCCGGATGCGCGACATGGTAGACACAGCCGCCGACCGGGCGGCCTGACCAGCGATCATAGATGTCGAAGACCAGCGGCGTGTTGACCGGCAGGGCCGGATGCAGGCCGGAGGCCGGCTGCCAGGCCTTGAAGCGCACGCCAGCCACCGCGGCCTCGCGGTTGTCGGTGACTTTCATCGGCACGATGCGGCCGTTGCAGACGATGGCGTGGCGCTCCGGATTGAGGCCTTCGGTCCGCACCTGCAGTCGCTCGACCGAGGAGTCGACAAACCGGACAGTGCCGCCGATGGCGCCCTGCTCGCCCATCACGTGCCAGGGCTCCAGCGCCTGCCGCAATTCCAGCTTGACGCCGGCTTGGCTTACCTCGCCGCAGAACGGGAAGCGGAATTCGAGCTGGGCCGCGAACCATTCGGGACGGAAGTCGAAACCGTTCAGCTTCAAATCCTCCAGCACGTCGAGGAAATCCGCCCAGACATAATGCGGCAGCATGAAGCGGTCGTGCAGCGAGGTGCCCCAGCGCGCGAAACGGCCGTCGAGCGGGTTTTTCCAGGCGCGGGCGATGATGGCGCGGACCAGCAATTGCTGGGCGAGCGACATGCGCGCATTCGGCGGCATCTCGAAACCGCGGAACTCGACCAGCCCCAGCCGCCCGGTAGGCCCATCCGGCGAGAACAATTTGTCGATGCAGATTTCCGAACGATGCGTGTTGCCGGTGACATCGGTCAAAAGGTTGCGGAACAGCCGGTCGACCAGCCACGGCAAAGGCGCCGCGCCCTTGTCGGGATACGGCACCTGCGCCAACGCGATTTCCAGCTCATAAAGTGAATCGTGCCGCGCCTCGTCGATGCGCGGCGCCTGGCTGGTCGGGCCGATGAACAGGCCGGAAAACAGGTAGGACAGGGACGGGTGCCGCTGCCATTGCAGCACCAGGCTCTTCAACAGGTCCGGCCGGCGCAGGAACGGGCTGTCGTTCGGCGTCGCGCCGCCGACCACGACATGGTTGCCGCCGCCGGTGCCGGTGTGGCGTCCGTCGATCATGAACTTGTCGGTGCCGAGCCGCGACTGCCGCGCCTCCTCATAGATTGCCGTGGTCGTCGCCACGCAATCCCGCCAGTTGGCGGCTGGGTGGATGTTGATCTCGATGACGCCCGGGTCGGGCGCGACGCGGATGACGTTGAGGCGCGGATCCTGCGGCGGGGCGTAACCCTCGATATGCACCGGCAGGCCGATGGCCTTGGCCGCGTTCTCGGCCGCCGCCACCAGTTCGAGATAGTCTTCCAGCGCCTCGACCGGCGGCATGAACACGCACAGCCGCCCGTCGCGCGGCTCGACCGAAAGCGCGGTGCGCACCGCGCCCCCGATCTCGGTGATCTCCTGCTCGACGCGATCCTGCTGGCCGGTCGCGGCGGTGAAGGACACGGCCTGCTGGCGGCGCGCCATTTCGTCGGCGCCTTCAGGCTCCGCCGTGGCGGCGCCCGGCAAGATAGCCTCGCGCGCCGGCAGCGGCCCACGCGGCAGCGACGGATCGACCGGCACGATATAGGGGAACTGCGCCGGCGGCACGTAAGGCAGCGTGCCGAGCGGCAGGCGATAGCCGACCGGGGAATCGCCCGGCACCAGGAACAGCCGGCCGCGCCGCGTCTTCCATTTCTCCGAGCGCCAGCGCTGTCCGGCGGCCTGGCTGTTCCAGCGCTGCACCGGCAGCACATAGCCCGACGGCTTGGTCAGCCCGCGCTCGAAGACGCGCGCCATGCGGCTGCGCTCTTCCGGGTCTTCCAGCTTGGAATTGGACGGATCGACATTGTCCGGCAGCTTGCCTTCCTTGAGCAGCCATTCGCCTGGATCCTCATAGGCCTCGCTGACCATCGCCCTGTCGATGCCGAGCTCGCCGGCGATAGCCGTCAGCAGGCTCTCGGCCTGCTGCGGCCCGACCTTCGCGTCACTCTTTTCGCGTGCGATCAGCGACGGGTCGCTCCATACCGGCTCGCCGTCGGCGCGCCAGTAGAGCGAGAAGGTCCAGCGCGGCAGGCTCTCGCCCGGATACCATTTGCCCTGGCCGTAATGCAGGAAGCCGCCCGGCGCGAAGCGCTCGCGCAGCCGGCGGATGAGCTGGTCCGCCTTGTCGCGTTTGGATGGACCGACGGCCGCCGTGTTCCATTCTGCGGATTCGAAATCGTCGATCGACACGAAGGTCGGCTCGCCGCCCATGGTGAGCCGCACGTCGCCGTCTTTCAGCACCGCGTCAACCTTTTCGCCCAATCGATCGAGCGCCTGCCAGCTTTCGTCCGAGAATGGCTTGGTGATGCGCGGATGCTCGGCGATGCGGTCGACGCGCATGTCGAAGCCGAATTCGACATTGGCGAAGCTCGCCATGCCGGAAATCGGCGCGGCGTTGCGAAAATGCGGCGTCGCCGCCAGCGGCACGTGGCTTTCGCCGGTGAGCAGGCCGGAAGTCGGGTCGAAACCGATCCAGCCGGCACCCGGAATATAAACCTCGCACCAGGCATGCAGGTCGGTGAAGTCGACAGCGGTTCCCGGCGGTCCGTCGAGCGAGACGAGATCGGGCTTGAGCTGGATCAGATAGCCGGAGACGAAGCGCGCGGCGACGCCCAGATTGCGCAGGATCTGCACCAGGAGCCAGCTCGAATCCCGGCAGGAGCCCTTGGCCGCGGCCAGCGTTTCTTCCGGTGAGAACACGCCGGTCTCCATGCGCACGATATAGGCGATCTCGCGCTGCAGCCTTGCATTGAGGTCGACGAGGAAATTGACGGTGTTTGCCGGGCTGCGGTCGATGCTCTCCAGAAATTTCGACAAAAGCGGCCCGGTCGGCTCCGGTTTCCGGTAGATGGCGAGGTCTTCCCTGATCTCTTCCGGATAATCGAACGGAAAGGTCTCGGCGCTCTCCTCGACGAAGAAGTCGAACGGATTGTAGACCGTCATGTCGGCGACGAGGTCGACCTCGATCTTCAGTTCCGTCACCGGCTCCGGAAAGACGAAGCGGGCGAGGAAGTTGCCGTAGGGATCCTGCTGCAGGTTGACGAAGTGGTTTGCCGGCTCGACCTTCAGCGAATGGCTGAACACCTTGGTGCGCGAATGCGGCGCCGGCTGCAGCCTGATCACCTGGGGACCGAGCACCACCGGCCGGTCATATTTGTAATGGGTCAGGTGATGGACGGCTGCCAGAATTGCCATGGTGCCCCGGAGCTCGGCGTTTCAGTCGCCGAACCCTGGCATAAATGCTGGCCATTCTCCAAGCAGAGATGTTGCGCTGCACCTAATTTAAGCAGCGTTGCCAGCTTAGAAAAACGCCTGGATACCCGTCTGCGCCCTTCCGAGGATTAGCGCATGCACGTCATGCGTGCCCTCATAGGTATTGACCGTCTCCAGGTTCTGCGCGTGGCGCATCACATGGTAGCCGATCTGGATGCCGTTGCCGCCATGCATGTCGCGCGCCTGACGGGCGATATGGAGCGCCTTGCCGCAATTGTTGCGCTTGACGATCGAGATCATCTCCGGCGCCATCTTGCCTTCGTCCATCAGCCGGCCGACGCGCAACGAGCCCTGCAGGCCGAGCGCGATCTCGGTCTGCATATCGGCGAGTTTCTTCTGGAACAGCTGCGTGCCGGCAAGCGGCTTGCCGAACTGTTTTCTGTCGAGGCCATACTGCCGCGCCCGGTGCCAGCAATCCTCAGCGGCGCCCATCGCGCCCCAGGAGATGCCGTAGCGTGCCCGGTTGAGGCAGCCGAACGGACCGCCGAGGCCCTTGGCGTTGGGCAGCAGCGCTTCCTCGCCGACCTCGACGCCTTCCATCACCACTTCGCCGGTGATCGAGGCGCGGAGGCTGAGCTTGCCGCCGATCTTCGGCGCGGAAAGCCCTTTCAGGCCCTTTTCCAACACGAAGCCGCGGATCTCGTCCTTGCCGCTATCGCCCTTCAGCTTCGCCCAGACGACGAACACGTCGGCGATCGGCGCGTTGGATATCCACATCTTGGAGCCGGAGAGCCTGTAGCCATTCGCGGTCTTCTCGGCGCGCGTCTTCATGCCGCCCGGATCGGAGCCGGCATCCGGCTCGGTGAGGCCGAAGCAGCCGATCCATTCGCCCGACGCCAGCTTCGGCAGGTATTTCTTGCGCTGCGCTTCCGAGCCATAGGCATGGATCGGATACATGACCAGCGAGGACTGCACGCTCATCATCGAACGATAACCCGAGTCGACACGTTCAACTTCCCGCGCGACCAATCCGTAGGTCACGTATCCGGCGCCGAGCCCGCCATACTCTTCCGGAATGGTGATGCCGAGCAGGCCCGCCTCGCCCATCTCGCGGAAGATCGACGGCTCGGTCTTCTCCTCGGCATAGGCTTCCTCGATGCGCGGCGCCAGCTTGTCGGCGGCGAAGGCGGCAGCGCCGTCGCGCACCATGCGCTCGTCCTCGGAAAGCTGGTCCTCGATGAGGAAAGGATCGTTCCACACGAAGGCATTCTTCTCGGCGGCCATGACTCGCTCCCGGTATTTTTTGGTGTGCCCGGCTTATCCGCCCGTGCCAGCGAAAAATCAAACAAAATTGCATCACGGATCAATGAGCGTTAGTAATGGATCATGAACGCGCAACGTCGCCTTTTGCCGAACACCGCGGCCCTCGCCGCCTTCGAAGCAGTGGCGCGCCTCGGCTCCTTCACGGCAGCCGCCCGCGAACTCGATCTGACGCAAGGTGCCATCAGCCGCCAGATCAATCTACTTGAAGGGCAGTTCGGTCGGCGGCTATTCGAGCGTGACAGCCGCAATGTCCGGCTATCGGCCGCGGGCGAGATCTATGCCGAGGCGGTGCGTTCCGCACTTGGCCAGCTGCGCGACGCAGCACTTGGATTGATGAGCAATCGGCATAGCGGTGTTCTCAATGTCGCGATCCTGCCAACCTTCGGCACACGCTGGCTGATGCCGCTGATTCCGGATTTCGTCGCCCGCCACCCGGACATCACCATCAACTTCGCCACCCGCATCGGACGGTTCGATTTCGCCCGCGAACGCTTGGACGCCGCCATTCATCACGGCATGCCGGACTGGCCGGAGGCCGACTGCACGCTTTTGGTGCGCGAAACCGTGATGCCTGTGGTTTCGCCCGAATTCCTGGCCACCCGCGCCATCGCCAAGCCGGCCGATATCGGCCGCATGCCGCTGCTGCATATGGCAACGCGCCCCGGCGCCTGGAGCGAATGGTTCGAGCATGAGGGGCTCGAGGCGCCGACCGGTCCCGGCATGCAGTTCGAGCAGTTCGGCACCGTCGCCCAAGCCTGCATGGCCGGGCTCGGCGTCGCGCTGTTGCCGGAAATCCTGATCGCCGGCGAACTGCAGCGCGGCCAGCTGGTGCCGGCGCCAGGCCGGCCGATGCAAAGCCGCAGCGCCTATTATCTCGTCGTGCCGCACGACAAGCGCGGTTATCCGCCGGTCGCCAGTTTTCGCGACTGGTTGTTGGGTCAGATCGGCAAGGAGCCGTCTGTCCTCGCCTGGTAGCTACTTGCGCTTCATCGCCTCGGCCAATGCCGCGCCGAACGCGCCCTGCGACGGCCGCTCCGGCTGGCGCTGCGACACCGGCGAACGCGGTGGCGATTTGCCGCCGCCATTGTCGCGTGTGCCTCTCGGCGCTCCGCCCTCGCCGCCATCCTTGCGCATCGATAGCGCGATGCGCTTGCGCTTGATGTCGACATCGACGACGCGCACTTTCACCACGTCGCCAGCCTTCACCACCTCATGCGCGTCCTTGATGAAACGGTCGGCCAATTGCGAGACGTGCACCAGACCGTCCTGGTGCACGCCGATGTCGACGAAGGCGCCGAAGGCCGCGACATTGGTGACGGTGCCTTCCAGCAGCATGCCGGGCTTCAAATCCTTGATGTCGTCGACGCCTTCCGCGAAGGTCGCGGTCTTGAAGCCTGGGCGCGGGTCGCGTCCGGGCTTTTCCAGCTCGGCGATGATATCGCGCACCGTCGGCAGGCCGAAACGCTCGTCGACGAAGACGCGCGGGTCGAGCGCCTTGAGCGCTGCGCTGTCGCCCATCAGGGCGCGCACGTCGCGGCCGCAGGCGGCAACGATCTTCTTGGCCACGCCATAGGCTTCCGGGTGAACCGACGAGGCGTCGAGCGGCTCGCTGCCATTGGCGATACGCAGGAAGCCGGCGGATTGCTCGAACGCGCGAGGTCCGAGCCGCGCCACCTTGAGCAGGTCCTTGCGGCTGGCGAACGGCCCGGTCGCGTCGCGATGCGCGACGATCGCTTCGGCAAGCGATGGGCCAAGGCCTGAAACGCGTGCCAGCAGCGGCGCCGACGCCGTATTGAGGTCGACGCCGACGGCGTTCACCGCGTCCTCGACCACCGCTTCCAGGGAACGGCCGAGCCGGTATTGGTCGACATCGTGCTGATATTGGCCGACGCCGATCGACTTCGGCTCGATCTTGACCAACTCGGCCAACGGATCCTGCAGGCGCCTGGCGATGGACACCGCGCCGCGCAGCGAGACATCCAGGCCCGGGAATTCCGCCGCTGCCGTGGCCGAAGCGGAATAGACCGAGGCGCCGGCCTCGCTGACGATGACCTTGAGCGGCTTCGGTCCGGCACCGGCCGGCAGGTCCGCCAGCATGTCGGCAACCAGCTTTTCGGTCTCGCGGCTGCCGGTGCCGTTGCCGATCGAGATCAGCTCCACCTTGTGCTGGCGGATGAGGGCGGCAAGTTCGGCCTGCGTGCCGCGCACGTCGTTCTTCGGCGGGAACGGATAGACAGTCGTTGTCGCCACCAGCTTGCCGGTGCCGTCGACAACCGCCACCTTGACCCCGGTGCGGATGCCTGGGTCGAGCCCCATGGTCGGCCGCGAGCCGGCGGGCGCGGCCAGCAGCAGGTCCTTCAGGTTGCGGGCAAAGACATGGATCGCCTCTTCCTCGGCCCGCTCGCGCAGGTCGCGCATCAGATCGAGCGTCAGATGCAGCGACAGTTTTATCCGCCATGTCCAGCCGGCCACGTCCATCAGCCATTTGTCGCCGGGCCGGCTGCCGCCGATCGCATAGGCATTGGCGATCATGCGCTCGACCGGCTTGACCGGCGATTGATCGTCGGCATCGACCTCGATGTCGAGCGACAGCACTTCCTCGTTGCGACCGCGCAGCATCGCCAGGGCGCGGTGGCTTGGCACATTCGCCCAGCGCTCGACATGGTCGAAATAGTCGGAGAATTTAGCGCCCGCTTCCTGCTTGCCGTCGACGACTTTTGCGCGCAGGAAGGCGCGTTCCTTCATATAGGCGCGCAGCTTGCCGACCAGATCGGCATTTTCGGCGAACTGCTCCGACAGGATGTCGCGCGCGCCTTCGAGCGCCGCCTTGGCGTCGGCCACCTCGTCCGTGACATAGGCGAGCGCAAGCTCGGCCGGCACCGCCGAACGGTCGGCCAGGATCGCCTCGGCGAGCGGCCCAAGCCCACGCTCCTTGGCGATTTCAGCCTTGGTGCGCCGCTTCGGCTTATAGGGCAGATAGATGTCCTCGAGCTCCGCCTTTGTGGCGGCCGCGGCGATCTTGGCTTCCAGCTCCTCGGTCAGCTTGCCCTGCTCTCGGATCGAGCTGACGATCGTCTCGCGCCGTGCGTCGAGCTCGCGCAGATAGCCGAGCCGCTCGGAAAGGTCGCGCAATTGGGTGTCGTCGAGCCCGCCGGTGACCTCCTTGCGGTAACGCGCGACGAAGGGGACTGTCGCGCCTTCGTCGAGCAGCCCGATTGCCGCCGCCGCCTGCTCCGGCCGCGCGCCGATCTCGGCCGCGATGATTGCTGCGATGCGTTTGATGTCCGATGCCATGCTGGTCCCTGCAGAAAAGAGCGGCGACCATAGGCCGGGATGCCGGCCGCGCCAACCGCGCCGGCTTCATCCAGCAAGGAAGGTCCACAGGAAAGACGCTGAGCGCGGCCGCTAGGCCGGATCAGGCTATCCCGCTCAACGCCTCGAGGAACGCCACGATGTCCTCATCGAGCTTGTCGTCCACCGGCTCCGGCTGCGACGACATCTTGGCGATGACCACTTCCGCCTTCGGATTGACGTAGAGCCACTGGCCGTGGATGCCGATGCCGCAGAAGGCGCCGCTGTCATTGCCGGTCTGGTACCATTTGTTGCGGTAGCGCCCCTTCGGGAGCAGGAACGCCATCGTGCCGCGCTGCCAGGCTTCATGGCTGCCGCCGGTGGCGACCGTGTCGCGCACCCAGGCTTCCGGGACGATGCGGCGGCCATTGGCCGTGCCGCCCTGCCGCACCATCTCGCCGATACGGGCAAGGTCGCGCGGCGTCATCGACATGCCACCGGCGGTGCGCGCCGTGCCTTCCATGTCGACCGTCACCGACATTTCGCTTCCAGCACCGAGCGGCTGCCACAGTTTCTCGCTGAGCAATTGGCTGACGCGCTTGCCGGAAGCGCGCTCGACCAGGATGCCGAGCACATCGGAATTGGGCGAGCGGTAGCGATAGGTCTGCCCGTGCGGCTCGGCAAGGCGCTGGATCGTCATGAGGAACGCCGCGAGGCTCTCCGACCCGCCGCCGGGGTTCCACAACGTCGAGCGGCGGTAGCGGGCGAAAGCGCTCTCCGGATCGAGATAGGCTTCCTCGAAATCGAGGCTGACCGTCATGTCGAGCACGTTGCGCGCGCTCGCATCGCCATAGGCCGAGCCCCTGGCTTCGGGAATGTATTCTGTAACCGGCGCGCTGGGGTCGAACAATCCTTCGCTTTCCAATATGCCTGCGAGGATCGCCGTCACCGACTTGCTGATCGAAAAGATGATGTGGCGGGCTCCGAACGGCATATGCGGCGCCGACCAGTCGCCGATCAGCTTGCCCGCCTTGAGGATCGTCAGCCCGTCCGTGTCGGAACGCTTCAGGAAGCTCTCGACGGTTTCGCTGCCGCCGGCGAGCGGTATCTTTTCCTCAAGCAATGCGCCGAGCGATTTCGCCTCCTCCTCGCCGCCGGGCGCCGCCGCGACATGCGCGCTTGGCACCAGTTCGCCGACATTCTGGAAGGACCATCGGTTGAACGGTGCCAGCCGCCAGGTTTCGAGCCGCACATCCTTGCGGGCAAAGCCGTACTGGGCCTCGAACGCGGTCTTGCCGGTCATGACACTCTCCCGGATTTTACTTGCGGTTTCAGGCCAGCGCGGCGGCGATGGCGTGCACCGCCTTCTGCGTCGCCACCGTATAGGCGGAGTTGACGAAATCCGGATAGGTCGAAAGCTTCACCACGACCATCCTGTGTTCCCAGCTCATATGGATCAATTGGCCGAACACGCCGCGGCACATCAGCGAGCGCGAGCGCGAATCCTCGATCCAGAACTGGTTGCGGTAGCTGCCGTCCGGCAGGCTCGGGCTGAAATTCGGCCCATGCTTGCCGATGCGCGTCGTCTCGATCCACTCGGCCGGGATCACGCCGCCGCCATTGTCGAGGATCAGTTGTCCGAAGCGGCCATAGTCGCGCAGCGTCGCGTTGAAGCCGCCATCGGCCAGCGCGTAGCCGGCGCTGTCGACGGTGAAGCAGGCGCTCTCGTCGGCGCCGAGCTTCTGCCAGAGTTCTTCCGAGACGAGCTGCGCCAGGCGCTTGCCGCTCATCCGTTCCATGATGAAGGCGAGCACGTCGGTCTCGATCGAACGGTATTCGAAGGCCTCGCCATGCGGGCGCACTCTGTCCTTCAGCCGCAGGATCAGCTCGAACAGGTGCGACGGCCAGGCGAAGTCCGGATCGCTGCCCGGCGGGATCGGCTTCCAGCCGGTCGCGACATCGACCTGGCCGATCTCGGAATAGCGGTCGGTGTATTCCTCGGAAAAGCGCACGCCCGTCGTCATGTCGAGCGCGTGCTGCACGGTGGCGCCGCCCCAGCCGGTCTCGCCGAGTTCCGGCAGATAATCGGTGACCAGCTTGCCGGGATCGATCAGGCCGCGCCCGACCAGGATGCCGCACACCGCGCCGGTGACCGACTTCGCCATCGACTGCGACAGATGCAGCTTGCGCTCGTCCATGCCGTTGAAATAGCGCTCATAGGCGATCTTGCCGTCCTTCAGCACCAGGAAACCGTCGGCATAGGTTTCGTCGAGCAAGCCGGCGAGCGTCGTCGGCGCTCCGTTGCTGTCCACGACAGCCAACCCATCGAGGTCGACTTCGTTGCGCTCCAGGCGATGGCGATGGCCGCTGCCGCGCCAGACCTCGACCGTCGGCAGGAATTCGCGGATGTGCTGGAAGGCCCAGCGGTTCCACGGCGGCCGGTCCCAATCGAGCTTCGGCGGCACCAGCTTCGGCGGCGAGCCTTGCATGATCGGCGGCCGCGGCTCGGAGTTGCGATAAGATGTCATAGTGTCCTCCCGGCAGACACAAGAAAGGGAGGCCGGAGCCTCCCCTCCTTCATGCGTTCCGGCAAAATTATTTGCGCAGGTTGGTCCAGATCTTGTTGTAGATCTCCACCACGTCCGGCGAGCATGGCGGCACGAATTCCGGCGTCGGCGAGCCGGCCGGAGGGCTGATTTCCGGCGAGTTGGCGAATTCCGTAGGCAGGAATTTGTGGCTGCCGGCGATGCCATTGTCGTAGCCGGCGAACTCCGAGATCAACGCCGCGTTCTCGGGCGCCATGACGAAGTCCTGGAACAGCTTGGCGTTGTCGAGGTTCTTGGCGCCCTTCAGCACCGCGACATTGTCCATCCAGCCTTCGATGCCTTCCTTCGGATAGGCGTACTTGATCGCCGGTATCTTCTGGCGCGAGCGGTAGCTGGCGCCGTTCCACTGCTCCGACACGATGACGTCGCCGGAGGTGATCTTGGTGATGGTATCGTAGCTGAAGGTCTTCCACGACGGCTTGGCGGCCATCAGTATGTCGTTGACCTTCTTCAGGTTGGCCTTGTCGGCGCCGCAGCGCGGCACGCCGGCATAGCGCTCGGCCGCGTGCATGACGGTGTTGACGTCGTCGAGCACATTGATCTGGCCCTTGAGCTCGTCCGGCGGGTTGAACAGGATCGCCAGCGTGTTGATGTCGCCCTTGAACTTGTCCATGTTGACCGAGAACGCCGTCGTGCCGAACTGCCACGGTGCGGTGTAGTGCCGGCCGGAGTCCCAATAGACGTCGACGAAGCGCGGATCGATGTTCTTGCCGTTCGGCATCGCGTTGGGCTCGGTCTTTTCGAGCAGGCCCTCTTCGACCATGATCTTCACGGTATAGTCCGACGGCACGACGATGTCGTAACCGGAATTGCCGGCACGCACCTTGGACAGCATGGTTTCGTTGGAATCGTAGTCGTCCAGCGTCACCTTGACATTGTACTGCTTCTCGAACTTTTCGATCAGCTTCGGGTTGGTGTAGTCGCCCCAGTTGTAGATATGCAGTTCGCCGTCGGCGAGCGCTGGCACTGCCGATAGCAGAACGGCCGCGGAAACGGCCGCCATCAGTTTTGCAGACATTTTATGTTCTCCTTGCCTTCCCATTGTTGTGTTGGAGCCCGTGGTCATTTTGCGCGCCGTCGCGCGATCAGGAACGAGACCGAGACGAACAGGATCGACACCAGGAGCAGGATGGTGGAGATGGCGTTGATCTCGGGCGTCATCGGTCGTCGGATCTGGTTCCAGATATAGAGGGGCAGCGTCGTCTGGCCCGGGCCGGCGACGAGCTGCGTGATGGTGAAATCGTCGAAGGAAACGATGAAGGCAAGTGCCGCGCCCGACATGATGCCGGGGACCAGCAGCGGTAGCGTGATGCGCCTGAACGCATTCCACGGCGTCGCATAGAGGTCCGCCGCCGCATATTCCAGCGTCAGGTCCATGTCCTCCAGCCGCGCCCTGATCGGCATATAGGCGAAGGGGATGCAGAACACGGTGTGGGCGAGGATCAGATTGCCGATGCCGAAATTGAGCCCGAGCGTGCCGGCGATCAACGCGAAGAAGGAAAGCGTCGCCACCGCCGTGATGATCTCCGGCACCATCAGCGGCAGGTTGATGACCATGAAAGCGGCCGCCAAGCCGCGCCACGGTTTCACCCGCGTCATGCCGATGGCTGCAAGCGTCGCGCAGATCGTCGAAACGATCGTCGCGGTCACCGAGATGATCAGCGTGTTGCGCGCCGCGCTGTGGAACTCCTCGTTGCGCAGCGCGCTGCCGTACCAGTTGAGCGTGACGCCTTCCCAATGCGTGACCAGCGAGCCGCTGTTGAACGAGAAGATCATCAGGATCAGCACCGGCACGTAGAGCACCAGCAGGCAGATGATGGCGATCGAGCGGAAGCCCGGCTGGTCCTTGATGTCCATGACGCGGGGCTCAGCCATGCTGCACTTTCCCCGACGTGTTGCGGACATAGAAGAACAGCGCGACCAGCACCGCCGCCATCAGGATCAGCGCCTGCGCGCAGCCGAGCGGCCAGTTGCGCCCCGAGCCGAATTGCTGCGCGATGAGATCGCCGATCATCAGGTGCACGCCGCCGCCCAGGATCAGCGGCGTCACATAGGCGCCGAGCGCCGGGATGAAGACGAGCAGGCAGCCGGCGATGATGCCGGGCTTCGACATCGGGATGATCACCCGCCACAGCACCTGCCGGCGCGTCGCGTAAAGATCATACGCGGCTTCGATCAGCCGGAAGTCGAGTTTCTCCAGGCTCGAATAGAGCGGCAGCACCATGAACGGCAGGAAGGCGTAGAGCAGGCCAAGCTGGATGGCGAAATTGGTGTAGAGCATCGTGATCGGCTTATCGATCACGCCGAGCGCCAGCAGCGCGTTGTTGATCAGGCCCTCGTCGCGGATGATGAACATGATCGCCAGCGTGCGGACCAGAAGGTTCGACCAGAACGGGATGGTGATCAGAAGCACCCACCAGTTGCGCTGCGCCGGCGGCCGGGTGGCCATGAAATAGGCGGTCGGGAAACCGAGCAGCAGGCAGATCACCGTCGTCACCACCGCGAACAGGAAGGAGCGCAGGTAGATGATCAGGAAATCCGACGTGAACTGCAGCGTGTCGTCGAAAATGTCCCGTTGGAACAGGAAGTTCAGATAGGCATCGGTCGAGAACTGCCACTGCACGCCGCCATAGGGCGCGGCGACCAGGAACGAATAGACGCAGATGATGAGGAGCGGCAGCACGCCGAATATGCCGATGATGATCAGCGCTGGCAGCGACAGCAGCCGGTTGCGCCGCGCGCTGGTTTTCACCGCCTGGGCTTCGAACAACGCGGCGTTGGAGAGCGTGGTCGGGGAGAGCGTGGCTGTCGTCATCAGTCTTTCAGGACGCGGGCGGCGTCCTCCTCGAACTGGATGCCGACCTTCGCGCCGGTCTCGTAGGTGACCGGCGCCGAGCGGCTGTTCTGGTGGCGCACGATGAAGTTCTCGCCGCCGTCGAGCTTGACATGATAATGCGTGTCGGTGCCGAAATAGACGATGTTGGAGAGCGTCCCGGCGACCGTGCCCTTGGCCGGATCGGGTACCAGGTCGGCGTGCTCGGGCCGCACCACCAGCGTCACCTCGCCGGTCGGATCGAAGCCTTCCGGATAGCCCGCGGCGATCGTCGCGTTGCTGGCGAACTTGACCGTCGCCACGCCGGGCTTTTTCGACACCACAGTGCCAGGCAGGAAATTGGTTTCGCCGATGAAGTCGGCAACGAAGCGTTCGGCCGGCCGGTCGTAGATGTCGCGCGGCGTGCCGACCTGCAGGATCTTGCCGGCCGACATGACCGCAATGCGGTCGGACATGGTCAGCGCTTCTTCCTGGTCATGGGTGACGAAGATGAAGGTGATGCCGGTTTCGTTCTGCAGCCGCTTCAATTCGATCTGCATTTCCTTGCGCAGCTTGTAGTCCAGAGCAGAAAGCGGCTCGTCGAGCAAAAGCACCTTCGGCTGCGGCGCCAGCGCCCGGGCCAGCGCCACGCGCTGCTGCTGGCCGCCCGAAATCTGGCTGGTGCGGCGCGCCTTCAGCGCCTCCATCTTGACCAGCTTCAGCATCTGGGCGACGCGCGCTTCGGTCTCTCCTTTCGGCTTGCCGAGCATTTCCAGCCCGAAGCCGATATTCTGCGCCACCGTCATGTGCGGGAAGAGCGCGTAGCTTTGGAAGACAGTGTTGACCGGGCGCTTGAAGGGCGGCAGCGGCGCGATGTCGCGCCCGTGCAGCAGTATCTCGCCGGCGGTCGGGAAATCGAAGCCGGCAATCAATCTCAGCAGCGTCGTCTTTCCGCATCCGGACGGGCCGAGCAAAGTGAAAAACTCGTTTTCGCGGATCGACACCGACACCGTGTCGAGAGCGGCTACCTGGTTTTCGCCGGTGCCAAAGACCTTGCGAACACCGCGAACTTCAATCGCGTTCTTACCCGGTTGTTCCGGCACGATTACCCCATTGAGAGAGCCTGCTCTTGTCGGCAGGTGTGTTCCTGTTTGATTGTCACCACAAGCCGGTCGGCTTGGCAACTGCGGAGCAGTGACTCGATCCGAGTCCCTATTCAATTAAGCAATTCCTATGCCATCGTTAGGCTTGGTAGGTGATCTTGCCCCCGCAGATGGTGGTCACCGGACGCACGGTGTGCAGCGCTTCCGGCGCGGTCGCCTCGATATCAGCCGACAAAACGACGATATCGGCGAGATATCCGGTTTTGAGGCGACCCTTGCGATCTTCCATGAACTCCGCATAGGCGCCCTCGACGGTGTAGCCCTCGATTGCTTCCTGCAGCGAGAAGCTCTGGTCCGGCATGCCTTCTGCCCAAGGCTTGCGCATCACTGCCGCCTGGATGGACAGGATCGGATCGACCGGCGAAACCGGCCAGTCGGATGCGAACACGACGCGCGCGCCGGCATTTTTCAGCGTGCGCCAGGCATAGCTCAGCGCCCACTTGTCGCGGCCGATGCGCGAGATCGTCGGCTCCATCGGGAAGTTCAGCGCGCCCGGCGGATGCGCCGGCTGCATCGACGCCAGAACGCCGAGTTCGGCGAAGCGCGGCACGTCGGAGGCCGTGATCACCTCGATATGCTCGATGCGATGCCGGCTGTCGCGCCTGCCGTTCTTCTTCAGCGCCGCTTGGTAGCCGTCGAGCACCGCCCTCACAGCGCCGTCGCCGATCGAATGCACGGCGATCTGCAGGCCGCGCCTGTCGGTCTCGACTGCCACTTCGGCGAAATGCTCCGGCGAAAACAGTGGTTCGCCGCGCCATCCGGGACGGTCGGCATAGTCGTCGACCATCACCGCCGTCCAGGAATCCAGCACGCCGTCATAGAAGACCTTGACCATGCCGGACGACAGCCATTCCGAATTGTAGCTCGCGGCCATCCGCGAGGCTTTTTCCAGCATGTCCAGCTTCATGAAATTCTTGAAGTGGAACGGGATCTTGGTGCGGCAAAGCAGCCGTCCCTCTTTTTCCAGCCCGGCCAGCAGCTCGAGCTGGTAGAGATTGCCGTCCATGTTCTGGATCGAGGTGATGCCATGCTTGGCGCACCATTCAAGGCCGCGATGCATCAGGTCGCGATCGGCCGCCAGTTCCTTCGCCGAAGGATAAGGATCTGGCTCGGCGCCCTCGAGGCCAAGCCGCGTCCGGTTTGCCCCGTAATGGTCGAGGAGCGGCCCGAAGGCCTCGCCTTCGCGCAGCTCGCCCGCGGCAAGTCCGTCGGCGCCCATGACGATCTCGTTGCCCTGTCCGACCAGCCTGCCATGCAGCAGCCCAGCCTCTTCCAGCGCCTTGGTGTTCGCCCACATCGTGTGGTGGTCCGAAGCCGACATGGCGAAGGGACGGTCGGGAATGATGCGGTCGAGATCGTGGCGCGTCACCGGCTCCGGCAGGATCGCGTAGTCGACGCCGGCCCCGATCAGGAGCCTGGCGTCCGGGCGCCTGGCGGCGAAATCCTGGATCGCATCGCGCAGCGCGTCGAAGCCGTGCACGCCCGCCAGATGCAGGTTATCGAGCTCGGCCGCGCCGCCGAAGAGATGCATATGCGCTTCGATGAAGCCTGGCAGGACGGAGCCGCCCTGGGCGTCGACAACCTTTGTCGCCGGTCCCTTGAGCTCTTCGATGGAAGCGCGGTCGCCGATGGCAATGATGACGCCGTCCTTGACGGCAACAGCCTCGGCGGCGGGATTGTCATCGTCCATGGTCAGCACTCGGCCGTTGACGACCACCAGATCCGCACCACCATCCGCAACCGACATCGCGACTCCACATTTTGCTGAGGGACCGACAACGCCACGTCCGACGAGCCGCCGCTCCACCGGGCGACGCCGTGAACAAAAGCCGATGCCGGTGCGCCGTCTTCGAAATTCCCCTTGTTATCGTGGAAGACAGCGTGGATAAAGAATGCGACTGTTTATTCGCGTTTGTCAACAGCCGGAATCTGGAATGTATAGTGGACTGCACCGCGCGCCGATGGTGAGGCCGAGCGGGGAATGGGGGCAACGAGCAGTGAAGCGCAGTCTCGACCGCAAGACCAAGATAGCGCTCGAACCGCGCAAGCAGCCGCGGCAGCAACGGTCAAGCAAGGTGGTCGACAGGATTCTAGACGCGGCGCTGATCCTGACGCGCGAGCAAGGAACCAGAACGCCGACGACGCTCGCCATCGCGCAGCGCGCGGGCTTGTCGGTCGGTTCGGTTTATCAGTACTTTCCCAACAAGGAGGCCATTCTTCTGGACCTGGCCCGGCGCTGGCTGTCGTCTTTTCCTGAGGTCATCCAGAAGCGCATCGACGTCCCCCGGCCAACCGACCGCGACGAATTTCGGCGCGAAGTGCGCAAGCTCTTCATCGACACGTCCAGGCTCTATCTCGACAACGCCACGTTGATGCCGGTGATCGAGGCCATATCCGGCAATGCCGACCTGAGGCCGATCCAGGACGAATATGACAAGGAGATCATCGCCCTCTACGCCGCGTGGCTGCAGCATGTGAATCCGACTCTCGAAGACAAGATCGCCAGCCGGCTCGGCGTGCTGATGATGGAAGTCGGCCATGTCTGCCGGCTTGTCGGGCTGAAGAAGGACCGCAGGACATTCGACCTCATCGAGGACGATGTGGAAGCCATGTGGCTCGCTCTGGTGACCCCCCATCTCAATCTCGACTGAATTTCGCACCTCCAACTGATTTCGCACTTCCAGGGGAATTTCTATGAAAACTGTCTATTCGCCGCTTCATGCCGGCCATTCAGGCCAGATGGAACTGGTCACATCGGCGATCGTGCCGGGTTTCGAGAAGCCGTCGCGGGCCGAATTCATCAGGGCGCGGGTGGAGAGCGAGAAGCTCGGGCCGATCATCGGACCGACCGAGCACGACCTCGCCGCCGCCAAACGCGTGCATGAAGCCCATTACATCGATTTCCTGCCGACGGTATGGCCGCAATGGGTTGCCGCCGGCTTCAAGGGCTCGGCCATGGGCTTCACCTGGCCGACGCGCGGCCTGCGCGGCGACGTGCCGCCGAAGCGCGTCGATGCCTTGCTCGGCTATTATTCCTTCGACGCCGGCGCCACCTTCGTCGAAGGCACCTGGGCGGCGATCAAGTCCTCCTATGACGTCGCGCTGACCGCCGCCGCACTGGTCAAGGGCGGCGAGCGCACCGCCTTCGCGCTCTGCCGCCCGCCCGGCCATCACGCCGGCGCCGCCTTCATGGGCGGCTACTGCTTCATCAACAACGCCGCCGTCGTCGCGCAGTGGTATCGCGACCAGGGCGCCAAACGCGTCTCGATCCTCGATGTCGACTACCATCACGGCAACGGCACGCAGGAGATCTTCTATCGCCGCGGCGACATCCAGGTCCTCAACCTGCATGGCGACCCGATGGTCGAGTATCCCTTCTTCCTCGGTCATGCCGACGAGCGCGGCGAAGGCGAAGGCGAAGGTTTCAACGTCAATTACCCGATGCCCTTCGGCACCAACTGGGAGGGCTGGAGCGCGTCGCTGGAGGACGCCTGCGCCAGGCTCGCGGCCTACGCCCCCGATGTCGTCATTGTCTCGCTCGGCGTCGACACTTTCGAGAAGGATCCGATCAGCCAGTTCAAGCTGAAGAGCGAGGACTATCCCAAGATCGGCCGCCGCATCGCCAGGCTCGGCCTGCCCACGCTGTTCGTCATGGAGGGCGGCTACGCCGTCGAAGAGATCGGCATCAACGCCGTCGGCGTGCTGACCGGTTTCGAGGATCGCTAATGCGTGTCGCGCAAAAGTGTGCAGCGGTTTTGCGATAACGACATGCATGAAAACAAAGCCTTAAAGCGCGTCGCCTGAATCCGCTCCACAGTACACGACGCAAGGGTGAGGACGGCTTGAAGTGATTTGATTGGAGGATTCTTCGCCAAAAGGATCCGCCGAT